>NZ_JAMYRV010000007.1:0-158894 GCF_040321555.1 Mesorhizobium sp. M0317 | reverse complement strand
AAACTGGGCGGGCCCGACCCCCCCGGCGGCGCTTCCCATTTTGTTGTGGGGGACCCCCCCCCCCCCCCCCGCCCCCGCCCCCCCCCCCCACCTCTCCCCCCATCGACGGGGTAGAGGAAGGACGCGAACTTCATTCAGGCAGGCTGCCTTCCTCTCCCTTCGGAGGGGGGAGAGGTGACGCTGCGAAGCAGCGACGGAGTGGGGGAACCACCTGGCAACCGTCTCGCCCCGTTGCCGGGCAGAAGGAAGGCAGCTACGCATGACGCGCCCAGCCATCTCCAAAAAGTCATCCTGGCCTCGCTGGGCCCGGCGCGGCCTCATGGAAAACATTGCGACGGCGCTCATCGCCGTCGGCTTCCTGATGCTGTTCCAGCCTTTCGCGCTCGCGCTCTACACCTACTCCTTCATCACCATGCTCGCCGGCACAGTGATGTTCATCATCGTCTCGAAATTCCCGGAATAATCATGGCCGAAATCCGCGTCCAACATTTGAGAAAGGCCTTCGGCGATTTCGTCGCCGTGCAGGATTCCAGCTTCATCGTCGAGGATGGCGAGTTCTTCGTCATGCTTGGCCCGTCGGGCTGCGGCAAGACCACGACGCTGCGCATGATCGCCGGGCTGGAACTGCCTACGGGCGGCCAGATCCTGCTCGGCGGCGAGGATGTCACCATGCGCCGGGCGCGGGAGCGGGACATCGCCTTCGTGTTCCAGCTGTTCGCGCTCTATCCGCATATGAATGTGCGCAAGAACATTGGCTTCCCGCTTCTCGCGCAAGGCATGCCCTCGGGCGAGATTCGAAGCCGTGTCAAGGAAACGGCGAAGCTGCTGCGCATCGACCATCTGCTCAACAAATCGGTCTCGGGCCTTGCCGGCGGCGACCGCCAGCGCGTGGCGCTCGGTCGCGCCATCGTGCGACGGCCAAAATGCTTCCTGATGGACGAGCCGCTCGGCACGCTCGACACCGAATTCCGCGATCTGATGGTGCATGAGCTGCGCGAGCTGCACAACCGCATCCACGCCACCACGGTCTATGTCACCCACGACCAGATGGAAGCAATGTCGATGGCCGACAAGATCGCGGTGATGAACCATGGCGTCATCGAACAGTTCGGCAGCCCGCGCGAAATCTACGACCGCCCGGCAACCATGTTCGTCGCCGACTTCATCGGCTCGCCGCCGATGAATTTCCTGGGCTTCGGTGGCGGGCTGGCGAAGGGGGCGAAGGAAATCGTCGTCCAGGGCGCCAAGGTGGCGGTGCCGGAAGTGCGCGAGGAAATTGCGCCCGCCGACATGGCGCTCGGCATCCGTCCCGAGCACATCCGTTTCGACGATGCGTCGAAACTGCGCGGCGCCATCTACGGCACCGAATATCTCGGCACGACGCAGATCGTGGCGGTGGAGACGGCGGACGGCATCATCAAGGCGCGGGTGCCGGCCGAAATCCGGCTCGCTGCCGGCGATCATGTCGGGCTGACGTTGAACAGCGCGCGGCTGTCGCTGTTCGACAAGGGCTCGGGTCGGGCGGGGCGCACCGCGATCCACGATACTACCGCCTCTCAAGGGAGAGCGCAGCATGGCTGACGTGCACATCAAGGGCGTGACCAAAAGCTTCGGCGACCATGTCGCCGTCGATGGCCTCGACCTTAACATCGCCGATGGCGAATTCGTCGTGCTGCTCGGCCCGACCGGCGCCGGCAAGACGACGACGCTGAGATTGATCGCCGGACTGGAGCGGCCGGATGGCGGCACGATCCATATTGGCGGCCACGATGCGACGACGCTGTCGCCGGCCGAGCGCGACACCGCCTTCGTGTTCCAGCAATATTCGCTCTACCCGCATCTGTCGGTCTACGACAACCTCGCCTTCCCGCTGCGTTCGCCAGCGCGGAAAGTACCGGAGGACCAGATTCGCCGCCGCGTCGAAGAGGTGGCGAAGATGGTGCGCATCCACCACAAGCTGAACAACCGCTCGACCAAGCTGTCGGGCGGCGAGATGCAGCGCGTCGCCATCGGCCGAGCGTTGGTGCGCAAACCATCGATCTATCTGATGGACGAACCGCTGTCGTCGCTGGATGCCAAATTGCGCGCCGATCTCAGGCTCGAACTCAAGCGTATCCAGGCCGAACTCGGCGCCACCATGCTGTACGTCACCCACGATCAGATCGAGGCGATGACCATGGCCGACCGCATCGGCATCCTCAATGACGGCGTGCTGGTGCAGATCGGCACGCCGCGCATGATCTATTCGGAGCCGGCAAACCTTCATGTCGCGGC
The DNA here is from genome assembly GCF_040321555.1 of Mesorhizobium sp. M0317. NCBI lineage: Bacteria > Pseudomonadati > Pseudomonadota > Alphaproteobacteria > Hyphomicrobiales > Phyllobacteriaceae > Mesorhizobium > Mesorhizobium sp. M0317. The sequence continues at coordinate 156,620 of NZ_JAMYRV010000007.1, read as the reverse complement.
CCGCCTCGGCCAGCCGGCGATCAACCTGCTGCCGGCCGGGCTGCTGCCTGATGGTGGGGCGCCGACCGGAACCAAGACCATCGGCGCGCGCACCGAGCATCTGTCGATCGAGAAGACCGCAAACGGCCATGCCGACGGCGTCGTCGACTGGGTCGAACATCTCGGGGACCAGAACCATCTGCATGTTACGGTCGGCCCGAAGAAACTGGTGACGCTCACCGACCCCGATACGGATCTGGCCGAGGGCGACAAAGTGGTGATCCGCTACCGCTCGCCGCTGTATTTCGGCGCCGACGGACAAAGGCTGGTGTGAAGATTTCGGCGGTCTAGACGCCGGCTTCTGACTGACGATTGCGAATACGGGACGAACTCGATGAAGCACTTTTTCAACCGCAGGGAAACGATCGTCACCGAGGCGCTGGATGGCCTGTTGCGGACCATCGGTTCCGGCGATCTCGCGCGCCTCGACGGTTATCCCGAGATCAAGGTCGTGCTGCGCGCCGACTGGGACAAGGCGAAAGTTGCCGTCGTCTCCGGTGGCGGCGCCGGACACGAACCGTCCCATGCCGGCTTTGTCGGCAAGGGCATGCTGACGGCGGCGGTTTCGGGCGAGATCTTCGCCTCGCCCAGCGTCGAGGCGGTGCTGGCCGCCATCCGCGCGGTGACCGGCCCGGCCGGCTGCCTGCTGATCGTCAAGAACTACACCGGCGACCGGCTCAATTTCGGCCTGGCGGCCGAGAAAGCGCGCGCCGAAGGGTTTCGCGTCGAGATGGCGATCGTCGCCGACGACATCGCCCTGCCGGATATCAACCAGCCGCGCGGCGTCGCCGGCACCTTGTTCGTACACAAGATCGCCGGCCATTTGTCGGAGACCGGTCAGGACCTGGCAGCCGTTGCTACAGCCGCTCGCGTGGCGGCGAAGGACATCATCTCGCTCGGCATGTCGCTGTCGTCCTGCTCGATCCCCGGCCAGCCACATGAAGAGCGGTTCGGCGAAAATGACGGCGAACTCGGCCTCGGCATCCATGGCGAGCCGGGCGTCGAGCGCATCGCCGTGCAGAGCGCCGACAGACTTGTGGCGATCATGGCGGAGCGGCTGGCGGTGCGGCTCGACCCGAACGCCAGCCACGCGTTGCTCATCAACAATCTCGGCTCGGTGCCGCCGCTCGAAATGTCGCTGGTCGCCAATGCCGTGCTGGCCTCGCCGCTGGCCAAGACCGTGAAGCTTGCGATCGGCCCCGGACCGCTGATGACGGCGCTCAACATGAACGGTTTTTCGCTGTCGCTGATCAAGCTCGATGCGGCGCGCGAGGCAGCCTTGCTGGCGCCTGTCGGCCCACATGCCTGGATGCCGGCCAAAACCGTCGTCGCGCCGGCTATCGTGCCTATGGCGAAAGCGGCTGGAAACAGCGCAGCCCAAAGGGCCAGCCAGGATTCCGGCACCAGGCGTTTGATCGTCACGGTCTGCGAACGGCTGATCGAGCTCGAAGAGACACTGAACGGGCTCGACGCCAAGGCGGGCGACGGCGATACCGGTTCGACGGTGGCGACCGGCGCGCGCAGCGTGCTGGAGAAGCTCGATACACTGCCGCTGGCCGACCCTGCCGCCACGCTCGCGGCTATAGGCGATAGTCTGGGCGTCGCAATGGGCGGCTCCTCAGGCGTCTTGCTGTCGATCTTCTTCACGGCGGCGGCTCAGGCTTCGAACGGCGGAGCAACCCTGTCCAAGGCGCTGCTTGCCGGGCTTGACCGCGTGACTTTTTACGGTGGCGCCAAGGTCGGCGACCGCACCATGGTCGATGCCTTGGAGCCGGCGCTGAAGGCGCTCGATGCCAAGGGGCTGGATGCCGCGGCTACAGCGGCACGGCACGGCGCCGAGGCGACCGCTGCCATGGAGAAGGCGAAGGCCGGACGCTCCGCCTATGTTGGCACCAAATTGCAGGGCGTAGTCGACCCTGGCGCCCATGCCGTGGCCGAAGTGTTCGCGGCCGCCGCCGCGCTGCATGCAACGGCCTGACGGCATGCTTCGATTGTCGAATGAAAACTCTTGCGATACTGCCGGCAGGATCGAAACCGGGAATCTGGACATGGCAGCGTTCGACCTTGCCAGGCTGATCACCGCCGCCGCGGACACGATCGCCGCTCACTCGGAAGAGTTGACCGCGCTCGACCAGGCGATCGGCGATGGTGACCATGGGCTGAACATGAAGCGCGGCTTCGAGGCTGTGCGCGCCGATGCCGGGGCGTTCGCTGCAAAGCCGCTGCCCGAGGCGCTGAAGGCGATCGGCACCAAGCTGGTGATGACGGTTGGCGGTGCGTCCGGGCCGCTGTTCGGTACATTGTTCCTGGCGCTGGGCAAGGAGATTTCAGGAGAGCCGGATCGCCCCAAGCTGACGGCTGCTTTCGGCAAGGCAATCGAGGCGGTGGCCGCTAGAGGCAAATCCCAGGTTGGTCAAAAGACCATGCTCGATGTGCTGCAACCCGTGCATGACGCATTGGTCAAAGGAAAGACGGCCATGGAAATCGCAGATGTCGCCGACGCGGCTGCCGAAGCGACCGTGCCGATGAAGGCAACACGCGGTCGCGCTTCATTCCTCGGCGACCGTTCTATCGGCCACATGGATGCCGGCGGACGCTCGGTCGCGCTGCTGGTGCGGACCGTCGCCGAAACCGTCGAGGTCGAAGCATGAGCAATGTCGGCATCGTCATCGTCTCGCATTCGCCGCTGGTTGCCGAAGGCACGGCCGACATGGTGCGGCAGATGGTGGGCGACGAAGTGCCGCTTGCATGGTGCGGCGGAAACGGCCATGGCGGGCTCGGCACCAGCGTCGAAGCGATCATGGGCGCCATCGACAAGGCGTGGTCGGAGGCGGGCGTCGCCATACTGGTCGATCTCGGCGGCGCCGAGACCAATTCGGAAATGGCGGTGGAAATGATCGGCGAGCCGCGGGCGCAGAAGATCGTCGTCTGCAACGCGCCGATCGTCGAAGGCGCGGTGATGGCTGCGACGGAGGCGTCCGGCGGGGCCTCACTGAAGGAAGTGGTGGCGACGGCGCATGAATTGTCGCCGTCGTGAGCGAACGGGAATTTTGAGCGCATGTCCGCATTTGCCGAGGCCGCCGTCCTGATCACCCACGAGGTAGGTCTGCACGCGCGCCCTTCGGTGAAGTTCACCAAGCTTGCCAAGAGCTTTGCCGCCGAGGTGGAGATTGCGCTTGCCGCCAACGGCCCATGGTTCGACGCCAAGAGCATCGTCAAGGTGATGGCGGCCAGGGCGCCGAAAGGCACCATGCTGCACATCCGGGCCACAGGCGACGGCGCCGATGATGCCGTGAGAGCGCTGGCCGAGCTGGTGCGACGCGGTTTCGACGAGGATGCGGGCCATGCCCGAACCGCTTAGGCTGCAAGGCATTTCGGCGTCGGCCGGCTATGCCGAGGGGCCGTTGTTCAACCTCGACAACGGCACCGCGCACTACACGGGCAAGGCGAGCGCCGCGGACGAGAAGGCCGCATTGGAAGCAGCTATCGCCAGCGCGACGGACCGGCTCGCGACCCTGATCGAAACCGCCGATGACGAGGCCGCCGGAATTCTCGAATTCCAGCTCGCCATGCTTGGGGACGAGGCACTGACCGGCCCGGCTTTTGCCGCGATCGCGTCCGGCATGCCGGCTGACATGGCCTGGCGACAGGCGCTGGACGCCGAGATCTCCGGCTACGAAACGTCAGACCAGGACTATTTCCGGGCTCGCGCCGCCGATATCAGCGATATCCGCGACCGCGTGCTGCGCGCCCTTACCGAGGAGCAGGAGAGCGCTCCACCAGCGGGCGCCATTCTCTATGGCGAGGACATCGCGCCGACGCGCTTTCTCGAGACCGACTGGAGCACCGGCGGAGGCATCGCGCTGAGGGCCGGCAGCGCCGCCAGCCACGTCGCCATGCTGGCGCGCTCGCGCGGTGTGCCGATGGTGGTGGGGCTTGGCGCTTCGCCGGCTAATCCCGTCGGTCTGGCTCTGCTCGATGCGGAGCATGGCGGTATCGTGGTTTCGCCGACGATGACCGAGATCGAAGCGTTCCACCGGTCCTCGTCCTCGTTTGTGGCACATCTAGACAAGGCCGGAGCCTATCTCGCGAAACCGGCGGTAACCCGGGCCGGCACGACGGTGCGCGTGCAGGTCAACATCGCCGATCCGTCCGAGGTCGATGGCATCGACATCTCGACCTGTGATGGCGTCGGGCTGATGCGCACCGAATTCCTGTTCGGCAAGGCGCCGCCGGACGAGGAGACGCAATACGAGGCCTATCGCAAGGTGCTGGAATGGGCAGGCGACAAGCCGGTGGCCATCCGCACCGTCGATGCCGGCGGCGACAAGCCGGTGCCGGGCTTCACCGTCGAGGAGAGCAACCCGTTCCTCGGCCTGCGCGGCATCAGGCTGTCGCTGGCAAGGCCGGAGGTGTTTCGCGCACAGATCAGGGCGCTGCTGCGCGCGGCGGTGCACGGCAATCTGAAGGTGATGTTTCCGATGATCGCCGTCGCGGAGGAATACCAACGCGCCGCCGCTCTGTTCGTGGAGGAGCAGGCCGGGCTTGCCGCGCGCGGCATCGCGCAAAAAATGCCGCCGCTCGGCATCATGGTCGAGGTGCCTTCGGTGGCGATCGCGCCGGAGGCGTTCGCCGATGTCGCCTTCTTCTCGATCGGTTCGAACGATCTGACCCAATATGTAATGGCGGCTGCCCGCGATAACGCAGCCGTGGCGCATCTTAATTCTGTCCGCCATCCCGCCGTGTTGCGGCTGATCGGCTCGGTTGCCGCTTTTGGCCTGCGTGCGAAAATCCCAGTCAGCCTGTGCGGCGATGCCGGCGGCGATCCGGCATCGATCCCGGCCCTGCTCGAGGCCGGCCTGCGGGATCTCTCGGTGGCTCCCGCCCAACTCGCCATGGCCAAGGCGGCCATCTCGGATGCATCGGTCTAGGATGACTGAGATGGCCGACAAGACACCAGAAGCCGGCTCCGAAGAGGCGATCCGCGCCTACAAGACGATCCTGTCGCAGGTCATCGACCAGCGACCGTCGGGTATGCGACAACGCCTTGCCGACGCGCTTGGCAAGCACCGCAGCTTCGTCACCCAGATTTCCAGCGCGGCCTATTCGACCCCGATCCCGTCAAAACATCTGCCGGCTATTTTTTCGGTCTGCCATTTCAGTCCGGCCGAGCGCGATCAGTTTCTGGCTGCCTATCATCTGGCGCATCCCGGCAAGATGTCGGTTGCGGCAGGCATGCGCAAGACCCGGCATGTCTCGCTGATCGTGCCCGATTTCGGCGACGACAAGCAGAATGCAGCGCTCGACAAGGCGATCAACGAATTCATCCAGAAGATCACCAGCATCACCGGCAGGAGTGGCGGCTGATCGTGTTGTGTCGGGAGGACACATGAAGAAGTTTATGAATTCCGTCGACACGGTGCTGACCGAAAGCCTCAACGGCTTCGTTGCAGCTCATGCCGACATCCTGGTGCTGGGCGAGGAGCACAAATTCATTCGCCGCAAGGTGATAAAGCCGGGGAAGGTGGCGCTGATCTCGGGCGGCGGTTCCGGCCACGAGCCGTTGCATGCCGGCTTTGTCGGTCACGGCATGCTGGACGCCGCCTGCCCCGGCCAGGTCTTCACCTCGCCAACGCCGGCCCAGATACTGGGGGCGGCCGCCCCCGTCGATACCGGCGCCGGCTGCCTGTTCATCGTCAAGAACTATGAAGGCGACGTGATGAATTTCGACATGGCCGGCGAAATGGCCGACGGCGTCCTGCAGGTGGTGATCAATGATGACGTCGCCGTCGAGAATTCGTCCTTTACGACCGGCCGGCGCGGCGTCGCCGGCACGCTGGTGGTGGAGAAGATCGTCGGCGCCGCCGCCGAGCAAGGCATGGCGCTGGCGAATCTCAAGGCGCTCGGCGGTCGCATCAACAGCGCGACGCGTTCGATGGGCGTGGCGCTGACCAGTTGCACGGTGCCGGCGGCCGGCAGGCCGACCTTCGAGATTGGTGATGGCGAGATGGAATTCGGCGTCGGCATTCATGGCGAGCCCGGCCGGCGTCGCGACACGTTGAAAAGCGCCGATGCGATCGCCGAAGAGATTTGCGCCGCGATCCTGGGCGATCTCGGCGACAGGGCGAAAGGCCCGGCACTGTTGTTCATCAACGGCTTTGGCGGCACGCCGCTGATGGAGCTCTATCTGATGTACAACAGCGCCCGAAACATCTTCGAAAAACAGGGCGTGACGGTGACCCGCTCGCTGGTCGGGTCCTACGTGACATCGCTCGACATGGCCGGCTGCTCGATCACGCTGACCATGCTGGATGACGAGGCAACGTCAATGTGGGACGCGCCGGTGCAAACAGCCGCGCTGCGCTGGGGACTGTAACGGAGGGGCCTTGCCCATATCCCGAACAGGCGGCTTATGAACTTGCCTTAGCCTGCGGGACCGGACGGACCGTTACCCGCAGTCACGCCGACAGATTGCCCGCCTGCAGCGCGGCTTGCCTTGCGGCCGACCGCTCCGGCTTCATCCAAACCGAAGCCGTAGAAGTCTTATCGCGGTATCGGCAGCGACGGCCCGGCCACCACGCTGGACAACTTTCCTGCCTTGCGCAGCACGGGCGCTTCATACTTTTTCTTGGCCATTCCAAACACCCTTTTCAGTCCAGTGCAAAAGAATGGACCGAAACCGTGGAAAGTCAATTCATGAGCTGGTTCTGCCACCACACGCTGGCTTCATGCATGCTTTTCTGCAACATACGCTCCTCTGAGTTGGTTGTTTGACGCAATTCCGGACGGGAATTGCTGATGTGGGCGAACGCAATCCGGGTTGATGCTGCCATCTCTTGCGCCTGCCGATGAAAAACTGCTGCTGACCTTCGCCGACCCGGAGGCGACGGTTGCCGTTGGCCGTGACGTTGCTGCCGAAAGCTTGCTGGCACTGCTCGCCAATGCCGAGTTCCACGGCGTGCTGCCGATCATGCTGCGCAAGCTCAGCGAGATCGGCGACGCCCAACTGCCTGCGGACGCAGCCTTGCGGCAAAAGCTGTCGGAACTGCGTGATCGCTCGACGCTGGCGACCGGCCAATCGATGCTGCTGCAATATCATGGCGACCGCATCATGAAGGCATTGGCGGCGAAAAATGTTCCGGCCCGCATCGTCAAGGGTCCGGTCTTCGCACGCAAACTTTACCGCCACGCCGCTGACCGGCCGTTCACCGACATCGACATTCTGGTCGAGCCGGCCAGCATCATTGAAGCCAACACGGTGATTGCCGGATGCGGCTTCGAGCTCTGGAGCGGCGAGGCGCAGTCGCAGGATCTGCAGGAGTTCAAGTGGCTGGAGAAGGAGAATACCAGCCTGCTGATCGAACTGCACGGCAACCTGGTGCATGATTCCGGCATGCGGCGGCGGCTGTCGCTGGGCTTTCGCGAATTGCAGATCATCGACGGCAGCGAGGCCGACACGCCGGCCGCGCTGCTGACCATCGCCATTGTCCACGCCGCCGGCGGGCACAAATTCCACCGGCTGCAGCTTTGCGTCGATGTGCTGCAGGGCGTGCGCGCGCTGCGGTCGCCCGCGGATGAAGACCGGCTTTTCGAGGCGGCGCGCATCAGCGGCATCGAGCTCGAACTGGCGACGGTTCTCAATGTGACGGGGCGGCTGTTTGATGCACCGCGCGCGATCGAACTGGCCGACCGCATCAAGCCCGACCTCTCGATATTTTTGGCCAAATGGCTGATCACCGGCGATACGCTGCTCGGCGTCAATTCCAGGGACAAGATGCATTCGCGCCTGCGCCGCGACGCCTTCCGCTGGATCCAGCGGCTCGCCAGGCCAAAGTCACGTTTTGCCTGAACTTGCCGCGCCGGCCGTCAGTCCGGCGCCGGCAGCGCGGCGCGGATCAACGGTGACGCCTCGGCCGGTTTTTCGCCGACTTCCAGGGTAAATGTCGGGACGGCTTTGACCAGCGTTGCGATGGTTGCCATGCGGCGCTTCTGCGCCGGCAAAAGGCCGGTCATGCCGGTCCTGACATTGTCGGTGGCAAGCGCCACCATGGCGTCTGTCCTGGTCATGGGCACGAGCCGGGTTTGCGCGTCCGCCGAGCGGGCGAGATGAAACAGTGCCGCAACCGGTCTGCCGACAGTTTCCTCGATGCGGATGATCTCGGCGAGACGTTCCAGCGAGACGGCCTGCTCGCCATTGGCGTCCCATTTGTCGCCAAGGCAAGGCGCCACGAAGGGCAGCATTGCCACGGTGTGGCGGTGGACCTTCACCTTGCGCGGCAAGCCCCAGGCCGTGATGCCGCCACCGGCCAAAACCTTGAGGATCATGGCGTCATCCGAGCACAGGCCGAAACCTTGCGACGCCAGCGCCAGCGACGTCGTCGACTTGCCGGTGCCGCTCGGCGCATGGATCAGCACGAGCGCCTCGCGGCCGGGCAATGTCAGGCCGGCGGTGTGCAGCATGTGCTGGTCGCCGGCATCAAGTGCTGCATCCAGCACCATCATCAGCACCGTCCATTTGACCTTGGCATCGGGATGGACTCGTATCTCGGCCCAGCCTCCATCGGCATTGATCGAGACGGTCTGCAGGCCGGGAAAGACCAGATGAACGGTGGCGCCACCGTCGATCAGCCGGCAATGGCCGTCCTCCGGCACGTCGCCGTCGAAAGCGAGTTTTCCGGCAGGCAATTCCGGTAACTCCCGCGTCTCGACGATGTCGACGCGGAAATCGGGCTCGGCCGGCCCGCTCACGCGCAACGTGCCGAGCATGAGGTCGAAGCTCGGCCAGAGATCGGCCCGCGAGGCCGATATGCTGATGACCTGGCCCTGGAGATCATAGCAGAAGGTGGTCGCCGGACCGGTCAAGCAGCGTGCGCCTTTCCGGCATCGGCGTGATGGCGATAGATCTGCACCATGCCGGGGAGGCTGTCCGAGACCACTGGGCGGCCATCGAGACAGACCCAGCAATGGGCAGACATACGCGGCGCCTGCATCGACTTCGGATCGACGCCGAAGCGCAGATCCGGATCGAAGCCGGCAAAGCGCAGGAAGCGGTGGGCGAGCAGGCCCTCGCGCAGGCATCTGCGGTCGCGCATCAGCCAGGGGTGCCGGACGGTCCGGTTGACGGCAGCGACGATGTAGGCTGACGACAGGCCGCGATAAGGGGTGGGTGCGCTGAGCGGCGCCCATTTCAGCACCGATTCGAAGCTGCGGCGGCCGATCAGGGTCGGCATCAGCCGCGCGCTTGCCCATAAATGGACACGAAACAAAGCGCGCAGGAGAACGCCGTCCACCATCAGGGAGCCGGGTCGGCGAGAATGCCTTCGCTCACCAGTTCGGCGGCCAGCGCCGCCATGTCCTGGTCGAGCGTGCCCTTGTCGACCTCGAACTCGTCGGACAACAGGACGACGATCTGGTCGAGGCTGCGGGCGCCGTCCACCTTGTCGAGAAAGGCTTCGGTGGTGCCGTTGCAGGTGTAAAGCTGGCCGCTGCGCGCCAAGAGCACGACGGCGCCATCGCCGACATGCTGGACCGAGGCGTCGTCCGCCAGCCGCAGAACCATTTCAGAACCGATTTGGGCCATGGAGCCCCTCCACCATTTTCCTGGAGAGCAGATAGCGCGGCGATGCGGGTCTGTCCATTGCGCGGGCGAGAGGGAGAACAGGCAGGCCCGACCGTTCTGTGGCAATCCGGCAACGCCAAAATCCTCACGACACACGCAACCGAAGACGGCGGAGACATCCAATCCTGAGCTGTGGTAACTTCCACATTATTCAGGGTCTTAAAACAGGGAAGCACCCCAGAAATAGTCGGTGATTGCAGCTGGTAATGACCGCCGCAAACCGTCAAGCCGGCTATCTCGCAGGGTCAAGGTCTTGCTTTTCTTACCTAAAGTAAGCTATGCAGTCGCGGGGTTTTGGGAGAGCATTGGGTATGCGTTACAATTGGGAGCGGGCGCCGACCGCGTTCGAACGTCATCGAAAAGCGTTGGCAGCCGCCATATTGATTGCCGGTGGCGTCGGGCTGATGCTGGCGGCCTTGCCGCTTTAAGACTGATTCGACACGAACGCCCTGCTTTCTCCGGGCGCATGAGCTTTTTCTGCCTGCCACAAGACGGGCCGCGGCTTAGCGTGCCTGGCCGGTTACGGCGATGAAGCGGCGGTCGCGTCCTTCGAAGCCCTGGCTGAAGCACTGCACCAGCACGGCCAGTACCGCCGGCCTGCCGGGCGGGGCGTATTCGTAGGATTCCGACAGGCTGTAGGAGGTCGGGCAGTTGCGCGAGCCCGGCACAGCCTTGTCCTCGTGCAATACCTTGAACGGCTTGCCGTCCTGCCCCTGCAGCGACAGGCGGAAGCCGCGCGCCTTGCCCGTCTTGTCCCCTTGAAGTGTCTTGTCGCCCTGAAGTGTCTTGTCGCCCGGAAGAACTTGGTCGCTTGGCTTGGCGTCATCGAAGCTTGCCAAGCAATCCTCCTTGCTGTCGGCAAGGATCTCATCGAGCTGGATGGTCGAAATCGGTGTTTCGCCATAGAACGGCGACAGCCATTTCTGCGCGGCCTGCTCGAGGCGGGGGATGTCGTTGTACTCGACCGTGTCGTCCGGGAAGGTGAACCTGTCGGAGGCCGTGCGCGTGCCGCGCTCGGCGATGCCGTATTTGGCCAGGATTGGCGCGGCCTGCTTTGCGGCCTGCGCCCGTGCCTGCTCCACCGTCGTGGTCGCCTCTTCCGATTCGTCGAGGACAAGGATCGGCTTGCCGCCGACGAACTCGTCTGTGCTTGTGTCGATGATGTCGATCTGCGACCAGCCGGAAACGGCAGCGTCTAGCTCGCCATATTGCTCGAAGGCGAAATATTTGCCGTCGGGGGAAAAGCCGATGATGCGCCGCGCGGCGGCATCGCCGGCCTGGGCGGCGGAAACGATCGTCAACAGCAGCGCTGCTCCAACGGCAGATCCAACCCCGTATCGTACCGTCATTGCGCGCCCTGCCCCGATTTCAAACCCGGCCATGGTGCCTGCAATTTATGGCCAAGGCGAGATCGGCCAAGCCCCAAATTTCGGGAAAGACATGGCATTTGGGGAAAGACGTGGCCGGGAAAACCCGCATAGGCTATTGCAAGATAGAGAGTTTTCCCGAGGAGGGATGAATGGCGTCACGCTACCACGAGGTCTATGACGGCTGGAAACGCGACCCGGAACAATTCTGGGCCGCTGCCGCCGAGGCGATCGACTGGTATTCGCCGTGGACCAGCGTCTTCGATGCCAAGGCGGGCGTTTACGGGCGCTGGTTCAACGGCGCCAGCTGCAACACCTGCTTCAACGCTCTCGATCGCCATGTCGCAAGCGGCCGCGCCGACCAGATCGCACTTATCTACGACAGCGCGATCACCGGCACGGTCAAGAAATTCACCTATGCCGAATTGAAGCGCGAAGTGGTAGCGCTGACTTCGGTGCTCAAGAACCGCGGCATTCACAAAGGCGACCGCGTCATCATCTACATGCCGATGGTGGCCGAAGCGGCGGTCGCGATGCTTGCCTGTGCCCGCATCGGCGCGGTGCATTCGGTGGTGTTCGGCGGCTTTGCCTCGCACGAGCTCGCCACCCGCATCGACGACGCCAAGCCGAAGCTGGTCATCTCCGCGTCCTGCGGCCTGGAGCCTGGACGTGTCGTGGCCTACAAGCCGCTGCTCGACAAGGCGATCGAAATGTCCCGCCACAAGCCGGACGCCTGCCTGATCCTGCAGCGCGACCAGCTGCGCTGCGATCTGAGGGAGCATTACGATATCGATTTTGCCGACGCCGTTGCCCGCGAGCGCGCCGCGGGCGCCAACGTCGATTGCGTTCCGGTGCTCGCCACCGACCCGCTCTACATCATCTACACCTCCGGCACGACCGGCCAGCCTAAGGGCATCGTGCGCGACAATGGCGGCCACATGGTCGCGCTCAAATGGACGATGGAAAACGAGTTCGGCGTCAGACCGGGCGAAGTATTCTGGGCGGCCTCCGATGTCGGCTGGGTGGTCGGCCATTCCTACATCGTTTACGGACCGCTGCTGCATGGTGCGACAAGCGTGCTGTTCGAGGGCAAGCCGATCGGCACACCCGACGCCGGCACCTATTGGCGGGTGATCGCAGAACACGGCGTGGTCGCGCTGTTCACCGCGCCGACGGCCTTCCGCGCCATCAAGGGGCAGGACCCCAAGGGCGAATTCGTGCCGAAATACGATCTGTCGAAATTCCGCACTCTGTTCCTGGCCGGCGAACGCGCAGACCCGGAAACCATCAAATGGGCGGAGCAGAAACTCAACGTGCCGGTGGTCGATCATTGGTGGCAGACCGAGACCGGCTCGCCGATGACCATCAACCCGGCGGGCCTCGGCCTGCTGCCGGTGAAATACGGCTCGCCCGGCGTGCCAATGCCGGGCTACGACATTCGCGTGCTCGACGATGCCGGCCATGAAGTGCCGCGCGGCACGCTTGGCAATGTGGTGGTGAAACTGCCGCTGCCGGCCGGCTGCCTGCCGACGCTGTGGAATGCCGACGAGCGTTTCCGGCAAGCCTATCTCGAGGAATTTCCCGGCTTCTACAAGACGGCCGATGCCGGCATGATCGACGACGACGGCTACCTCTATGTCATGGCGCGCACAGACGACATCATCAATGTCGCCGGACACCGGCTGTCGACCGGGGCCATGGAGGAGGTGCTTTCAGCGCATCCCGATGTTGCCGAATGCGCCGTCATCGGCGTCGCTGACGCTATGAAGGGCCAGGTCCCGCTCGGCTTCGTCGTGCTCAATGCCGGTGTGTCGCGCGATACCGCTGCCATCGAAGGCGAAGTGGTGGGGCTGGTGCGCGAACGGATCGGCCCGGTCGCGGCCTTCAAGACCGTGGTGACGATCAAGCGCCTGCCCAAGACGCGCTCCGGCAAGATCCTGCGCGGCACCATGCAGAAGATCGCCGACAAGGAAGAATGGACGATGCCGGCGACCATCGACGATCCCGCCATTCTTGACGAGATCACCGCGGCGCTCAAAGCCCGCGGCATCGGGGTCTGACGGCCCCAGTGGCGTTGTTCCAGCGATCCAGGCCCCCCCGGCCGGCGCCGCGCGAGCGCCTGGAGATGGATATGGACGACACCGTCGTCTACGCGATCGGCGACGTGCATGGCTGCTACAAGGAATTGCTGTCGCTGGAGCAGAAGATCCAGCTCGACGCGCTGCAATTTCGCGGCCGCAAGATTATCGTCATGCTCGGCGACTATATCGATCGCGGGCCGCAATCGGCGCGCGTGCTCGACCATGTCTTGGCGCTACCGCCAACAGGGTTCCTGCGCGTCTGCCTGGCGGGAAACCACGAAGTGGTGATGCTGAACTATCTCGACGGCTATCTGTCGCGGGACCGCTGGCTGGCGGTCGGCGGCCGCGAGACGCTGTTTTCCTATGGGGTCGATCCGGCGCGGCTTGCCAGCCTCTATGCCTCGAGCGACGAGGTCGACCGGCGCGTGAAGGAAGTCATTCCGGCCAGCCATATCGACTTTCTGCGCAGCCTGCCGGTGCTGCTCTGTTCGGATAAATTCGTCTTCGTCCATGCCGGTATCAGGCCGGGTATCGACCTGGTCGCACAGGATGAGCAGGACCTGCTCAACATCCGCGACGAGTTCTTCAACGCCGCCTATCTGCTCGACCGCTTTGTGGTGCATGGGCACACGCCGGTCGATATCCCCAGGCTTGACGGGCGAAGGCTCGGCATCGACACCGGCGCCTTTCAAAGCGGCCGGCTGACAGCGCTCAGGATCGCCGGTAAATTCGGCAAGCTGATCTTTTCCTGACCTGCCGTGCTTCTTCGTTTGAGCGTGATCCTTTCCGAAAACCGGATCCGCTTTTCCGGATCACGCTCCTTTTCAGGATCGCGCTCCGTTCAGGCGGCGGTCTTGGCCCGCACGTCCGATTTCTCCAGATAGTAGGTCGAATAGCGGTCGAAGAACTTTTCCGAGCCGCCGAGCGAGCCGTATTTCGGCAGCTTCTTCAGATCGACCTTGTTGAGCACGGCGCCGACGACCTTGCTTGCGACGTAGGGTTCCTGCTCCAGCAGCGAGCGCACCATGGCGCGCGGCGTGCGGCCCCATTCGGCAACTAGCACGAAGCCGTCGACCAGCGGCGCAAACGCCTTGGCGTCGACCACGGGGCCGAGCGGCGGCAGGTCGACGATGATGTACTCGAACGTCTCCTTGGCGTTGTCGATGAAGCGCCGCATGCCGGCCGACGACAGCAGCTCGCTGGTATGCGAGAACTGGCCACGCAGCACGGCCGGGATGATCGCCAGCTTGGTCTGGCGGTCGACCTTGCCGACCGACTGCCAGGTCTGGCCGTTGACCACGGCTTCCATCAATCCCTGCTCGGCCTCCATGCCGAGGTTGCGGCTGAGGCCAGGATTGCGCAGATCTGCATCGATCAAAAGCGTCTTCGAGCCGTTGGCGGCCAGCAATCCGGCGAGATTGGCGGCGACCGTCGATTTGCCTTCGCCGGGCAGGATCGAGACCACGCCTATGACCCGGCTGCCCTGCCCTTCCATGACAACGTCGAAGGCGATCTTGGCGTTGCGCAGCGTTTCGGAGAACATCGATGCCGGCGCATCGACGCTGACCCGCAAGCGCGCCCGTTTCTCGGCCGCCGACAATGTGTTGGCGCCTTTGGCATCCGCCGCACCGTCGTCGGCGTCCTTGCCGAGCCTGCCGCCGATCATCGGCAAATAGCCGAGGAATTTGAGGCCGACGCGATCGCGAATGTCCTCGCCGGTCCTGAAGAAGCGCTCGTTGAACTCATTCAGGCCCCCAAAGCCGGCGCCAAGCAGCACGCCAAGCACCAGCGACAGCGCCAGCACCCTGGAGGTGCGCGGGCTTGAGGCGGAAAGCGGCGTTGAGGCATCCGAGATGATGCGGACCTTGCCGACCGGGAAGGATTGCTGCTGCGAGGCCTCCTCGTAGCGGCTAAGGAAGGTCTGGTAGAGCGTGGTCAGCGCCTGCGCCTGCTGGTCGAGCTCGCGCAGTTTGACCTGGCTCTGGTTGTCGATGGAGCTCTTGCCGGCCGCGTCGGCGATCTTCTGCCTCAGTGAGGTCTCGCGTGAAAGCGCGACTTCATATTCATTGCGATAGCTTTCGGTCAGCTGCTTCAACTCGCCGAAAATCTGGGTCGACAGGTCGGCCTTCTCCTTGGCCAGCGCCACCGCCTGCGGATGGTCGGCGCCGAAATTGGCCGTCACGTCCTGCAGCCGCTTGGCGACTGTGAGATAGCGGGTCTTGAGCGTTGCAATGACCGAGCTTGCCGGCTGATCGCTTGAGATGGCGGAATCGTTGAAGGCATTGTCCGAGCCGCTTTCGACGATGGTCTTGTATTGCTGATAGCGGGCGCTGGCGCGCGCCGTATCGGCCTGCGCGACGATCAGTTGCGCGGTGAGATCGGCAATCTGCTTGTCGCTGATCAGCTGGCCGTCGCTGTTGGCGGCCAGACCATGCTCGGCCCTGAATTTCTCGACCGCCATAGCGGCCGCCTGTGAGTTCTGACGAAGCTCGGTCAGCCGGCCCTGCAGCCAGACCGCAGCGCGTTCGGTGGCGTCGAAACTGGCGTTGAGCTGGTCGGCGAGATAGGCGTCGGCATAGGCCTTGGTGATGGCGGTGGCGAGCGCCGGATTGGTCGACTGGTAACCGATGGCGAGCACATAGGAGCGGCCGTTGCGCTGCGCCAGCACCTCGCTCTGCAGCTTCAGCACGGCATAGTCGTGGCGCGCCGTCTGCATCATGGCCTGGCGTGTCGCCTCATCGACGTTTTCCATGCCGGGAATCTGCTCGGCGGAACTTGAGCGGAAATAGCCGATCACGCCGCGCACGAAGCCGATGCCCTTGACCAGCGCCGATTGCGGCGGGTTCATGAACTCTGCGTTCTGGTCGAGTTTCAGCTTGTCGACCACCACCGAGGCCAGCCGCGCCGAGGTGATGATTTCGATCTGGCTGAGCAGGGCGGCGTCGGTCTGCATGGTGACGGATGCAGCCGAGATGTCGTCGATGACCTTGTTGAGGCCTTCGTCGATCAGCACGCTGGCGACCGACATGTATTGCTTGGGCGTGGTCTGCAGATAGAGCAACCCCAGGAACAGGCCGATGATGGCGCAGACCGCCACCACCTTGACCTGACGCGCCGCCATGCCAAGCAGGCGCTCGACGTCGATGAAGTCTTCACCCTTTTCCTGATCGGGGTTGGGCAATGGCATCCTCTTGTCGAGAGGAAAGCTGGCATAATTCATCTTCGATCCAATTCTAGGTTACAGGCGCCGGAGCGAGACGGGTCAGGTCCCACCTCGTCCGAAGCTGCGGAGATCGGGGGCAAGATATGCAACGCAAGCTTCATGCCATCCGGCGCCGGGCCTGAGCGGCCAGGCGTGCAGGCATGAGCCGCGCCATCGTCCAAACGCATATGCCCTCGAAAGATGGGCATTATGCGGCCACTTCCTGACGCTCATGCGACCGCACGAACGCCTGCAGCATTTCCAGCACAGGTCCCTTCATGTCGTCGCGCGCCAGCGCGAAGGCGATGGTCGCCTCTATGAAGCCTTCCTTGGAGCCGCAGTCGAACATGCGGCCATTGAAAGGCTGGGCAAAGAAAGACTGGCTTTTCGCCAGCCGCACCATGGCATCGGTAAGCTGGATTTCGTTGCCGGCGCCGCGCTGCTGGTTGCCCAGCAGCGAGAAGATCTCGGGCTGCAGGATGTAGCGGCCGTTGATGTAATAGTTCGACGGCGCATTGGCCGGCGCCGGCTTTTCGACCATGGCCGTCACCTCGAAGCCGCTGCCTGTCTCGGCGCCGCGCCCGACGATGCCGTATTTGCTGGTCTCGCTGGGATCACAGCGCTCGACGGCGATCACATTGCCGCCGGTCTGCTGATAGAGATCGACTGTTTCAGCCAGGCAACCTCGGCGGCCGAACGACACCATATCGGGGAGCAGCAGCGCGAAGGGCTCGTCGCCGATGACTTCGCGTGCGCACCACACCGCATGGCCGAGACCATGTGGCGACTGCTGGCGGATGAAGCTGGTGGCGCCGGCCACGGGCAGCATGCTTTCGAGCGCCTCCAGCTGGGTCTTCTTGCCGGTTTGTTCGAGCGTTCCAATCAGTTCGGGGTGCAGGTCGAAGTAGTCCTCGATGACAGCCTTGTTGCGGCCGGTGACGAACACGATGTGCTCGATGCCGGCTTCGAAGGCCTCGTCCACCGCATATTGGACGACCGGCCGGTCGACCACGGGCAGCATCTCCTTCGGAATCGACTTGGTTGCCGGCAGGAACCGTGTTCCAAGCCCCGCCACAGGGATGACTGCCTTCCTGATTTTCTTCATCGCAAATTCCTTCTGAGCAGATCGATTTCAGCCTGTTGCAGGCCACGAACAAACGTCTTCATGTACTCGCCCTCCTTACCTCTCCGCGCCGACGGCAAACTGCGCCGCCACCCTTTTGAGGCGGACGGCGATCGGCATCGACATGTGCCTGACAGCCGCCGGATCACTTAGCGCGGTGCGTATCGCTTTCAACGGCGAACGCGCCTTGATGTGCTGGACCAGCGACAGGAACGATGCCGCCTTGCGCAGGCTGCGGGCGCGTTTGGCGAAGGCGGCCGCAGCAGCAGCGTCCATGGAATTGGTCTCGGCGAAGACCGCGTCGGCCTTGCGCATCGCCTCGATATGGCGAAGCTCGAGCACGCGCGAGATCGAGCCCGTGCGGATGTGGTAGATATAGCCGGTCGTCGGCTCGACGACGCATTTTCCGCTCTTGGCCAGCGCGTTGGCGAGCAGGATGTAATCCTCGCCTATGCTCAGACTTTCATCATAGCGAAGCCCGTTTTCGATCAGGAAACGGCGCTGGAAGATCGGCTTGAGATAGCCAAGGTTGAACGTGGATTCGAAAACGATGTTGCCAGCGATGTAGTCGGCGAGCGTGATTTCACGCAGGCCCTCCAGATATTTGGCGGGAAACATCGTCGCTTCGGCAATGCCGTCCTCGCGCACCACCTGGAGGTTGTCGACGGCGATTACAGCGCCCGCACTTTCGGCTCGCGCGATCATGGCGGCGAGCCGCCCGGGCAGGACGGCATCGTCGGAATCGAGCACCGCGACCCAGCGGCCTGTGGCGAGGTCGAGGCCGGCATTCCTGGCGCCGCCAGGGCCACGATTTGCCGGCAGCGCAACCACTTTGACGACATCTTTTGGATAGGCTCTTGCGACGTCGAGCGTGTTGTCGCGCGACTGGTCATCGGCGACGATGATTTCGACGCTGACATCGCGCTGGGCCATGGCGCTTGCGATCGCCCGGTCGAGCGTGGCCGCGGCATTGTGGGCTGCGATGACAAAGGAGACGTCAGGCTGCACGCTTGCCTCCTTGCTGCGGGGAAGACAGTCCGTATTGGCGAATTTCGCTGATACCGACCAGGCCGCTGACGACGCCGACATGCATGATACCGCGCAGCACGCTGCGGTTGCGGCGGACCGGGCTAATCGCGGTCAACGCCGCCATGCCGAAGCAATAGACGGCCTTGGCCGAGGCAAGGCCGACAGCCTTCGCACGCTCTATCACGCCTGCGTCATGGCCGATGAGGTGGCCATGCGTCTGGCCGAAGCGGAAGCGGCGGCGGCGCAGCCAGTCGAAAGCGGCTCGCGAACGCGGCACGACTTCCTCGACCCACGCCTCCGGCGCAAAGGCGATGCGACCGCCTGCCTTGACCATGCGGTCGAAGAATTCGGTGTCCTCGCCGCCGCTCTGGCCGCGCGCCAGGCTGAAACGACGGTCGCGCAAGCTGTCGGCGCTCATCCTCAAAAGGACGTTGCAGGTGTAGCCGGTGCGGATTTCGCCCTGCACCCAGACCGGCAAGGTCGAATGGAAATCGCCCTTGCGCATCCAGTCCGGCGCATCCGGGCGGTAGAGCGCCCGCACCGGACCGAGCACGGCCTCGGCGCCGCTTGTCTCCGCGATAGCAATCAGTTCGGCCAGCCATTGCCGGGAAGCGGTTTCATCGTCGTCGATGAAGGCGACAAAATCGGCCGTGCTGGCATCAAGACAGGCGTTGCGGGCAACCGAGATGTTGCGCGCCGGAGCGTGCCGGTAGCGGGCCACGAGCTTCAATTCGCTCGCCAGCGCGGTCACCAGCGGCTCGGCGGTCGGCTCGTCGTCATTGTCGGCAACGATGACGCCGATGCCGAAACCGGCAGGCATATCCATGGCAGCGAGCGACCGCAGCGTGTCGGCCAGTTCCGGCCGCCGGAACGTGCAGACGCAGATGTCGATTCGGCGGCTGTCGGCGACCATCATGCCACCCCACGCTGCGATCGCGAGCCGAGCAGTTGCAGCCAAAACCCGAGCGACCAGCCGAAATGCATGACCATCGCCGAAATGCCCGCCAGCACATTGTTGGGATTGCGCTGGCTGATGGCGGTCACAGCGCCGTAGCCCAGACAGACCGAAGCCCAGACCAGCAGCGGCACCGCCGCCAGCCAGTGGATAAAGGAAAATACCGCGAGAAGGACGACCGGCGCCACCAGCAGCGGGATCATCTGCCGAACTTTCGGGATCATGCGGTGCTTGAGCACATTCTTGGCGCGGCCGCGGCCATAGCCGAGATATTGGAAATACAGGCCCTTCAGCGACGAACGCGGATAGTAGACCATCTGCGTCTTGCCGCTCATCCAGATGCGGTAGCCTGCCCGGCGCAGGCGGTAGTCGAGTTCGGCATCCTCATTGTGGCTGAAGGTCTCGTCATAGCCGCCGACCGCGGTGAAGGCCGAGATCCGGATCAGCGCGTGATGGCCATGGTCCACCCATTCGCCGGCCGAGAAGTGCCGATGCTTGGAGCCGCCGGTGCCGAGCTTGGAATTCTGCGCCGCCGCGACCGCTTTCTGCACCGCGCCGCTGCCGCTGGTCAGCATCGAGACGACGACCGAATCGGCTGAAGTGGCGAGCGCCTCCTCGACCAGCCGGTCGCAATAATCGGCGGGATAGCCGCCATGGGCATCGATGCGGATCAGGTATTCGGCGCCGTCACCGAGGCTGGCGACGGCGAGATTGATCGCCGCGCTCTGGATACGTTTT
Organism: Mesorhizobium sp. M0317; assembly: GCF_040321555.1. Lineage (NCBI taxonomy): Bacteria > Pseudomonadati > Pseudomonadota > Alphaproteobacteria > Hyphomicrobiales > Phyllobacteriaceae > Mesorhizobium > Mesorhizobium sp. M0317. The sequence goes on along the minus strand of NZ_JAMYRV010000007.1, from coordinate 136,467 downwards.
GGGTTGTGCAGGAGGACGACCTGAGGGTCCATGGCCGCAACCGCTTCGACAATGGCCAAAGTACCATCGGTGCTGCCGCCATCGGCAACGACGATGCGGGCGCCGAGCCTTAGCGCTGCCGGCCTGAGCTGCTCGAGCAACGCGCCGATATGGGCTGCCTCATTCAGGCACGGAATGACGATCAGGCTTGGCGGCAGCGCTTCGGTTTGCGTCATCGGCGCCTTTCCATGAACTGCACTTTTGTCATTGGTCATCCATCAGGCCATTGCCTCGGTGGCGAACGAACCAGGGGCAACCGCAAAGCCGCGCAGCCTGTCGACAAAGGCGCGGCAGTCGCTGCGGTCGTAGCTCCAGGTTCGTGGGTTGCGGGCCAGCACACGCGCCTTGGCCTTGCCGAAGTGCTCCTGGTCCATGCGGCCGAGCGCGGTTTCCAGGATTTCGGGCGTGGCATCGGAAAGCAGGACGCCAATGTCCTGCTGGTCGAGAAAGCGCCCGGTCTCGGTATTGCCCATCGAGATCGGTACGGCGCCGAAGCGGCAGCCCTCATAGAGGCGGTTGGGCAGCAACCATTCCGAATTCTGCCCTTCCTCGAAGAAATCGATCGCCCAGGAAAAATGCACTTCGCCGTAGATCGCGGCCATGTCTTCCGGGTTGCGGTAGGGGCCACGAAAGGAGAGATAGGGTTCGGCCTCGACAAAAGCATGGAAATCCGGGAATTCCGAGAGTGCCGGACGGCCCCGGAGGACGACCTCGAAGCGCCCGCCCTGACGGCGTGTGAAGTCGGCCAGCAGCTCCAGCGAGCGGCGGCAGCGCAGCGCGCCGAACCAGCCGATGCGCCACGGGGGTGCTGCAGGGTGTTCGGCCTTTGACCTGTCATCCAAGGCGATCGGCGCGGTTTCGAAGTATTTGTTTTCGACCAGTTCCACCGGTGCGGCGACCTGCCCGAACGGCTTGAAATAATTGGCGATGAAGGCCGGTGAGCTCGTCACCAGAAGCTTCACGTCGCGGGCGAGATAACGCTCCGCTGTGCGCAGTGCTTTGCCCAGCATGTCATTGCGCAGCACCAGGCGATGGATGTCGAGGCATTCGTAGACGATCGGCACGCCGCGGCGAAAGGCGGCCTTGGCGCGCCTGGCCAGCGCCAGCATTTCCAGATTGCGCGCGATGATGAGGTCGGGCTTCGGCATCGCCGCAAGCTTCGAGCCTATCGACAGCGCCGCCTTGGCGACCGCCGCCAGACGCTGGCCGAATCGGCCGTCACGCGTCGCGCCGAGGTCGACCGGCTGCAGCCCCTCGACGTCGGGAACAGCATTTGTGGTCCGACGGAAGCCGGCCAACGTGACCCGCGCGCCGCCTGCCTTGAGCATTATGATCCGCCGGCGCACCGCCGGGTCGGAAACATCGTGCACAAGGTACAAGACATGCAGCATGAAAACTCGACCGCTGTTGGCCCACCCACGGGAATGCTAACCCAGCTTTTGCTGCATCGCAACATTTTTGGTGCGCCGTAGCATAAATGCACGTTTTTTGTTGCACTGCAAAATTGATGCGTTACCCTCCGTCGGGCTTGAGCGCCGCTCTGACTGGTCACCCAGCCCGATGCAGCGATGAATTGTGACGCGAGCCGCATCGGGATCGTCCTGGCGTTGGTGTTTTCGGTCACCATGCCCGTCCTAGGCACCGCAGGCCCCGCCGCGGAATCTGCTGACGAAATGAGGTATCCCATGAAGATCGTCGTTGAAAACACAGTCTGCCTGAATACCGGGGATGCGGCGATTCTGCTGGCGATCCGCCACATTCTCAAGACGATCGTGCAAGGCGACGTGCGGTTTGCCGTCTTCGACAGCCAGCCCAAGGTTGCGGAACGACTCTATCCGAAGACGGATTATCCCGACCTCGAATTTCATAAGCTGCTGTCGGAATCCCTGTTCCGATACAAGAATGGCAGCGGGCTGAGGGACCGGTTCAAGCCGATCTACAATCGGCTCGTTCTCCAGGCCCTGCGCTGGTTTGGCAGCAGCGCGCTAGGCAATTTTTTCAGCCATCGCGTTCGGCGCGGTCTCGATATCTACGCCGACGCGGACGTGGTGGTCACCACAGGGGGAACCTATCTCGTCGAGAACTACAATCTCGAACGACGCCTCAATCAGTTCAGGCTCGATGCCGTATTTGGCAAGGATCCGGTCTTCTTCACGCAATCCCTCGGCCCGTTCGACAAAAGTTACAACCGCCAGGAGCTCGGCCCGATCTTCGACCGCAGCCCGCTCATCCTGCTGCGCGACGAACGGTCGCGGACCCATATCCGGGATTTGGTGAAGGATCTCGGCAAGTGCCACGTGGTGGCCGATGCCGTATTCGCCTTGGCGGATACCGACAGGATCGGCAAGCGTCTCGCTTCCAGCCAGCCGCCGGCGTCGACGGGCCGCGTCGCTATTTCGGTCCGCCACTGGAACTACGTCAGCGACGGTGAGGGCGGCATGCGCCGCTATCTGGATTCGGTCCGCGAGATCGCCACAATTCTTGTCAGGGACCTTGGCAAGGAGGTGACCTTCGTCTCCACGTGTCAGGGCGTGCCGGAATATGCCCATGACGATTCCAAGACCGCGCAGGCCATCGTTGCCGAGCTCGATCCTGAGATCGCCAGCCACGTAACGGTGGACGCTTCGTTCCACACGCCGGACCAGTTGATGGCGCTGGTGAAGGGCTTCGACTTCGTCGTCGCGACGCGCATGCATATGATGATCATGTCGCTTTGCGTCGGCACGCCGGTGCTGCCGATCGCCTACGAGTTCAAAACCAAGGAAGTGGCCAAGCGAATCGGTGTCGACGATGTGCTGCTCGACATCGACACCGTGACGCCCGAAGAGGCGCGCGAAAAGCTCGGCCGGTTTGCGGGAAATCTTGACCGCTATCGCAAGACAAGCCTTCAGGCCGTGCTCGAAGAACATGCTTCGGCAATGTCGGCCACAAACCTGCTGGCGCCGCTGATCGCCGGCCGCTCAGCGGATATTGCGCGCGGCGTTGGACAGGGTGGTGAACAAAGCGCGTCGCGACTGCGGGACGGCAAGCATGAAAACGAGACCGATGCCGTAGTTGAGGGCAAGCGCCAAAAAGACCGCGAGCAGGTCTGACTGGCCCGTTAGAGACGCCGGCAACCACAGGTACAGGAACCAGGCAAGCAGGGACGAGGCGATGAAAAGCCCCTGCATGAGCAGGAAGTCGGCGGCGGTCACCGGACCGACGCGATGGACCAGTAGCGCCAGCACGGGAACGCGCAGCACGTAACCGCTGATGGCATAGGCCGCGGCAACGCCGACGGCGCCCCAGTGCAGGCCAACGACGAAGGCAGCGACGGTCGTCAGCGACGAATAGATGCCCCAATGGAACATGGTCTTCGTCTTGCCCTGACAGATGAATATCCATCCCGTCGTGCTTGAAACGGACTGGACCAGGCTGGCGATGCCCAGCCAGGCAAAGATCGGTGCGACCGGTGCCCAGCCCGCGCCGAAGAGAAGTCCGACGATCTGATTGGAGGTCAGCGTCAGCGCCGCGATGCCAGGCATGGTGACGGCCGCCAGCATCCAGTTGGTGCGCACATAGATATCGCGAAAGCGGGCCTTATCATCGTGGATGCGGCTGAGCAGCGGCACCATGACCCGTGTCAGCGGCTGGTTGATGTTCTGCAGCGGGAACAACAGGAGCTTGTAGGCGCGGTCGTAATAGCCGAGTTCGATCGCACCGGAATATTTTCCGATGAGAATGTTGTCGAGATTGCGCGAGAAGAAGTTGGCTAGGTTGAAGCCGGTCAGGTTGGCGCCGAACGACAATATATCGGCATCGACCTTCAGGTCCGGCCGCAAAGGCGTCCAACGCGCCACCAGCCAGGCGGCAGCCAGGGCGATAGCTGCCGAAACCGCCGGGCCGATGACCAGCGACCAGTAGCCCAACCCCGCATAGGCCGCGATCGCGGCGGCCAGAAGTCCGGCGGCGGCGCTTATCACGTCGTTCAGTGCGAGCTGGCCGAACTGCAGGTGCCGGTTCATCAACGCCAGCGGCACTGCGGCGAGACTGCCGAGAAGCAGCGGCAGGGCGGAGCCAAGGGTGATGCCGGACATACGTTGATCGCCATAGAACGCGGCGATGGCAGGCGCCAGGCCGGCCACTACCACGGCACTACCCAGCCCGACGAGCGCGCTGATCCAGAACACCTGGTTGAGCTGCTGGTTGCTGATGTCCTTGCGCTGAACCACAGCCTGCTGCAGGCCCAGATTCTGAAGCAGCCCGACGAAGGCCACGATCGGCCCGACGGAAGCCACCAGACCGAAATCCTCGGGGACCAGCAGACGGGCCAGCACGATGACGGAGAGAAACTGGATCGCCATCTTGAAGCCCTGGGCGCCGATGGTTACCAGCCCGCCGCGCAGGGCGACACGACCGAACTGGGGGGGCGGATTGGCGTTCATGCAAGCGACCTCGTTTCGCCAAGCCGCATGGCGATTTCCACGAAATGTTGGTTCAGCAGATCGGAGTTGAACTCGGCCTCGATCTTCTTGCGCGCCGCGAGAGCGATCCCTTCACACGGCTTCGGATTCTCGGCGATCCAGGCAAGCTTGCCGGTCAGCGCCGCAACGTCCCGCTCAGCCACGAGAAAACCCGTCTTGTGATCATCGATCAGTTCAGGGATCCCGGAATGATACGTGCTGACCACCGTCAGGCCGGCGGCCATCGCTTCCATCAGGGAAACCGGAATGCCTTCCAGATCGCCATCGCGGGCGCCGACGCTGGGCAGCAGGAACACATGCGCGTCGCGCAGACGCTGTTTGACTTCGCTGTGCGGCCGGGGCCCAAGAAAATTCACCCTGTCGGCAATGCCGAGCTCTGCGGCGATCCCCTTCAGCTCCTCGAGAAGTTCTCCGCCGCCGATCACCGAGTAGATCCAGTCTCGCCGCGGCAGGCCAGCAAGCGCGCGAAGCGCATATTCGATGCCCTTCTTTTCAGTCAGGCGGCAGACCGAGATGAAAGAGAGCGTGGCCTGCTCCCATGAACGCCACCGATAGTCGATCTCACTCGGCCGCACCCCCATGTGGTGAACCACAACCTGCTCCGGTGATGCACCGACCTCAATCAAGGCGTCGCGGAAAAACGCATTCACCGGCAGTTGAAGAACGCCCTTTTCGAACACAACTTTGTAGCGCGCGAGCGTATCGTCATGCAGCGGTTCGCCGACATCACGGCCGTGAAATATCGTCACCAGGGGAGCGGAAATCCTCCCGCGCTTGATGGCGCGGGCCACGCGCATGCCGTTGTTGCCGAAATGGGCAACGATGACGTCGGCGCCCTGCAGTTTTCGCGCATGAGCAATGTCGATGGCGGTCGAGAGCTTGTCCCAGAACCTGCCGGACCACTTCCTGAGCAGCGGGCGATAGCGACCCAGGCCACCCCACCAGCATACGACCTTTCCTGGCAACGCCTGCCAGCGCGGATCATCGATGTTGCTGTCCCTGCCGAAGGACGTCTCGTTGCAGACGACGCCGACTTCCATGCCGCGCTCAAGGCATCCGGCTATCTGGTCGAGAACAAAGGTTTCGGACAATGAGGGAAACTTGTCGACTACAAAGCAGATCTTCATCGGCAGGATGCGCTCGTCCGGGGAGCCGGTGTCCCTTTGACAAAAGCCGGGCCGAAGACAGGGTGGCGGAAGCACAAGACATGCAGCATGGAACTCTACCGCTGTTGGCCCACCCGCAGGAACGTTAGTACAGGTCTTGCTGCACTGCAACATTTTTGGTGCAGTGTAGCAAGATTTCTCTCGACTTGGCGTGCCTGCCGATCAAACGCAGAGGAGCAGTGTCAGCCGGCAGAGGAAGGATCCGCCAAGCCATCGGAAACGCCGACATGACCGGCAGGTTCATGCGCAGGGCTCGATGTGACCAGTTGGGTAACGATCTGCGCAAAACGTTCATTCAGAACATCTGCGTTGAAGTCCTCCTCGACTTTGCGGCGTGCGGCAAGCGCGATACGCTCGCATTCGGTCGGGTGCTCCCCGGCCCAGGCAAGCTTGCCGGCAAGCGCTGAAATATCTCGCTCGGGCGCAAGCAACCCCGTCTCCCCATCCTTGATGAGCTCCGGGATTCCCGAATGATACGTGCTGACCGCAATCAATCCGGCGGCCATGGCCTCCATGAGCGCGACCGGAATGCCTTCCATATCCCCGTCGCTGGCAGTGATACTTGGCAGCAAAAAGAGATGCGCCATGCGAAGCCGTCGTTTCACCTCTGCGTGAGGGAGGCTGCCAAGGAATGTTACGCGACCAGCCAAGCCCAGCTCTACGGCCAGCTTTTCCAAATTCATCCGCAGAGGACCGTCGCCAACAATGTCGTAACGCCAGTCTAGCTGCGGCTGGGAGGCCTTGAGGGAGGCCAGGGCTCGCAAGGCGAACTCGACGCCTTTCTTTTCGACCAGGCGGCAAACCGTCGTCACGACCAGTTGGGTGCCTTCCCACGATTCCCAGCGATAGCCGATTTCGCGGGTGTCAATTCCCATATGGTGGACCGTCGTGCTCGCCTGGGACAGGCCGGCTTCCAGCAGCATCGTGCGGAAGTAATCGTTGACGGGCAGGTTCAGGGTCCCATGCCTGGTCAGCCCGGCATATTGTGTCGCGAGCACTGCCTGCCGCGCCGGGATCGCCACGTCCGCGCCGTGAAAGATGGTTATGATCGGTGGTTTGAGCACCTTCCATTTCTTCAGTGCGGCTGCTCTCTCGCCGTTCTGTCCGAAGTGGGCGACAATCACGTCGCAGCGGTTCAGGCGGCGTGCAAAGGCGATGTCGAGAACGGTCGAGGCCTTGTATCGCAGACGCGGCGGCAGACGCTGTACAAATTTGCTGATTACAGCGGCCCATCGCCACCAATGTCGGGTTCTGGCGAGCAGCGTCGCCATCGGCTCGCTTTGCCGGTCAATTCGGTGGTCACCTTGCATCTTTTCGCAGACCACTTCGACCTGAAAGCCCCGCGCCAGCAGCCCAGCCATCTGGTCCACGACGAAGGTTTCCGAAAGCAGAGGGAATTCGCCGACGACAAAGCCCACGCGCATGACCCGCCCATAAGGTTGGGGCTTGCTCGGACCAAGCGGTCCATATCGCACAAGCCCTAATGTAGACAGGCAGAATACACGTTGATTGCTGCAGTGCCACAAAATATTGCACTGCAGCAATTAAAAGTGATCCGGACGGGCGCACGACGCCTGGACCTGGCTAACGGGAACTTTGCGCGACCACGGTCGTGCAGCGTCTCAGCTGAACTGCAACACGACGCGTTTAGGCTGCGCGCTCCAAACCGACACGTCTTGCGCGGTCGAGAACGCCCATGAACGTTGCGAACTGGCTGTCGGGGTTCATTTGCCGCCGCTCCGAAAACTGACGTGCTGTCGCTGACAGCCGCTTGTACTCGGCCTCATCGCTCCACAGCCGCCTGACCGTTGCGACCCAGTCGGCGAGCGGGGCGTCGTAGTCCAGTACCACGCCGCCGGCGCCGATCGCTTCCGGCAGACCGCCGCGCCGCGAGCCGACCACGGGAATGCCACTACAATGCGCTTCCGAGGCCACCCGGCCCCAGGCTTCTTCCCATTTGCTGGGCGCAAGCAGGATTTTCGTGCGGCCGTAGACCGTCTTCATGTCGCTGGTGCGGCTTTCCAGCTTGACGTTCTGGAGGGGAGAGATTGTTGCTTCGATCCGGGCTCGATGATCGTCGTCGAGCTTCCAGCTTTCGACGAACAGGAACGGGATCTCGGGACAGGCGGCAGCAATGCGCACCGCAAGATCGAAGCCTTTTTCCTCATATGGATTGATGAGCGTGACAAATTCACCGGTCGTCGGTGTGCTGTAGAACGCGGGATTGATGGTCGGCGGAATAACCGTCGAATCGATATCGAATTTTGCCTTATAGGCGCGCGCGGTGAACTCGGAGTTGGCGATATAGACCGCCGAATGGAGCTCACGCAGATCGCCGGCCAATTCGTCGAATTCGACATTCCTCAGATAGACGGTCAGCGGCACGCCAAGCCTCTGCAACTCTCTGCCGATCGGCACCGAATTGTGGCACTGCACGACCGCGACATCCGGCCTCAACTTTTTGACGGCGAAGTCGGCCGCTTCCCAGGGGAACCACGCCCGTACAACCGGATAGCCCGGGAAATTGTCGATGACCGCGCGCTGACGAAGGAGCTTCATCTTGGCGCGCGCCCGGAAGCCGAACATGCCGTCGCCGAACAGCGCTGCCAGAACGGATGCCTCGTGACCGTTTTCGCGCAATTGCTCGACCAAGTGGTGGGTGCTCGACTGGACGCCCCCGCTGAATTGCGGCGTGTAGCCGGTGCCGCCTGCAAACAGAACTTTCATGAACCTGGCTCCGCGTTGTGCCGCCCTGCCTTCACGCCGCCATCCTGCCGATCGAGAAATACTCGATGCCGTGACGGGCGATGACCTTGGGATCATAGAGGTTGCGGCCATCGAAGATGACCGGCGTGGTCAGGGCATCCTTCACCGCGTCGAAGGACGGGGCGCGGAAACTCTTCCACTCGGTGGCGATCAGCAACGCGTCGGCGCCGCGCAACGCCGCCTCCTTGGTGCCGCACAAAAGCAGATCGTCGCGCAGGCCGTAGATGGCCTGGCATTCCTGCATCGCCTCGGGATCGTAGGCCTGCACATTGGCGCCGGCCTGCCACAGCGCCTCCATCAGGACGCGCGCCGGCGCCTCGCGCATGTCGTCGGTGTTGGGCTTGAAGGCGAGGCCCCAGAGCGCGAAGGTCTTGCCCTTGAGACTGCCCTTGAAATAACGGTGCACCTTGTCGAACAGCACCGACTTCTGGGCATTGTTGCGCTCCTCCACGGCGCGCAGCAGCTTGGCGTCGAACTTGACACCTTCGGCGGTCTTGATCAACGCGCGGACATCCTTGGGAAAGCACGAACCGCCATAGCCGAGGCCGGGATAGATGAAGTGGTAGCCGATGCGCGGATCCGAGCCGATGCCCTTGCGTACCTCCTCGATGTCGGCGCCGAGCTGCTCGGCCAGATTGGCCATTTCGTTCATGAAGGAGATCTTGGTCGCCAGCATGCAGTTGGCGGCGTACTTCGTGAATTCGGCGCTGCGCACGTCCATCACGATCATCTTCTCGTGGTTGCGGTTGAACGGCGCGTAGAGCTCCCGCATCACCGCCTCGGTGCCCTCGCTGTTGGTGCCGACAATGATGCGGTCAGGCTTCATGCAGTCGGCGACGGCGGAACCCTCCTTGAGGAACTCAGGATTGGAAGCGACGTCGAAAGCCAGGTCCTGGCGCCCGCGCGCCTTCAGCGTCGCGGCGATTTTGGCCTTCACCTTTTCGCAGGTGCCGACCGGCACGGTCGACTTGCCGACGACGATCTTGGGACTGTCCATCTCGCGGCCGATGGTCTCGGCCACCGCCAGCACATATTTGAGGTCGGCCGAACCATCTTCGCCGGGTGGCGTGCCGACCGCAATCATCTGGATCTCGCCATGCTTGACGCCGGCGGCGGCATCGGTGGTGAACTTGATGCGGCCGGCGGCGTGGTTCTCCTTGACCAGGGCCTCCAGTCCCGGTTCGAAAATCGGCACCAGGCCCTGGTTGAGCCGCTCGACCTTCTTTTCATCGACATCGACGCACACCACCTGGTGCCCGACCTCCGCCAGCACCGCGGCCTGCACGAGACCGACATAGCCAATTCCAAAGACCGTCAAATTCATTCGGGTTAATTCCTGTTCACGCCCTTTGGCCTTATATAGCCGGGCCGGTTCAGATCTACTTTATGCTGCTTACACTGCATGCCAGCGATTCCGGAAACTGGCACGGCTGGCCGAGCGCGGTGAAGGCGACGCGCTGCACCTGCATCGTCACCTGGCGGCCGGGGTCGGAAAAGGCGCCCATCCAGTTTTTCAGCGTGTCGCTGCCCCAGAGGCTGAAGAATATCTTCTGCGAGTGGGTCGGCAATTGCTCGGGATTGGTCACCTCCTGGACCAGCTTGCCGTTGACGTACCAGCGCAGCCGGTCCTTTTCCCAGATAAAGGCATAGTCGTTGAAGCCCTTGTCGGCGCCGCCTTCGACCTCGGCCAGCTTCTCGTTCTTGGGCTTGCCGGCGATGTAGCTGTTGACCTGCACCTTGGATGTATCCTTGGTCAGCACCTCGAAGTCGATCTCATACCAGGGCTGTTTGTCGGCAGGGCCGATATAGGTGAAGAAAGCGGCGTTGAGACCGGATCCGGTGTCGGTCTTCATCCGTGCTTCATAGGTCCCATAGCCGAAGCGCTGCTTGGTCTGGATCTCGGCGCAGGCGAACTCGCGGTCCTTCAGTTTGCGCTTTTCGAAGCCGAGCGTCAGCATGTTGTCGGAAAATTTTACCAGGCTTTTCGACCAGGTGCAGTTCTGGTGATTGCCGTTCGACCAACCGTCGGAGACATACCAGCGCGAACGATCGAAACTCTTGAAATCGTCGACGAAGGACGGTGCGCTTTGCATCTCCGGGGAGGCGTCCTGGGCGCGGGAGGGGTGGGCGGCGCCGAGCAGACCTGCGGCTGCCGCCAACAGAAGCGCACCAACGGATAGAAGACGCGTTGGGTTTACAAGACGCATTGGCCGATTTGGCCGCGTCGAAATCATGGCATCGATTGCCGCGATGGGCGTCGTCTTCGGATCTGCGTTCATATCAATTCACCTTTGTGCTGTTCCGCCCCAACCCAAAGTCACCGATTGGCCCACATTGCTAACGGGCCGATCCCGATCCTCCGTCCCCGAACTTTCTCTTCTGTGTCTCGTGTGACCGTGTTCAGCCGAAGCGACCTGCGGGTTTGACATATTCCCCGTGCGAATCAGAACCCTGGCCATCCTCGCCGACGATCGCGTCGAGTGAATGACGCAGTTCCTTCATCCGGCTCGTCTGGCGCACCAGCTCGGCGATGCGCTGTTCGCAGTTCAGGATGGACTTCGTCAGCTCGCCGACTTCCGACAGCTTGCTTGCCGACGCCGAGCCGTTCTCCATCGACTCGACCAGGAAGGCCGCGTTGGTGGACTTCGACCGGTAGCGGGCCTCCAACCCGGTCTTCTCGGCCGCAATCTCGGCCGTGATCTGATCCAACAGCTTTGCCAGACGGTCGAAACGCGCCAGATCGGTCTGCTTGTCGCGTGCCGGGTCCCTGGACCTGAAGCCGAAAATTGAAGCCATCCGGTTGGCCTTCCAAAATTGCTGCACCGCAACATACAGTGCCATCGTCGGGGCGTGTAGGCAACCTCCGAGTTTCAGAAAGGCAATTTTTTCAGCCTTGCGGCCGCGGTCCCGGACTTGGCGAAGCCTACTTTTCCGCCGCCGTGCTGGTACCGGCCATGAGGAAGCTCAAGGGCGGCACCGGCTGCTGCCGCGGGGGCAGACCGGCGTGGCGGAACAACGCATCGAGCTTGTCGGCGGCCACGCCGACAACGATGGGAATGAGATTCGACTGGCTGGCCAGCGCATAGGCGGCGGCAGACGCGATGCCGCGCTCGGCCTTCACATCGAGAAAATTGCGCAGCCGGTATTTGTCACGCACATGCCGCTCGTGCTTGCGCAGCAGGGCCTTGGAGCCTTCCGGCAGGCTGTCGATCTCGAGCAGTGCCAGATCCGCATCGGCGAGGCGCTTCAGATCCTGTGTCTTGTGGCGCCCGCTCAACGAATCGGCGCGCACGATCGCGCCATAGCCGCAGGAACGGATGACCTTGAAGCGTGCGCCAAGGGCAAAGGCGCGGGCGTAGAGTTCGTAATCTTCGCCGAGACGCAGGTTCTCGTCGTAACGCAGCCCATGCCTGTCGAGGAAAGCTCTTGATATCACCGGCTTGAGAAAGCCGAGTTCGCCGCGCTGGACACGCCGTCTGGAGATGTTGCCGTCGATGAACCGCTCGAAGTCGAGGAATTCCGGGTCCGCCGAAAAGGACGGGGCGACGATCTTCGAGACATCGGTCGCCGTATCGTCACGGATCAGCATGATGTTGTCGGCGGCGAAATCCCAGTCGGTGCCGGCAAACAGCTGGTGAAACCGTCCCTGAAGGAAGAAATCGTCGGCGTCGAGAATGCTGATGAAAGGTGATTTCGACCCGGCAATGGCGGTATTGCGGGCGAAGGACGGGCCGCGATTGGCGTCGAGCCGGATGACCGAAAGCCGGCCGCTGCCATCATCGGCAGCGCTGGCCACCTTTGCGGTGTCATCGGTGGAGGCGTCGTCGACGACGACGACTTCCGCCACCTCCGGCTCGCGCAGCGCCGAGGCGATGGCTGCGGGAATGGTCCGGGCCGCGTTGCGCGCCGCGATGATCACGCAGACCCGAGATTCTGTCATGGACATAGGGTGGCCTTTCGATTGCATAAAGTGTCGCGAGGCCCCTCGCCCTCCCGGCGCGCGGCGCCGGACCCCGATCCATCCCCCGATCCATCCCCAGCGGATCGGGACGGAACGTTATCTGCCTGCTGCATGACGACCCTCATCGTCACCGGCTTTCCCGCTCGAAAATCCGCCGGCTGAGGTCGGCTGACGCGGCCCAGCCGGCCTCGGTCAGATAGCGGACAGGTTCGCGGCCGCACAATTCCCACAAAACGGTGCGCCGTTGCGGCCATCTGAGCGACGACAGCCACGGCGCGATGACCATGTGGAACAGGTCTTCATTGCCGATGCGTGACAGGATCCTGGTGGCCCGATCCGACAGCAGCGTGCCGGCGCCACCAAGCAGCACATCGGCGGCGCGCAGGCCCAGCAGCAGGGTGTCAGCCAGCCCCTGCTCGGCCGCGTAGTCGAGCACAGTCTGCTGCTCGGCCTCGCTCAGCCGACCGGCAGCGGCCCGGATATCGCAGACATAGCCCGCGCATGGCTCGCGGTTGAACAGCGCCTTTGCGACACTGATGCAGGACAGAAGCAAAGTGTCGGAGGCCGAGATGAACGGCACGCTGGAGCCGGCGATCGCAAGCGCGCGCTTGCGGCGCAGGAACCCTTCCGTATCGCGCGGGCTCGGCGATCCCGGCTGCTGGAGCCGGTAATGGAGATCGACGGTGGACAATTTCCGACCTTGGCTGCGAACCATGTGCTGCTCGCCCAGAAAGCGCACCCACCAGACGGAGCGGGACTTGCCGGCGACCTCGTAGCCGATCGAGCGCAGCGCATCACGAGCTCTAAAGAAGCCGGTCGGCGACACCAATATGTCGACATCTCCGGACGGCTTCATGAAATGGTCGCCATAGAGCAGTTGCTGCTGGAGGGGCCCCTTCAGGAAGACGAAATCGATGCCGCTGCCGCGCAGCGCCTTGTCGATGGCCATCGAATCCATGATGCCGGACGAGTTCATCGCAATCGTGCGCCGGCGATAGGTGTCGAGCCACTCGAGCAATCCCGGCGGCGTCTCGCCCGCCGGTGGGCGCGACAGCGCCTTCAGCATGAAGGTGGCGACCTTGTTCAGCCTGGCGATATCGCAAACATCGGCAACGGAGATGGCCGGTGCAGGCGCGGTGCTGGGGCTCGCCCCGGAGGCGAAGAACAGCCGCAGGCACGCCTGCACATAGGCCACTTCGTCGGCGCAGCCAGCGGCGCGCAACCTTTCGAAGGTCCCTTCCTGCAAGGCCATATGCTGCAGCATCTCCGCAAAAATTCGCCAGGCGCGTTATATTGCAAGTGCGAAGCAAAGCATCGCCAAATTCATGCGCCGCGTCCAGTTTTTTCCTTGGAGACAATTTTCCTGCAACCTGGACCTCTAACGACACAGTCGTACAACGTGATGCAAGTCGTCGCCTGATCGGAGCCTCTGCCCGACACGTCAGCAACAATCTTGTGGGAACGCGCTGGCGCCCAAATGACGAGCATTCGACTAGAAAATTTAATCTAATAGAATCAGTTGCTTAGTTAAGCACCACGGACACTGCGCTGAAATCGCCTAGGCTGTGAAAATGCAAGCGGTTTTGATCACCATTGAAGGCAACCGCAACCGAGAATTGATTAACGGCGGGTAAATCAGGCTTGACTCATAAATGCTGCCATGCAGCTATTGCGGTGCAGCAATAGCTCGCTGCCGGCAATCGACAGGCCGCTTCCAGTCCACAAGTGGAGAGTAAATTGGAACAGAATGTTGAAAAGCATGAGTACGAAACCCCTAGCCTGACGGTCCACGGCTCGATCGAGACCATCACGCAAGGCGGTAGCGGTACTACGGCACTCGACGCCTCGTTTCCGGCACATACGCCGGTCGGCGAACTCACCTTCTCCTGAGTCTTCTCTCGTTGGGGTGACAAAGTCCGGACTCTGCAAACAGAGCGCACTAAGGAGAGTCGGGGGTCAAACCCCGGCTCTCGCGTCTTTGTCCGGAATTGCCGAAGCGTTGGTGTTGTGAGTGAGGTTTAGGAATGGACTGGAACCCCTCGGACCATGATCGGGTGAGCGCGAGCAAGGATGCCGTGGCCTGCGAATTTGGCAACGGCCTGGCGCTGCTCGATATGAGGTCCAACATCTATTACAGCCTGAACAGCGTCGGCGCCTATATCTGGGAGCTGATCCAGGAGCCGCGGCCGATTTCCGAAATCCGCAGCGCCGTGCTGGACCGCTACAATGTCGATCCGGAACGCTGCAAGGCCGATGTCGATGGATTGTTGAAGGGCTTGGCGGACGCCGGGCTTGCGAGGCTCCATGATGAGGAACTTGTCTAGAGCTTTCTCGCTGAGCGGGCCGGAGATGCTCTTTCTCGCGCACTGCCTTGCGGTGGTCGTGGTGGTGCGGCTGGGGCTGACGCTGCTTTCCTATAACAGGATTCGCGGCATGGTGACCCGGTTCGACGCGCGCGAACCGGCCGACATCGGCGATCTCAGGCGTGTCGCCTGGGGCGTGGCTGCGGCTGCCCGCCTGGTGCCTGGCGCAAGCTGTCTGACCCAAGCGCTTTCCGGCCAGTATTTGCTTGCCCGCCAGGGCAACGCCTCAAAAATCCGCATCGGCATCGAGCGCGATACCGGCACCGAGTTGAAGGCGCATGCCTGGCTGGTCAGCGGCGACCACATCGTGCTCGGCGGCTCGCTTGGCGGGTTTAACCATCTCGTCGACCACGGCCAGTGAGCGATGAGCGGCGTCGCCGGAATTCTGCTGAGGCAGGAAGGCAAGCCGGCCGCCGCGGCCGACATTCAGCGCATGCTTGCCCGCATGCAACATCGCGCGCCTGACGGCAGTTCGTGGTGGATGGACGAGGGCGTCGTTCTTGGGCACGCCTGGCTCAACACCACCGATGAAGCCGGCCCCGGCCCGCTGACCATGGCCGGCGGCAAGCTCGCGATCACCGCGGACTGCCGGCTGGACAATCGCGACGAATTGCTGGCCAGGCTCGGCATCCGGGACAGTTCGGTTGCCGACGCCGTGCTTGTGATGCGCGCCTATCTGCGCTGGGGCGAAGCCTGCCCCGAGCATCTGCAAGGCGACTTCGCCTTTGCCATCTGGGATGGCGAGCGCCGGCAGCTGTTTTGCGTGCGCGACCATTTCGGCGTCAAACCGTTCTACTATCATTCGAGCGACCGGCGCTTCGTCTTTGCCTCGGAGATCGGGCCGATCCTCGATGCCGGCAGCGTCGACATGCGCATCAGCGAACACCAGATTTCGGGATTCCTGGCCGGGCTGCCCGACGATCCGCAGTCGACAGCCTATGCCGATATCTTCCGCCTGCCGGCGCGCCACAGTCTGACAGTGACCGGCAACCAGGTGGTGCTGCGCCGCTACTGGCAGATCGAACCCTCGCCAAGGCCGATGCGATCGGATACGGCCGAGGAATTCCGGCATCTGTTTTCGCAATCGGTCCGCAACCGTATGCGCGGCACGCCTGCGGTCGGTGCTATGCTGAGCGGAGGCCTCGATTCCTCGTCGATCGCCTGCGTGGCGGGCCTGCAGAATGCCGCGCAGCGAAAGCCGAGGCTGCCGACCTTCTCGCTGGTGTTCGAAAAGGGTTCGCCGATGGACGAGCGGCCTTTCATCGAGGCAGTGCTTGGACAGGAGAAGGTCGACGGCACTTTGATTTCCGTCGGCAACTACGCGCCTTTCGCGGAGTTCGAACGCATCCTGGAGGAGCAGGAAGAAACGTTCCTGGCCCCCGGCCTGTCGCTGACCCGCGACATCTACAGGACGGCCGGCGCCAAGGGCATGAAGGTGCTGCTGGACGGCCATGGCGGCGACGAGGTGGTTTCGCAGGGCCACGGCCATCTGCACGAACTCGCCTATGCCGGCAAATGGATGGAGCTGTGGCGCGAGCTGCGCAGCGCCTCCAACACCTATGGCGATGGCATGCTCGGCCTCTACTACCAGTTCCTTACCCTTTACGGGCCGGCCTGGCGCATCGCGAGAATCAAGCGGTTCGCGAACCGCGTGCTTGGCAAATTGCGGCGCCATCCCACTGGGCGGCCGGCGACGAGCTGGCGCGCCCTGATCAATCCGGACCTGGCGATGCGTACCGACCTCGTCGAACGGTTCCGCAGGGCCGGCTATATGCCGCCCGCGGTCAGCGCCAGCGAGACCTTGACCCATCGCTGGCTGCTGTCGAACGGCATGGTGCCGCACGCCTTCGAGGTGCTCGACAAGGCGGCGGCGAATTTCGGCGTCGAGCCGCGCTACCCCTTCTGGGACAAGCCTCTGGTCGAGTTCTGCCTGGCACTGCCCGGCGCGGAAAAGCTGAACCAGGGCTTTGGCCGCTCGGTGTTGCGCCGTGCCATGGAAGGAATTTTGCCCCCGGCGGTGCAGTGGCGGCGCGACAAGATCGATTTCACCTCGAACCTGGTCAAAGGCATGCTCGGCAATCACCGTGATCTCCTCGACAAGGTGCTGGTAGCGGATGCGGCGCTGATCGCGCCCTATGTCAATTTGCCCGAAGTGACAGCCGCCTATGGCCGCATCGCGCGGCAACCGGACGAAGCCACCCTGCCCGATGTCCAGTATGTCTGGCGTTCGATCGCGTTGTCGCTGTGGCTAAGGCAGGTGCAACAGCGCGGGAGCCAAGCATGACACTGGCCAACATGCCACTCACCGCCGATGCGATCCGCGATGCCGGCCATCCCAAGGCTCGCGCGCAACGCTTCTACAGGGCTTATGGCCTGACGATCGGTTCGCAGGTCGAATTGCCCGAGCTGGAGCCGAGCGCGCCGGCGGCGGTCGATGTGGTGATTACAGTCGGCCCGATCGACTTGCCAAAACCCTCGCCCGAGACCGGAACTGCTTTCCGCTTCGAGGCGCGGCAGCAATATCTGGCATGGCAGACGGTCGGCGCGTTCCTGATTACCGATGCCTGCCGCATCGAGGTGGAGCCGGCGCCTGATGTCGACGATGCACTGCTGGCGTTTCCGCTGCTCGGTCCGGTCATGGCACTGCTCCTGCACCAGCGCGGCCTGCTCATCCTGCACGCCAGCGCCATTGCGGTCGGCGGCAAGAGCGCTGTCTTCATGGGCGACAAGGGCGCCGGCAAATCGACGACGGCGAGCGCGATGATCCGTGCCGGGCATCGATTGCTGACCGACGATGTCGTGGCGCTCGATCTCACGGACCGGCCGATGATCGTTCCGGGTTTTCCGCAGTTGAAGCTCGCCGCCGATGCCGCCGCCGCGTTTCCCATCCGCCAGGCAGAAATACGCCCGCAGGTGCATGCGGCGATCGACAAGATGCAGCATCGCCTGCACGCCGGATTTGCGGCAGACGCGGTGCCGGCGACCCGGATCTATATCCTCGAGCGCGGCGATAAGGCAGCGATCACGCCGCTGCCAGGCATCGGCGCCCTGCCGGCCATCATCAAATTTTCCTATGTGACGCGTTTCGGCCGTCCAGCCCTGGTCGGCGATTTTGCCACGACACATCTTCGCCAATGCGCGGCCCTGGCCAGCCAGATCGGCGTCTGTCGCCTCGAAGTGCCCACCGGGCTCGACCGTATCGGCGAAGCCGTCGCCCTGATCGAAAACGATCTGGCGGCCGACAAAGGGCCGCGGTGACTGACATGTCCGCATCGCAGATCCTGCGCTTTTCGTTTTACCGCGATGTCGCCGGTTTCGGCGCCGCCATGGCCCGGATCGGCGGGCGCAGGACCTTCACGGCATTGCTGTTCCTGATCCTGGGAAGCCTGACCGAAGGCATCTCGATCCTGCTTCTGGTGCCGCTGCTGCATCTGGTCGGGCGACCCGAGCAGAATTTCGCGGTCAGGTTGCCTGACCGCGACTGGGTGCGCTGGCTGGCTCCGGACGGAACGCTGCAATTGACCACGGTGCTTTGCCTGCTGGTCGGGCTTGTCGCGCTGCAGGCAGCGTTCAACCGCTATAAATCCGTCTACATGGCGCGACTGCTGCTCGACTTCATCAATCGCCTGCGCATGAACCTGTTCGAGAGCATCGGCAAGGCGCGGTGGGGGATATTCGCGCGCATGCGCAGCTCCGATCTCGACCATGCGCTGACCGGCGATATCGACCGCGTGCAGTCGGCGGCGTTCTCGCTGCTGATGCTGGTGCAGATCGCCGTGCTTCTGGCGGGTTATCTCGTTGTCTCGCTGTTCATTTCGCCAGTGATGACGGCGTTTGCCATTGTCGTCGGCATCGTCACCTTCCTGGCACTGCAGCCGTTTCGGGCACGAGCCAGCGCCTTCGGCCGGGTCTTGACCAGCAATCGCCAGGAGCAGTACCGAACGGTCTCGGAGTTCCTCGGCGGCATCAAGGTGGCCAAGAGCCTGAATGTCGAGGCGACCTATTACGCGCAGCTTCGCGCGACGCTGGAGAAGATGAAGGCCGACAACATCAACTATGTGCGCAACAGCACCATCGGCACCGCGCTGTTCCAGGTCGCCAGCGTCATTGGTCTGAGCCTGTTCATCTATGTCGCCCTGGTCCGCTTCAACCTCTCACTGGCCGAGATCGTAGTCTTGCTTCTGGTGTTCATGCGCATCGCGCCGCGTTTCATGGACATGCAGATGCAGGCGCAGCAGGTGCTGATCAATCTGCCGGCCTATGCCTCGATGCGCGACATGCAGGCGCGTTTCGATGCCGAAAGCGAGCCGGCAAACCTCGAATCGGATGCCAAGCTGTCGCTCGATGTCGGGCTCAACATCCGCAACGTCTCCTTTGCCTATGAGGCCGGCGGCAAGCCGGTGGTGAGCGATGTGACGTTTGGCCTTCCCGCCGGCAAGGTAACGGCGCTGATCGGTCCGTCAGGCTCGGGCAAGAGCACGCTTGCCGACATGCTGCTTGGCCTGCTCGAACCGAGCGAGGGCAAAATCCTGGCCGATGGCGTCGAGATCGGCGCGGCCAACCGCCGGCGCTGGCGCGACCAGGTGGCGTATGTGCCGCAAGACGTGTTCCTGCTGCACGATACGATCGCCGCCAATCTGCGCCTTGCCGCGCCGCAAGCCACTGACGCGGAGCTGTGGACTGCACTGCGCGCTGCGCATGGCGCCGACTTCGTCGAGCGGCTGGAGTTGCGGCTCGACACGGTGGTCGGCGACCGCGGCGTCCGGCTCTCGGGCGGCGAACGCCAGCGCATCGCGCTGGCGCGCGCGCTGCTGCGCAAACCTTCGCTGCTCATTCTCGACGAGGCGACCAGCGCGCTCGACTGGCAGAACCAATCCCTGATCGCCAAGTCGATCGACGGCTTGCGCGGATCGATGACGATCCTGACCATTGCGCACAGGCCATCGATGATCGCCTTCGCCGACTGGGTGGTTGCAGTCGAAAACGGACGAATCGTCGAAGTGGGGCAATATCAGAGGTTGAAAGCGAAGGCCGGCAGCCGCCTGTCGAAAATGCTTTCAGGCGAGCAATCGGAACCCGAGCCGGCCGAAGCAGGCTGAGTCCGGCTGCAAGATGATCCGAGGCCGACCTTGCGGCTTCAGACTGCTCAATGCACGCTGCGCCTCGCCGAGAGCTTCTCGCCTTCAACCGCCTTGTCGGCGCCGAGGCTTCTTTCGGCGTCGCGAGCCCTGTCGGCCGATGTCGGCGCGCTCCTGGCGATCATCACATACACCAGCAGGAAATAACCGATTTGGATGAGGACAGCGCAGCCGATGACGCGAAGCACCGTTGTGGTGACTGTCGCGCCGTCGACATAGGACCACGCGACCACGATCGCGAGGGCGAAAACCATTCCAATGACGAATTTTGGTAATGACATGTTCGGCGGCCCGTCAACCGGCCCGAGCATGCAAAAGCGATGACTTACCCACCCGAGTATCTCCCCATTCGCCATGCGAGCTTATTTAGCTGCTCTTTTTCGGCCGGTTGCTTCCGGCCTTCCCAACCCATCCAGACTCTATCAGGAATAATTTGCGACTCTATTAAGGCGCGAAACTGACGGCAAGGGCAACCAGCAATAATTTTCGGCTTGGCGGCGGCTTGGACTCCGCCATGCTGCGATGCACACGCAGGGGTGGTGGCCTAACTCGTCATGCGCTTTATACTACAGTAGAATCTGCAATGTTGATTAGTATTTTACTTGATTAATTTAGCAAAGCCAGTGATTCGAAAATCAGTTAAAGCCGTTCCCTCTGCGGCAAAGGACGATTTGCCCAGAACCCGCCGAAAAAAGGCTTTACATTTCCTACGGTTGCTAATTATTCGTCACAAACCCGCCATAAAGGGCAAAATTTGGGCAAGGAGGGTTTATTATTTAGTCAATTCCTGACGTGACTATTTCAGCCATATGGGAAATTGTGTGTTGCGCTGCAGCATTTTTTTGGTATCGTGGCATAAACCATCCGTTCAACGTATGGAGCTTTTGCATGAGGGACGTTGCCAAGTCGGCTAATGCGGCATTTTCGCATGTCGGCGTAGATTTTCCGCCACCCATCGGCGGGCTGCTGAAGCGCAGTTTCGATATTTTCGGTTCACTTGTCGGCCTGGTGGCGCTTAGCCCGCTGTTCCTGATGGTGGCCCTTCTGGTCAAGCTTTCCGACGGCGGCTCGATCTTCTACGGCCACAAGCGCATCGGACGCGGTGGGCGGATTTTCCCCTGCCTCAAGTTCCGCACCATGGTCGAAGACGGCGAACGTGTGCTGGCCGCCTATCTCGCGGCCAATCCGGAAGCCAACGCCGAATGGATCGCGACCCGCAAGCTGAAGAACGATCCGCGCGTCACCCGCGTCGGCGCCGTTCTGCGCAAGCTCAGCCTCGACGAGCTGCCGCAGATCATCAACATCCTGCAGGGCGACATGAGCCTTGTCGGGCCTCGCCCGGTGGTGCGCGACGAGCTTGAGATCTACGGCAGCGCCGCGGTCTATTATTTGAAGTCGCGGCCGGGCCTGACCGGGCTTTGGCAGGTCAGCGGACGCAACGATGTCTCCTATGACAGTCGCGTCGCGTTCGACCGTCACTATGTCGAGAACTGGTCGCTGTTCGAAGACGTTCGCATCATCCTCAAGACCGTGCCCGCGGTGTGGATGTCGCGCGGTTCCTACTGACCGACCGCAACTGGTCAGCAATCGGGCCGGTACGGCCCGAAGCCAATCCGGTCCAAAGCTATTCGGCGATGGGCCGGTCTCGCATTGCAGCCATAGTATTCTGCCAGGTTCCGAAGGAGGCACTCGGCAGCAGGCCTATCGGGCGGATGGGGCCAAAACGGATCGGAAACGTTCAGTTGAAAACAGACATATCAGCGTATTTTCGCCTTGCCGGCCCGATGCGGCCGGCACGGCTTGTCGCCACGTGCCTCGCTCTGTCGCTCGCGGTTCCAGCCATGGCCGACGAGTACCGGCTCGGCTCGCAGGACAAGCTCAACATCCGCGTCGCCGAGTGGCAGACGGTGGAAGGCACGTTCCGTGACTGGTCGGCGGTAAACGGCGAATATTCGGTCGGTCCCGCCGGCAATTTGTCGGTGCCGTTCGTCGGCGAACTGCCGGCCGCCGGCAAGACCACGTCGGAGGTTGCGGCCGCGATCAGCGTCGCCCTGCAGCGCAAGCTTGCCTTGTCGGACAAGCCGGAAGCCTCGGTGGAAATGGTGCAGTTCCGGCCGTTCTACATCTCGGGCGAGATCCAGACGCCTGGCCAGTTTCCCTATGTGCCGGAGCTGACCGTGCTCAAGGCGATCAGCATCGCCGGCGGCATCCGGCGCAACGCCGATTTCGGCACCCAGCTCGGCAAGGACCTGATCACCGCCAAGGGCAATTTCGACATT
This sequence comes from Mesorhizobium sp. M0317, assembly GCF_040321555.1. Lineage (NCBI taxonomy): Bacteria > Pseudomonadati > Pseudomonadota > Alphaproteobacteria > Hyphomicrobiales > Phyllobacteriaceae > Mesorhizobium > Mesorhizobium sp. M0317. Next base: position 114,292 of record NZ_JAMYRV010000007.1, on the reverse strand, counting down.
TATGACGACCAGCGCGTGCGGTTGATCGTCAAGCGTGCCCGCATCGATGCCGATCTCGCCGGCAAGGAGAGTTTCGAGGCGCCTAAGGAAGTCGAGGGCGACCCGCGCCTGGCGACAATCGTCGCCGACGAAATGCAGATCCTGATCTCCGACCAGAAAGCGTTGAAGCTGAAGCTGCAGGCGCTTGACGATCTGAAAGGGGTCCTGCAGTCCGAAATCGAGGCGCTGCAGAAAAAGATCGTCAACCAGCAAAAGCAGGTCGACCTGGCGCAGCAGCAGGCGGACAGTATCGGTCCGCTGGCGCAAAAGGGCCTGGTCGCCAACGCACGCCTGCTTTCCTCGCAACAGTCGGTCACCGATCTGCAGGGCAAGATCCTGGACTATGAGACGGCGATCCTCACCGCCAAGCAGTCGGTCAGCAAGGCGACGCAGGATGCCATCGATGCCCAGAACACGTTGAACTCGAGACTTGCCGCCGACCGGCAGCAGGTCGAAGCAGACCTCAACGAAGCCGCACTCAGGGTCAACATGCAACAGGGCCTGATGGCCCAGGCATCGGACCCGGCCACGACCGCCGCCATCACAAACAACAATGAAGAGCCGGCGCTCATCTATTCGCTGGTGCGCGTGACCGACGGCAAGACCAGCGAGATCGACGCCAAGGAAGATACGCCGGTGCTGCCGGGCGACGTCATCAAGGTGAAGCTGGCGCCGACGGCCAGCCAGTAAGTTCCTGTCTCGCTCAGCTAGACCGGAACGACGGAGGGGCGGGAGAACCAGTTCGGCTCGTTCGCGCCAGGGTGCGGGCGGGAACTTCCGTTTTTCGACCGCTTGAAGGCATTCCATGCAGCCCGCCGCACCGCGCCACGTCTACCTCAATCTCGATGCCATCCGCGGCGTCGCGGCGATCAGCGTCATGCTCTACCACTTCTCGCCGTTCCTGGCCGCCGGCAAGGTGCTGCCGTCGAGCTATTTGGCCGTCGACCTGTTCTTCCTGCTCAGCGGCTTCGTCATCGCGCATGCCTATGACCGCAAGATCGAAAACGGCATGGGCGTCGGCACCTTCGTAGCGATCCGCCTGATACGCCTCTACCCGCTCTACCTCGCCGGCACGCTGCTCGGTTTCTTCTATCTCGTCGTCAAGAACCGGCTGATTCCGGCGGAATACATGCCGATCTCCGAGATCGGCACCATGCTGACGACCGGCATGTTCTTCATCCCGCTGGTCAGCGATGCCTATCACACGATCTTTCCGCTCAACCCCGCGTCGTGGTCGCTGTTCTTCGAGCTGATCGTCAACATAGCCTATGTCGCCGTCTTCTTCCTGCTGACGAAACGCGTGCTGAGCACGCTCATTGCCGTCAGTCTGGTGTTGCTGGTGGTCGTCTCTATCATCGCCGGCACCCTCGACTTCGGCATGACCGGATCGACCATCATCAGCGGCCTGCCGCGCGTCTGTTTCTCGTTCTTCCTGGGCGTGCTGCTTTGCCGGTCCATGACACGCTATCAAAGCGGGCTCGGCTTTCTGCGGCGCGGCTGGTGGATAGAGGCCGCGATCGCACTGACGCTCGTCGTCTTTGCCATCGCGCCGGCCGGCGGCGCGCGCGTCGCCTACGATCTCGCCTGCGTCGTCTTTGTTTTCCCGGCGCTGGTCGTGGTCGGCACTATTGCGCCGACGGCGCCGCGCCTGTCAGGCCTCTATGGCTGGCTGGGGCGGATTTCCTACCCAATCTACATCATCCACACGCCGCTGCTGATGATCATCGCCGGGGCGGGCAAGGCCGCAGCGATCGACCCGTTCGCGCATCATCCCTGGTTCGGCATCGTCATGGCGGTTTCCGTCATCGTCATCGCCGACATCGCCACGCGCCTCTATGACGAGCCGTTGCGCCGCTTCCTGCAGCGGCTGATGCTGCGCAAGCGCGCCGTCGCCTGAGATAAGCAAGTCAGACGCGCGCCGGCATGCGGCCGTTGGCGATGTTCTCGTCCGGCACCGGAACATAGGCCCGCCTTGCCCTGGCGAGCGGCACCGGGCGCAGCTTGAACAGGCCGTAATAGACGATGAACGAGGCCATAAAATAGGGGCCGAGGATCTCGACCTCGAAGAAGGAGCGGATCAGCATCATGCCGACCGCGCCGGCGAGCACCACCGAATCGGCGCTCCAGTCACCGAACACCACCTTCGAAACATGGCCCCAGAAGGAGCGCAGGATGATCAGCGCCAGCATCGTCACGCCGATGAAGCCGAGCTCGACCAGCGTCTCGATATAGGTGTTGTGGAAATGGAAGCCGGTGCGGGTGGAGATGTAGAACTCGGCCCAGAGCCGTTCCGGATCGGCAAAACCCTGGATCCAGTAGGCGGCATAGCCATAACCGAGCACCGGACGCTGCTGCGCGGCGGCCCAGCCCTGTTCCCAGAGATAGGTGCGGCCGGTCAGCGTCGAATCCTTGCCGAAGATGCCGAGCACGACATCGAGCAGGCCAAGGTTCAGCGCAGCCATCACACCGCCGACCAGCGCGGTAGCGCCGACGACGAACAGCACGCGGCGGTAGCGGCGTGACAGAACCTTGCTCATGGCAAGCAAGGCAACGACACCGATCACCGCCGGAAGCGAAGCGACCGACGTCGCCGAGTGGGCGATCGCCAGCATATAGACCGACAGCAGGATGATCGGCGCGGTCCAGACGAAGCTCATCCAGTTGCGCCGGTAGAAGGCCAGAAAAGCGAAGCAGAAGAAGATGCCGAGCGAGGCGAAGAAGCCGATCTGGTTCTTGGAGCCGAAGGCGCCGACGAAATTGGTGGTGCCGTCGATAGTGTCGAGCGCATAGGCGCCAACCTTCAGCGAATACAGCAGCACGATGAAGATGCCGATCAGCGAGCCCAGCACCAGCGTGCGCGTGCTGATGGTGCGCGCCGCGATGTAGGCGCACAGCATGTGGGAGAAATATTGCAGCCCCGCCCGCGCGCTGGTGCCGGCCGCTTGCGACCAGAACAGCGACAGGCAGACATAGGCCGCAAACAGCAGCGGCAGCCAGGCGCTGGAGAGATCGCGGGCGAAACGCCGGTAATCGACGAACAGCAGCGGCAGCCATACCAGATAGTAGGCGAGGATCAGGATCTGGCCGAAATTGGTGGAGTAGGCGAAGGCAAAGACCGACACCGCAACGGCGAAGGCGGCATAGGCCTTGTTGTTGTCCGCATCGATCAGAATGGATTTCGGGATCTTCATATCCGTACCGGATTTCTCATGCTGCCGCCTTTCGGCTGGGCTGAAGCGCCCATGGTCGGCTTTTCTGCGTCAGGTCCGCCCTTTGCATGCGCGATCGCCGGAACCTGCCCTTGCCGGACCCCGATCAGCGGGCACCATTGTGCAGTGCACAATATAACCTCTATCGCCTGTCACTCAATGGTAAATTTGCCGCAGCAGGGCCAAAACGACCATGCAACCGACAAATGGCGTTAATGCGGCTCGCTCGTTCGAAAATTCAATCTGTGGCCGCTACCACAGCGCTCCGCCGGTGACCTGGATGTTTTCCATGGTGATGCCCTTGGCCAGATCCGAGCACAGGAATACTGCTAGAGCCGCGATTTCCTGCGGCTGCAGCATGCGCTGCTGGGGATTGCCCTTGGCGATCTCGGCCATGGCTTCCTCGGCGGTTCTGCCCTTGCCCTCACGCTCGACGACCTGCGCCACGTTGCGGCGCATCAGTTCGGTCTCGACCCAGGTCGGGCTGATCATGACGCAAGTGACACCGTGCGCGGCGCCTTCCAGCGCCACGCAGCGGGTAAAGCCGAGCAGCCCGGCCTTCGAGGCGCAGTAGGCCGGGTTGTCCTTCCAGCCGACTGAAGCCGCTGTCGAGCCGATGTTGACGATACGGCCCCAGCCGCGCTCGATCATGCCGGGCAGCACAGCTCGGGTGACGCGGAACGCTCCGCTGAGATTGGTGTCGACGATCTTGTCCCACAGTGCGTCGGAATGGCCGCAGACCGGCTGTTCGGCGGTGGTGCCCGCGGCATTGACCAGTATGTCTCCCGGGCCGATGGCGGCTTGTGCGTCAGCCGCAAACCGGTTGGTCACCTCGCTATCGCGGACATCGAGGTGGGCGGCATAAACCCTGGTGCCGTGTGCCGACAGGGCCAACCGCACGCGCTCGATTTCATCGGCGCCGGGATAGTAGGCGGCGTCGGTTCTGTCGGCGCCGGCGGGGGCGATGTAGGAGCCGACCGCTACATTTGCGCCGGCCTGCGCCAACGCCGTCGCAATGGCGAAGCCCATGCCGGAAAACCCGCCGGTGACGATCGCGCTGCGGCCGGAAAGGTCTGTCATGGGCAGTGAATCTCCGATGCCGACGTTTGATGCCATAGTCTTAGACCCAGCCCGGTGACGAGCGCTACCTTGCCTGCAGCGCTGGTCACCACGTCGCTAAAGCAGTTTGCCCAGCCACTCGCGATAGAAGCCTTCGAGATCGGGTTCGAAGTCGTGCACGATGGGGTAGCCGGGAGCCGCCGCCTCGACCTCATGCATGGTGCCGCATTGCGGGCAGATGAATTCGCGGATTTCCATCCATTGCGGATCGGGGATATCGCTATTGGGATAGATCTCGCGCAGCGCCTCCTCGGTGTTGCGCACGTTGATCGCGGCCTTGAGCTTCCAGTTCTTGCGATAGTCGCCGAAGGAGTGGCCGCATTCGCAACGGGTGATGCGCTCGTCGCCGCTCTGGCAGATGAACAGGTGATCCGAGACCGGCAGAAGGATCGGGTCCTTCCATGCGACACGGTCCTGATAGACGGCGAGCATCTTGAAGAAGCGGTCGTCGTCCTTGTAGGCGCTCATGATGCGCTTTGTCTGCGGCCAGGGCAGCTTGCCGGCTGAGAGATCGCCGAGGACTTCCTTGCTGTATGAGGTCATGGCTTTGCTCCCGGCATGAAGATCGATCTGGCGTCGACGGTCCAGAAATCGCTGAAATCCCTGGTGAAGCGCGACGATAGCTTGATCGCGCTGGCATACATTTTCTTCACCTCGGGCGCGAAGTCGGCCTTCTCGACACGGCCGCGTTCGGCAGCGATCCAGTCCGAAACCGGGATCGCCTTGGCCAGACGCTCCTTGCGCATGGCGGCACGACGTTCGACGGTGGCGTCGATATCGGCAACCGGATAACCCTCGGCGTCGTCCTTCAGCACGATGCCGAAAATCTGGACCGCCGCCTGGCGGGTGAGAAAACCGTTCTCGACATCCCAGGCGGTCTTGACCGGATCGCGCTCCAGCACGTCGCCGTAACCGCCGCCACCATTGTAGGAATGGCTGAAGATGTCCCCCGACTTGTGCGGCGAGGTGATGTAGGGGCCTTCGACCACGGCATGGTCGCCGCCGATGTTCTTCTCGTAGTCGGAGACATGCGGATCGATACCTGGGGCATGCGCGAGCGGTTCGCCTTTTGCCGCCAGTTCATGGATGTTGGAATTGCGTACCGCGCGATGCTTCTGGCAGGTCGGCGCGGGATAGCCGCCACACATGCCGCCATTGTCGAATACCCGCGAGGAGTGTTCCGAGGTGTGCAGTCGCAGGTGCGAGGTCTTGTTGATCAGCCAGGTCGAGACGAAGGAACAGCCGCCGCGATATTTGCCGGCGCCCCCTGAATTGGGGACGATCGAGCGGCCGATATAGACCAACGGCATCGATTGTTCCCAGACCTCGATGTTGCCCATGTCGGATTCCGGATTCCAGCCGACATAGGCGGTGTCGAGGCCATCGGCGATGGCGAGCGCGCCGGAGCCGGCGGCGGCGCATTCGAAATGCGCCATGCCGAACGGCGTACCGTACTGGCTTTCGCCGCCCATCTCGATCATCGGGCTGTTGACCTGGCCAACGAAGGCTTCCTCGACGAAGCCGCGCGCGACGAAGCCGCGCGACAAAAGGCGCTGGAACACGCCATAGGCCGGCAGCAGCAGCGCCCAGGATGTGGCGGTCGCCACCATCTCATTGTCGGGGTTGGTCCAGGTGCCGTGCGGCAGCTTCAGCTCGGTCGCCATCCAGGCGCCGTCATTGACCAGGCCCTCGAAATTCATGTGCTGGGTCAAGGTGACGAACATGCCGCCATCCATGCCGGCCGGCGTGCAGTTCATCGAATGGTAGCCCCAGGGCTGCGTGCCCTCGAAGTCCATGGTGATCTTGCCGTCGGTGGTGATCTCCATCTCGATCGGGATGTTGTAGAGCCAGTCGGGATCGCCAAGCAGCTGGAAGCCGGGCTTGCCCGCCGTGACATGGCCGTAGAAGGTGTGGCCGCGATAGATGCCGGGCACGGTGAGCTGGCGGGTGCGGGCGAGCTGGGCGCGACGGCCCTCCTCGATGAACTCCTTCGACACCTTCATCCAGTAGTCGAGGCCGATCTCGGAGATCAGCTGCTTGACGCTTTCGCGCATGTCGATGCAGGAGGCGACCTTGGCCTTCTCGTCGAGCACCCAGTAGATCGGCATGCGTAGATTGCGCTCGCAGCGGATGACGTAGTCGCGGCGGATCTCGTCATTCTCGCCGATCTTTTCGGCGCAGACGAACAGGCCTTCGGTGAAGCGCTCCTGCGCCAGGCAGACGTCGCCGCCGGGCGTGATGCCGCCGGCTTCGAGCTCGTGGCAGACCGCACCGGCCCAGCCGACCAGCGTGCCTTCATGGAAGATCGGCACCACGTCCATGACGTCGGGCACCTGCACGGTGCCGATGAAGGCATCGTTGTTGGCAAAGATGTCGCCTTCGCGGATCTTCGGGTTTTCCTCGTAATTGTTCTTGATCATCCATTTGATGAAGCGGCTCATCGTGTGGACGTGGACCATGATGCCGTTGGACAGCGCGATCGCATCGCCCTCGGGCGTATAGATCGCCACCACCATTTCGCCGACTTCGCGCACGCCGGGCGAGGCCGAGATGCGGCGGGCCATTTCGCGGGCCGAGACGCAATAGGCGCGCAGCTTGGTGTGCAGCGTCTCGAATTTCAGCGGGTCCTGGTTGCGTAGCGTGAGCTCGGTGATGCCGTCATAGCAGCCGGTCTCTTCCATCAGCCGTTCTGAATCGAGCAGCCGTTCGCGAAGGCGCAGGGCCGAGGCAGGTCCGTCCAACATGGCGGTGCCCTTTCAAGAATGGGTGTAATGCAGCAGCGTCCACTCATCGACGTGGACACGGTCCTGCGGATGAACAACGAGCGTGGTGGCGGGATGTTCGATGATGGCCGGACCGATCACCTCATGGCCGGGCTGCAGTAGGTCCATCTCGTAGAGATTGGCCTTGTGCCAGCGTCCCCCGATATAGGCCTCGCGCACGCCCTTGTGCGCTGCTGCCGGGGCCGACTTGCCGAGCGGGCGCTTCAAGAGCACCGGCTTGACCTTGTCGGCGGTGGCGATCAATCCGAGCTCGGTGATGGTGAAGCCGGCTTCGCCATAGCGCGAAACGCGATGGTTGACCTTGGCGTAGACCGCCTCGAACTCGTCGATGACCCTACGCATGTCGTCAGCCGAATTGACCTCGGCAAGCGGTGCCATGACCTCGACATCCTCGAGCTGGCCGGTGTAGCGCATCATCAGGAACGGCACGGTCTTGATCTTGTCTCTGATATGGCCGTCGCTGATCATCTCCTCGACCGCCGCCTTGGTGAGATCATTCCAGACGTCGGTGACCTTCTTGCCGAAAGCGAGCAGCTCGTCATCGCTTGCGCGGGCGCCGATGTCGTGCTGCGTCGAGACCGAATGCCGACGCATGAAATCGGCGGTGGTGCAGCCGAAGGCCGAGAAGGCGGCGGCAAACTGGAAGGTGATGATGTCCTTGAAGCCGATGCCCCTGCAGCAGCCGGCCAGATGCAGCGGACCCGAGCCGCCATAGGACAGCAGCGTGAATTCCGAGGGATGGATGCCCTGGCCGGAGATGACCCGGCGCAGCGCGTTGTTGGCATCGGCTTCCAGCATGTCGATCATGCCTTCGGCAGCCTCCTCGACACCGACGCCAAGGATGCTGGAGCATTTTTCCTCAAACGCTTTGCGCGCCTTCTCGACCTGCAAGACGACCTTGCCGCCGAGGAAATAATACGGGTTGAGGCGGCCTAGTATGGCGTCGCAATCGGCGATGGTGGGTTCAGTGCCGCCCTTGGCGAAGCAGATGGGGCCGGGGTCGGAACCGGCACTTTCCGGCCCGAGCGAGACTTTCTTGGTCAGCGGGTCGACCTTGAGGATCATGCCGGCGCCGGCGCCGATCGTGTCGAGATGCAGCGTCGGCACGTTGAGCTTGAAACGGTCCATCAGCGGCTCGTTCTCGATCCGCGTCTGGCCGCGCGAAATGACGCCCATGTCGAAGGAGGTGCCGCCCATGTCCGAGCAGATCAGGGAGTCGTTGCCGATGAGCTTGCCGACATAGGCCGCGCCGAGAATACCGCCGATCGGGCCGGAAATCATGGTTTCGTGCAGGCGCGGATGGTTGATTGAGGTCAGGCCGCCAAAGGACAGCAGCGTCTGCACGCCGTATTTGAAGCCGTATTTTTTCGAAACGTCCTCGATACCCCTAAGCTGCTTGCGGCCGCGCGACGTCGCGTAGGCTTCGATCAGCACCGAGTTCAGCCGCGACTGTTCGCGGATGACCGGGCGGACCTCGTGGCTGGTGTAGATGAGGATGTCGGCGCCGGCTTTCAGCACCTCCTCGCGGCATATCTCGGCGATGCGCTTTTCGTGCACCGGATTGACGTGCGAGAAGATGGTCATGATGCAGATCGCCTCGACCTTGTCGGCAATCAGCTTCCTGGCCGCAATCGCGACTTCATGCTCGTATAGCGGCAGCACGATGTCGCCGAACTGGTCGATGCGCTCGGTGACGCCATGGGTGCGACGGCGCGGCACCAGCGGATCGGGATGATGGTGGGTCACCGCATGCAGCCGGTCGGCATAGGAATAGTCGGCCCAGGCCTGCAGGCCGCGACCCATCAGGATCATGTCTTCCAGACCCTTGGTGGTGATCAGGCCAAGCCGGCGCCCGGTGCGCGACAACAGTGTGTTGAGCATGCCGGTGCCGGAATAGAGCACGACGTTGACGCCGGAGAACAGCTGCTCCAGCGAGATGCCCCAGGCGTCGGCCGCGTCTTCGGCCGATGCGAGGAAGCCTTCGGCCTCGTTCTTCGGCGTGGTTGCCGACTTGCCGATCTTGAAGTGGCCGTCCTGGTCGACAAGGATCGTGTCGGTCATGGTGCCGCCGGCGTCGATGCCGATGACGATTGGATTGCCGACGATGGGGCTGGTGAGGTTGGGTTGGGTCACGGTCGCCTCAGGATTGCTGTAGGATGGCTCAAGCTAGATTCCTTGGGCGGCCTTGCGCCATATGCCAAAAGACACAATGACCGCCGGACCGGGATCGCCGAGAAAAGGGCATGCGCATGGGCAGCAACATCTGGGCGCCGCTGGCCAGGGCGATTGCCGCCACCGGCACGGACAGGCATGTCGACTGCCTGATCGACCTGATCGGCGCCGATATCGAGCACGATCTCGTCACCGTGACCCGATATTCGGCGACGCAGACACCGGAGTTTGTCAAGCACCGGCGCTTTTCGGATGAGATGGTGCGGCGCTATCTCGACAATTACTACGTCTTCGACCCGTTCTATGCCTCGTGGCGGCGCGAGCGACGGCTGGGCATCCTGCCGCTGAAACGGCTCGCCGATGACGAGGCCAAGCGCGGCCAGTACATAGCCGGTTTCCTGGCGCAGTCGGAAATCTGCGATGAGGTCGGCATCATGCTGGCCGATGGCGGCGACTGGTGCCTCGGCATCTTCCTCGACCGCTCGACCTCCACCTTCAAGGAGAGCGAGATCGCCCTGCTGGACGAGCGGCTGCCGGTGTTCGAGGCCTTGCATGCGCTCGACATCAAGGCGCGCGGCACCGAGTTCTCCCGCACATCGGCGCCGACCGGCCCCGGCGCCTCGCCCCGGCAGGAGCCGACCATCCCGGCGAGCCTGTGGCCGGAGCTGTCGCTGCGCGAGCGGGAATTGGTGCAGTTGATCCTGGCGGGACATCCGACCGCCAACATCGCGGAACGGCTCGGCATCGCCGTCGGCACGGTGAAGAACCACCGCCGCCGCATCTACGAGAAGCTCGACATCACCACCGAACGGGAGCTGTTTTTGCAGTTCTTCCAGCATCGGGCAGACGGTTAGTCCGCCATCGATATCGTCGTCAGTCGTGCAATTGCCTGGAAATCGGCGGGCCGACAGTAAAGCCGGAGAATGTTACCTCAAACCCTTCGCGCTGTGGCGAGCAGCACATCATTCCGACATCGACGGATTTCGAGATCGGGAAATAGGCCAGCCGCACCGGCTTCCAATGGCTATCCGTGGAGTCCAGATACTGGATGCGGATCGCCTCCGCGTGGCGGGTCAGGCGGATGCGGACGCCGTCGGGGCCGGTGGGGATGCTAAGCAGCGACCAGTCCGAGGTGTCGCTGGTGACGACGACGGAAAAGTGCGCCAGCCCGTCGGTGTATTCGATGCCTGCCTTGATCCAGTGCGTTTCGCTCAGCCGCAGCATCAGCCCGGCCTGGTCGTAGAGCACCTTGTAGTCGCCCTTGACGGTGACTTCGGCGCTGAAGTCACCCTCGACCGGCCGATACAGGAAATGGCCATTGTCACGCCAGAAACCGTAGAAGGTTTCGCGCCAGAAGTCGGTTTCCCTGCCGGTGCGCACATGCACGATGCCATCGCCGAAGGCATGATGCGGCGGCGGGTTGAGCCAGGTCAGTTCCTTTTTCGCCGCTGTCATCGGGTCACCCGTCGATCAGCCGGCAAATGTGTAGGCTGTCTTCACCGTGGTGTAGAATTCCGCGGCATAGCGGCCCTGCTCGCGTGGGCCGTAGCTCGAGCCCTTGCGGCCGCCGAACGGGACGTGGAAGTCGACGCCCGCCGTCGGCAGATTGACCATCACCATGCCGGCTTCGGAGTTGCGCCGGAAATGCGTGGCATGCTTGAGGCTCGAGGTGCAGATGCCGGACGTCAGGCCGAAGGGCGTGTCGTTGGCAACCGCCAGCGCCTCGTCATAATCCTTGACACGGATGACATTGGCGACCGGCCCGAAGATTTCTTCGCGCGAAATGCGCATGGCGTTGGTGCTCTCGGTGAACAGTGCCGGCCTGAGGTAGAAGCCGGGCGTTTCGCGATCGAGCCGCTCGCCGCCGAAAGCGAGGTTGGCGCCTTCCTTGCTGCCGATGGCGATGTAGTCCTCGTCCTGCTTGAGCTGGCTCGCATCGACGACCGGTCCTATCTGGGTCTTGGTGTCGAGCGCATCGCCGATGACGAGCTTTTCCAGGCGCTCCTTGAGCGCGGCGACGAAGCGGTCGTGAATGCCCTCGGTCACCACCAGGCGAGAAGAGGCCGTGCAACGCTGGCCGGTCGAGAAATAGGCGCCGTTGATGGCGCATTCGACCGCCGTGGCGAGGTCGGCGTCGTCGAGCACGACCATCGGATTCTTGCCGCCCATTTCGAGCTGGAACTTGCGCATGTGCTCGACGCTTGCCGCGGCCACGCGTTTGCCGGTGCCGACCGAGCCGGTGAAGGTGATGGCGTTGAGGTCGGGGCTGTCGAGCATGGCCTGGCCGACCACCGAGCCCTTGCCCATGACCAAATTGAGCACGCCTTTCGGCAGGCCGGCGCGGTGCAAGATGTCGACGATGGTCCAGGCGCTTTCGGGAACGAGTTCGGCTGGCTTGAAGACGATGGTGTTGCCGTGGGCGAGCGCCGGCGCGATCTTCCAGGTGGGAATGGCGATCGGGAAATTCCACGGCGTGATGATGCCGACCACACCAACGGCTTCGCGGGTGATCTCGACGCCGACGCCCGGGCGCACGCTGGGCACCAATTCACCCGACAGGCGCAGCGTCTCGCCGGCGAAGAAGTCGAAGATCTGGGCGGCGCGGATGGTCTCGCCAATGCCCTCGGCCAGCGTCTTACCCTCTTCGCGCGACAGCGCGCGGCCGATCTCGTCCTTGCGCGCCATGATCTCGTCCGACGCCTTTTTCAGCACGGCGTGGCGCACCAGCGGCGCGGAGCGCGACCAGGCCGGGAAGGCGGCTTTGGCCGCCGCTATGGCCTGCTTTGCCTGTTCGGCGCCGGCCGAGGCATATTCGCCAACGACATCGCCCGTGTTCGAGGGATTGATGTTGCGCGAGCCGGTCTCGCCCACCCACTCGCCATCGATCAGATTTTTACGAAACAGGCTCATGTCGCGGTTTCCTTGTATTGGTTCGCTGGGGGTGCCGTATGCCTGAATCATTTATCAGACAAATGACGACACTGTGAGGGCTGAAATCTAGCTGCGGACTGGATAGCCGATGGCGCGCGGCTATGAAAGCCGCGACCTCAAGATGGACAATATAAAGCGGCCCTGTCAGGTCGGAAAAGTCCAGAACAGGCAAGCCAGCGTCGCCGCGGCGAAGATGACGAAGAACAAGCTCCTGAGCAGGATGTTGCGGCGCAGCTCGTTCATGGTGAAATGGCAGCCGACGATGGCCGCGGCGAACAGGAAGCGCCAGTTCAGCAGCGCCCACAGCACGCTGCTCTGGCCAAAAGCCCAGCGCGCGACGAGACAGCCGACAATTGTGGCGAACAGGGCAATCACCGCCCAGAACAGCGCATCCGCCGCATGGGTCAAGACGATGCCGGCGGCCCGGATCGGCAGGATCATCATCAGCATAGCGCTGAAGAAGTAGACGGCGGCGAGCGGCAGGAACGAGCCGGCATCGGCAATACCGTCCAGCCGCCGCACGCCGATCGCGCCATAGGGATAGCCGTGCCTGGCCACCGCCAGGCTGAGCGCCATGAGCAATGCGGTGAGCACCGCGACCAATGCGAATGTAATGAGGGCCTTGCTCATGCCGTTCCTTGCTTTGAGGCCCTGTCAGAGCCGAATCACGAGGAACGATTTTAGCGCACGGTCCGCGATTGCGCGTCAGCTTTGCTGAGCGTTCCGCTCTTCATCGGTCGCTGTTTTCGAAGGCGCCCATGCCTTGCGCGATCAGATTGGTTGCCATGACAAGCGAAACGATGGCCGCCGAGTTGAATATCACCACCCACCATTTGCCGCCGGTCAGGAAGCCGTAGCCGTCGGCGACCGCCAGCCCCCAGTCGGCTGAAGGCGGCTGGATGCCGAGGCCGAGGAAGCTCAGCGTGGCGATTGAAAAGAAGGCGTAGCCAAGCCTTGTGACCAGCTCGATGAGGATGGTTTCCCTGACATTAGGCAGGATCTCGAGGAACATGATGGAAAGAGCGCTCTCGCCGCCGAGACGAGCGGCGCTGACATAGTCGCGTTCGCGCTGCTCGCGCACGGCGGCACGCACCGTCCGTGCCACCAGCGGGGCATAGGCGATGCCGATCACAAGGATGACGGTGAGGTTCGATGGCCCAAGCGCGACCAGCGCCATGGTGACGAGGACGATGAAGGGAAAGGCCATCAGCGTGTCGAGCAGCCTGGCGCCGATAGCGTCGATCAGCCCGTCGAAATAACCGAGCACGAGGCCAAGCACACTGCCGGCGGCAACGCCGAGCAGTGTTGCTGCCGGCGCGACCAGCAGGATGTCACGCGAGCCGACGACGATGCGCGACAGCACGTCGCGGCCAAGTTGGTCGGTGCCGAACCAGTGCGCGGCATCAGGCGGCGCCAGCATGACGAGGAAATCCTCGGCATAGGGATCGTAGGGCACAAACAGGCTGCCTAACACGGCGCAGCCGACCCAGAACAGCAGGATCAGCGATCCAACGATCACCGAGGGCGGCAGCTGCGAAACAGTCTCGCGGATGCGACTTGCTGCCCGCCAGCCCAGCGTACGGCGCTCCGGCAATTCCATCAGTTCCATCATGGCGACACACGGCGGCGCTGCCGCGGATCGAGCAAGGCATTCACGAGATCGCCTGCCGCGGCCGACAGCACGAAGATGGTCGCCATGACCAGCACGCCGGCTTCGAGCATCGGGAAGTCACGCGACTTGGCGGCGTTGAGCACCAGATTGCCGAGACCCTGTATGCCGAACAGCGCTTCGATGACCACCAGCCCGCCAAGCATGTAACCGGTCTGCGTCGCGAGCACGGCGATGGTCGGCGTCAGCGCATTGCGCAGCACGTGCCGGATGAGGATTTCGCGACGCTCGAGGCCTTTCAGGACGGCGGTGCGCGTATAGTCGGCGGCCAGCGCCTCGATCACGCCGGCCCGCGTCATGCGGGTGATGTAGCCGGCAAGGTTCAGCACCAGCGGCAGCGCCGGCAGGATCAGATAATAGCCACTGACCCACAGCCCGGCGCCATCGGGAGCAGCGCCGGTGATCGGGAACCAGTTCAGCCACAGGCCGAAGACGATGAGCAACAGCAGGCCGGAGACGAAGTCCGGGACGATGCCTAAGGACACGCCGGCGAGTACGATCAGGCGGTCGATAAAGCGGCCCTGGTTGAGACCGGCGACGATGCCGGCGCCGATGCCCAGCGGCAGCAGAAAGACGAGGATAATTCCGGCAAGGGCCGCCGAGCGCTTGAAGCTTTCCAGAACGAAGGGCGCCACCGGCAGACGCAGCGACAGGGAGGTGCCGAAGTCGCCTGACAGCACGCTGCTGAACCAGTGCCAGTATTGCACGAGCACCGGCTGGTCGGCGCCGAGCTGCCTGTTCAGCGCCGCGACGGCCTCGGCACCGGCGAACGGCCCGAGCATGAGGCGGGCGACATCGCCGGGCAGAACCTGCCCGGCGAAGAACACCAGCATGCTGACCAGCCACAGCGTGAGCAGAAGCGAGGCTGCCCGCACCGACACAGTGCGGCCGGTCAGCATCGGATTCCGGTGCCCGGAGTGGCTGGACGTCTCGCAATCATGCCTGGGCGAACGTCACGCGATCGAGCAGCAGATGCGAGATTGCCGTGAAGCGGACGCCCTCGACCTTCGACGAGACGATGCGGCTGTATTGCGAGAAGTAGCTGATGATCAGCGGGGTCTCGTCCAGCAGCAGGGTCTGGATCTTGCCCGCGGCAAGGCGTTGCGCCTGAAGGTCGCGGGCCTTGCCGTATTCGAGCAGCAGCCCGTCATAGGCCGGGTTGTTGAAATGCGCGGCGTTCCAGGCGCCCGAACTCTTCAGCGTCGCGTTGAGGAAGATGTCGGGCGTGCCGCGATGGCCAAAATCGGTAATGCCGAGATTGGAATCGAGCCATGGCGACGAGCCGAACTTCGCCGAGCCATAATAGGCGTCCTGCGGCAGCACGTTGAGCTTGATGTCGATGCCGGCCTTCTTGGCAAAATTCTGGATCAGCACGGCATAATCGGGAATGTCATAGGCGCGCTCGGTGGTCAGCGTCACCGGGAAGCCGTTCGGCACGCCGGCCTCGCCAAGCAGGCGCTTGGCCTCGGCGATGTCCTGCTTGCGCTGCGGTACCGACGGATCGGCCGAGGGGAAGATCGGCGCGAACGGGGTGTCGTTGCCGATGATGGCGCGGCCCTTGAGCAAGCCCTTGACCACCGCCTCGCGGTCGATGGTGAGCGCCAAGGCGCGGCGGATGCGCTTGTCGGTGAACGGCGCCTGGTCGGTCCTCAGATGCACCTCGTCATGCGAACTTGCCTGCACGCTGAGCAGCTTGAAGTTGGGATTGCCCTCGATCGCCAATTCCAGCCGGGTCGTGCTCGGGATGACGTCGAGCTGGCCGGCCTGCAGCGCCAGCACCTGCGCCTGCTCGTCGTCGAAGAACTTGATTTCGACGCGGTCGGGCAGCGCCTTGTCGCCCCAATAGTCAGGGTTGCGCACGAAGCTGGCGCCCTGCTTGGGGCGGAAGGATTCGAGCTTGAACGGGCCGGTGCCGTTGAAATTCTTCTCGAAATCGCCGGCATAGTCGGCCGGCAGGATGACGGCATTGTAGACGTCGGACGAGACATAGAAGGGGAAGTTGCTGTTGGGCCCGTCGAGATCGAAGGCGACTGTCTGGTCGTCGACGACCTTGGCGCCGCCCTTGGACAGGATGCCCTTATAGGCCGACAAAGCGGACGAACCGCTGGCCGGATCGACCAGCCGCTCGAAGCTCGCCACCACATCCTTGGCGGTGACGGTGCGGCCGTCGTGGAATTTTACGCCCGGCCGCAATTTGAAGGTCCAGCGGCTGGCGGTCTCGTCGGCCTCCCACGACAGAGCGAGCTTGGGCTGCAGACCGTCCTTGGGATCGTCGAGGATGAGATATTCGCCGACCTGGCTGATGACGCCGATGCTGGCCGGATCGGTGATGGAGACGGGATCGATCGCCTTGGTCGGCTGTCCGAGCCCAACGCGGACCGTGCCGCCGGCGCCGGCAGCGCGCGCCGTGCCAAAACCAACAAGCCCCTGCGAGGCGGCAAAGCCGGTGAGGCCGATCAAGGCTGCGTATTTCAGGAGATCGCGGCGCTTGAGGAAGCCGGCCTGGTGCTCATCGACGGCGACGTTCCAGATGTCGCCGGAAAGATTGCGAAGCGTATCGATGTCGTTGCGTTTGGTCATTTTGAAACCCCTGTCTGAAATGACTGTTGAATGCCTTTAAGCGACTGGTTCGCCGTCGAGATGGATGCGGTCGACGGCTTGCGGGTAGAAGGCGATGAGGCCCCTGATCTTGGGCATTTCGGCAATGGGATCGCGATAGCTCCAAGCGACATCGGGGCTTACCGAGCCGTCGGCGCGCAGGCCCGACCAGTAAGAGGCAATGCCCTTGTAGGGACAGCGCGTCGTGCTCTCCGAGTCGACCAGACGGTCGAGCCTGACATCGTCCGGATGCAAATAGAAACGCGTCGGCAGATGCGTTTCGAACAGCAGCACCGGGCGATGGCTGTCGGCGATCACTTCGCCGTCGAACCAGATCTGGACATGGCTTGAACTCTGCAGAGCGTCGATGCGGGCGTATGGGTCGCGGGCGTGGACGAAGACTTCTTCCTCCTCCTCGAACCATTGGTCGACCGCTTTCCAGGTGAAGGCGATGCGGCCGGCCAGTGGCGACAGGCTTTCATCCGGCGGCGCGACAAACGACCAGGCCGCATTGGGAGAAGCTTTCGATCCCGTCTCCAGGTCCCAATAGGTGGTTTCGCCGCCGACTGGATGCGGCTGGCGATGCTCGGACGGCTTCAAGAGCGAGCGGTCCACCGAGGATGCCGGGAAGAAATAGATCGGCAGGAAATGGTTGGAGCGCAGCACCAGGACGTTGCGGCTGTCGGCGATGGTGCGGCCGGCGAATTTGACCCGAATGCGCTTGGGGCTGTGCAGAACATTGATGAGTTGCGGAGCCGTGGCTTCGCGGGGCTGGAGTTTTGGCGCTGCGGTCATACCAATTGCTCCAAGTCAGGATACGGCGCGCACATTGTCGCGCTGTTCGGTGAAGCGGTTGGCCGGCCGCGCCAGGCCGAAACGGTCCCGCAGCGTCCCCGGCGCATATTCGGTGGGGAATACGCCGCGGCGCTGCAGTTCCGGCACGACCTGCTCGGCAAAATTCACCCAATCCTCCGGCAGCAGCGGGAACATCAGGTTGAAGCCGTCGGCGGCACCTGCCTCGAACCAGTCCTGCAGCTGATCGGCGATCTGGTTCGGTGTGGCGCCGCCGGGGGGCCCCGAACCGCTGTTGGCGAGCTTGCGAGCGATCTCGCGCAGAGTGAGGTTCTGCTTCGACCATTCCTTGACTCGATTGAGCGAGGTGCGGCCGCCATTGAAGGTACTCTCGTCCGGCAGCGGCGGCAGCGGGCCGTCCGGCGGATATACGGAGAGATCGACGCCGCTCCAGCTCGAGAGAAGGTCGATGCCGACCCGATCGGGAAGCAAGCTCTGCAGATACTCCTGCCGCTCGCGTCCCTCCGCTTCGGAAGCTGCGACGATCGGCAGGATGCCCGGCAGGATCTTGAAGCTCTCGGGCTTGCGGCCGTAACGGGCGAGGCGCTCGTTGATGTCCTGCCTATATTTGATGCCGTCTTCCTTGGTGCTGTAGATGGCAAAGTGCGCATCGGCATGCGCGGTAGCGAAATTCTTGCCGTCTTCGGACGAGCCGGCCTGGACGATCAGCGGATGGCCCTGCGGCGGGCGCGAGACATTGAGCGGTCCGCGCACCTTGAAGTGCGGGCCCTTGTGGTTGATCGCATGGACCTTGTCGGGATCGGCGAAATAGCCCGATGCCTTGTCGATCAGTAGCGCCTCGTCTTCCCAGCTGTCCCACAGCGCCTTGACGATATCGAGGAATTCGGTAGCGCGCTCATACCGAAAGGCGTGCTCGATATTGCCGTCGCGGCCGAAATTGCGGGCCTCCTCGTCCATGGCCGACGTCACGACATTCCACGACGCCCTGCCCTTGCTGATATGGTCGAGCGAGGCAAACATGCGGGCGACATTGTAGGGCTCGCTGTAGGAGCTCGAGGCGGTGGTGATGAGGCCGATATGCCTGGTCACGCCGGCAAGCGCCGACAACAGCGTCAGCGGTTCCAGGCGGGCGTTGGCGTAGTGGGCGACGCCGCTCTGTACGGAATCCCAGATCGCGACATGGTCGGCGACAAAGATCGTATCGATCCTGGCGCGCTCCGCCGCCTGCACTAGATCGCGATAGAAGCCGAAGTCGAGCACTTCGCGTCCCGGCGCGCGCGGATGGCGCCACGACATGCGATGATCGCCCTGCGGATTGAAGAAAAACGCGCTGAGGATCATGTGGTCGCGTGCCATGCCGGTCTCCTTGCAGAACTGCTTCAGGCGACCGTCGCGATGCCTCGACCGGCTGCGACAATCTCTCCTGAGCGGTGAAAGGTAGATTGCGCTCCAGCTTAATTCGAGTAATTTTATAGAGATTGTGCGGCGCGAAAGCGGAAGCGATTGCCCTCGAAGACCGCGCCGAAAGAAAGTGGTTTCAGCAAGACATGTCGTCATCGGTTCTGAACGTCGAGCAGCTCACCGTCGCCTATGATGAACGCCGGGGATCGCATCCGGCCGTCAACGGCGTGTCGCTCACCATCGGCGAAGGCGAAGCGCTCGGCCTTGTCGGCGAGTCCGGCTCGGGCAAAAGCTCGGTGGCACTCGCTATTCTGCGCTATCTGCCGCGCAACGCCCGGATCGCCGCGTCGGCGCTCGAGTTCCAGGGCCGCGAGATCCGCAATCTCTCCGGCGAACAGCTGCGCCGGCTAAGGGGCGATCGCATCGCGGCCGTCTACCAGCATCCGGGTGCGGCGCTCAATCCGGCCATGACGATCGGCCGGCAGATCACCGAGACGATCATGCGGCATCGCCCGGTTCGGCAGGACGAAGCACGCACCCGCGCCGCCGAGCTGCTCGGCCGCGTCAGGGTGAGCAATCCGGAGCGGGTGCTCGATCTCTATCCGCACGAATTGTCGGGCGGCATGCAGCAGCGCGCCAACATCGCGATTGCCATTGCGCTCGACCCGTCGCTGCTGGTGCTGGACGAGCCGACGACGGCGCTTGACGCCAGCGTCCAGTCCGAGATCGTCGCCATCCTGCAGGACTTGCGCCGCGATCACCAAACCAGCGTTCTGCTGATCAGCCATGACATCAACATGGTCCGCCGGGCCTGCGATCGGGTGGCCGTGATGCAGTCGGGGACGGTGGTCGAAAGCGGCATCGCCAACGATGTCTTCGAGAACCCTGTTCACGCGTACACCAAGGCGCTGATCGCCTCGATCCCGGCGCTCAACTTCACCAAGCGCGATGGCAGGCTGGCCGAGATGCACACAACCGGCCCGTCGAAGCCTGTCCGCAGCGATCAACCGGAAGCCGCACGTCCGATCGCCGTCGCCTGCAAAGGCATCAGCCACGCCTTCGGCTCCCAGGCCGTCCTGCACGATATCGACCTGGAGATAGCCCAGGGCGAGACGTTCGGGCTGATCGGCGAATCCGGCTCCGGCAAGTCGACATTGGCAAGGATCGTGACCGGCCTGCAGACGCCGGACGCTGGGTCGGTCGAGCTGTTCGGCAGCACTGTCGCGCCGCGCGTCGAGAAAAGAAGCCTGAGCGAACGGCGCGACGTGCAGATGGTGTTCCAGTCACCCGACCGCACGCTCAATCCGCGCCAGCGGATCGGCAGGATCCTCGGCCGTCCGCTGCGGCGGCTCGCCGGCTTCGGCCGCAGCGAGGTGAAGCAGCGTGTCGCCGATCTCCTGGCCTCGGTTCGTCTTGCCGCTACGACCGTCGACCAGAAGCCGAGATCGCTGTCTGGTGGCCAGCGACAACGTGCGGCGATTGCGCGCGCCTTTGCCGGCGTGCCGAAGCTCGTGGTGCTGGACGAGCCAACCTCTGCGCTCGACGTTTCCGTGCAGGCGACCGTGCTCAATTTGCTCAACGACCTGCAGCGCGACAAGGACACCACCTATCTGTTCATCAGCCACGACCTCAGGGTGGTGCGCTATATGGCCGACAGGATCGGCGTGCTTTATCGCGGCCGGCTGGTCGAGACCGGCTCATCCGAGCAGATTTTCCGTGGCCCCAACCACCCCTACACGAAGCTGCTTCTGGCCGCCTCCTCGGATGAGACGGCGCCGAAGGCTCCGGCTCAGCTCGACGTCGCGGCACACGATGCCGAGACCTCCGGATGCTCCTTTGCCGCCCGCTGTCCTGTCGCGCTGCCCGATTGCCGAAAGGCGCAACCACCCGTCAGGCGGGCCGGCGACGGTCATCTGATCGCCTGCTGGAGAGACGCAAGCAGTCTCTGACTGCGAAGCGGGCAACTGACAAGCCTGCCTTCGAGGAGATGTCCCCCGGCCGATGCGGCCGGAGGACAGGCTTGGGAGGCCTGATCAGTTGGCGACCTTGCCGCAGGTCGTCAGAGCGTCTTGCGGCGTGCAGATCTCGGTGCCGGTCTTGATGAACGGTTCGACCGTGCCGCCCTTGCTCAGTTTGTCCAGCGCCATGATGGTCTCGAAGCCCATGTCATAGGGGCGCTGGCCGATATTGTAGTGGCTGAGGCCGGCGGCGAGCAGCGGCAGTTGCGGACCGAAATTGTCGCCGAACACGACCACCAGATCCTTGCTGTCGAGGCGCGCCTTCAGCGGTGTCATCGCCTGCTTGTAGGCTTCCGGCGCGTATTGCGCCCAACCGCCGACTGCAACGAAGGCGCTGAGATCGGGATTGTTGGTCATGACGTCGCGCACCTGCTGGGCGGCAAGCGTGATGTCGTCATTGTTGTAGACCGGGCAGCCCGCCGGCTCGGTCCAGCCGTTCTGGCCGGTCAGCGTCTCGATGCCCTTGTCCTTGGTGACGCCGGCCAGCGTATCGCGAATGCCTTGCACGCGCGCCTTGAGGTTCTCGGAAGCCGGTGCGCCGGACTGGATGCACACGGTGCCGTCCTTCTTGTGGGCGAGCACCTTCTGCGCCAGCGCCACGCCGAACTCGTAATTGTCGGTGCCGATGTAGGTCGAGCGCAGGCCGGCATCTTCCGGCAGCACGTCGGTGTCATAGGTGACGACCGGAATGCCCTTTTCCTTGGCCATCTTCATGATGCGGGCCATGGCTTTCGGATTGCCGGCCGAAATGCCAAGGCCAGCGACGCCACGCGTGACCATGTCCTGCGCGAGCTGCACTTCCTTGGCCTCGTCATATTCGGTCGGCCCGATATAGGTGCATTTGACGTCGCCGAGCTTCTTGGCGGCGGCTTCGCAACCGGCTTGGATCGGCGGGCTGAAGGCGTTGTTGAGAACCTTGAAGACGAGCGCGAATTCGCGCTCTTCGGCATTGGCCTGGACGGCCGTCATGCCGATTACAAGGCAGGCGAGGGAAAGCGTAGTTCCTAGCGTTTTCGACAGCGACATTGTTTCCTCCATTTGGTTCGCCGTGACGTGTCCGCTCGGTTTCTGTTGGAGCATGATCTTTTCCGAAAACCGGTTTCTACTTTTGCGGTCGCTGACCTTCGGTTCAGGATCATGCTCTTAGCGTCGCACAGAGCGGATTCTTTCCAGGAGGACGGCTGCAAGGATGAAGCACCCCACAAACGTGCCCTGCCAGAACGGGTTGACGCCTGCCAGAAGCAGCGCGTTGCGAATGGTTTCGACGAGAATGGCGCCGATGCCGGCGCCAAGTGCCGAACCGAAGCCGCCGGTCAGCGAAGCGCCGCCGATCACGGTCGAAGCGATGACCTGCAACTCGTAGCCGGTGCCGATCGAGTTGGTCACTGCGCCGAGCCAGCCGACGAGGAAGATTGCCGTCACCGCAACCATGAAGCCGCTGAACGCGTAGGCCGAGATCTTGATCAGATCGACGGGAATGCCCGACAGCCGCGCGGCCGGCTCGTTGCCGCCAATGGCGAAGAGATAGCGGCCCCAGCGCGACATGGTCAGCAGGAAATGCAGGACGATCACGCCGATGATCAGCGCATAGACCACATTGGGCAGGCCGAATGTGTAGCC
This sequence comes from Mesorhizobium sp. M0317, assembly GCF_040321555.1. Taxonomy (NCBI): domain Bacteria; kingdom Pseudomonadati; phylum Pseudomonadota; class Alphaproteobacteria; order Hyphomicrobiales; family Phyllobacteriaceae; genus Mesorhizobium; species Mesorhizobium sp. M0317. Next base: position 91,920 of record NZ_JAMYRV010000007.1, on the reverse strand, counting down.
GCCGCCGAGCGCGACGATCGCCTCGCTTGCCCGGCCGAATTCGTAGAACACCTGGTTATTGGTCAGCACCAGTGCCAGGCTGCGGCCGATCGACAGCGTCGCCAGGGTGACGATGAACGGCGGCAGCTTGACGTAGGCGATGATCGTTCCGTTGACGGTGCCGCACAGCACGCCCATCGCCAGCGTCGCCGCGATGCCGACGACCAGTGGCATGTCGGCGTTGAGCACGATGCCCAGCGTGACGCCGCACATGCCCAGGATCGAACCGACCGAGATATCGATGCCGCCGCTGATGATCACCGGCGTCATGCCGATGGCCATGATGCCGATGAAGCAGCCATTCTGGAAGATGTTGAGCAGATTGCCAGGGGTGGCGAATTTCGGCGCGATCATCGACACGACGAGGCCGAGCACCAGGATGGCAAGCGCGACCCAGGTTTCCTGCGCCAGAAGCACGCGGTTCAACAGCGTGCGGCTCGACCCTTTCAGAAGGTCGATCTCCATTCCGGGATGGTCGTCGGGGGCGCTCATGGCATGGCTCCGTGGCGGGGCTGTTTCAGGCGGTCTGGATGGCGCCGGTGATCAGGCCGGTCACTTCCTCGGGGCTGGATTGCGCGATCGGCTTGTCGGCGACCTTGCGGCCGCGGCGCATCACCACGACCCGGTCGCAGACCTCGAACACGTCAGGCATGCGATGGCTGATCAGGATGACCGAGAGGCCCTGGTCCTTCATGCGGCGGATCAGGGCCAGCACTTCGGCGACCTGCCTGACGCTGATCGCCGCCGTCGGCTCGTCCATCAGCACGATCTTGGATTTGGCCAGCCGGGTTCGGGCGATGGCCACCGCCTGCCGCTGGCCGCCCGACATGCGCACGACGAGATCGGCGGGCCGCGTCTCCGACTTCAACTCGCGGAAGATCTCGCCCGAGCGCATGTTCATGCTCTTGTGGTCGAGCACTTTCAGCGGCCCAACCTGCTTCATGATCTCGCGGCCGAGGAAGACATTGGCCGAAGCCGTCAGATTGTCGCAAATCGCCAGGTCTTGATAAACGACCTCGATGCCATGCCTGCGTGCATCCGCAGGCCCCGATAACAGCACCGGCTTGCCTTCCAGGACATAGGTGCCTGATGTCGGCTGGAAATTTCCGGCGATGGTTTTGACCAGCGTCGATTTGCCGGCGCCATTGTCGCCCATCAGGCCGAGAACCTCGCCCTCGTTGATGTCGAGCGAGACATTGTCCAGCGCGCGGACGGCACCGAAATCCTTCACGATGTGTTCGAGACGCGCTAGAACCGGCATCGCATCCTCCCATGCCAATTTGTAAGTTTCTGATACAAATCATCGTTTGAAACTTGGGTCAATGGGCCTGCGGATGCTGAATATTTGTTGCAATGCACCCAACCTTGGGCCTTTCAAACCGCCTAGAAATTCTATTAGTATGATAATCAAACAAATTGTGGAGAACGACGTGCTGGTGTCGACCGATCTTCGGCCGAACGAAACGCGGGCACTTGCGGCGCTGTTTCGTGTCGGCGCGTTGAGCCGAGCGGCGCTCGCACGCGATCTCGGCCTGACCCGGTCGACCACCGGCGCCCTGGTGCTGGGGCTGACCGAAGCCGGTCTGGCGCGCGAGCGGTCGGATGGAACGGACGACGAGCAGGATAGCGAGGGTCGGGTCGGCCGTCCCGGTATCCTTGTCGAGATCGACGGCAATGGCGGCTTCTTCCTTGGCGCTTATATCGGCGTCAACTGGATCGCAGCCGTGGCTGTCGACCTTGCCGGCGCGCGGCGTGCGAGCGCCTCTAGGGCATTTGCCGGCCCCGGTAGCACGCCCGAAGCCGCGGTCGACATCATCGGGGAACTCGTCGCCGAGATCCGCTCACAATTGCCTGCGGGCACGCGCCCCTACGGGCTCAATGTCGCCGTGCCCGGCTTCCCCGCCGCCGACGGGATTTCATACCATGCCACCATCCTTGGCTGGCACGGGGTCAATCTGGCGGAGCTTTTGCGCACTGCCTTTGGCGCGGACTTTCCGATCCTCTTGGAAAACGATGCCAATGCCGTGGCGGTGGCCGAGACATACCGGGCGCAGCCGGGCAAGGACCATGAGGATGCTCTGGTCATCCTGATCGAGAACGGCGTTGGCGGCGGCATCATCAATGCCGGCAGGCTGCATCGCGGCCGGCTCGGCGGCGCCGGGGAAATCGGGCATCTGCGCATCGGCGACGAAGGTTTTGTCTTCGACGCGAAGCGCCCGGGCCGACTGGAATCCTATGTCGGCAAGGATGCTTTACTGGCTCGCTATTTGCACATAAGCGGACTGCGCGCCGGCGTGGATGAGTTTGTCGCAGCGCTGGCCGGCGGCGATCCGGCAGCCGTTGCCACCGCGCGCGACTGGGCGCTCTGGTTCGGCCGCGGCCTGGCGACACTTGCCTGCACCTTGCAGCCGGAGCGCATCATCCTCTCCGGCTCGGTCAATGCGGTCTATCCCTTTGTCGCCGAGCAGGTGGAAGCTTTCTTGCTGGACTTCCTGGCTGAAGGTTACCCCGTTCCCACGGTCGAACTGTCGCGCGTCGGGGCCGACGGTCCGGCATTGGGCGCTGCCTGTCTGCTGCATCAGGCAGCTTTGTCGGGCGATCCGCAATTTCAACTTCGCGGCCTCGCCGCGCGCTAATCAGGAGAGATTCAATGCCTCGCAAAGACGAAAAGCGGCTGCGTGTCGGCGTGCTCGGCTGCGGTCCGATTGCCCAGGCGGCGCATTTCGAATCCTGCACCAAGGCACGCAATGCCGATCTCTATGCCATTTGCGATGTCGCCGACGATCTGCGCGACAGGATGGCCGCGACCTACGAGCCTGAAAAATCCTATGCCGACTACGGCCTGATGCTGGCCGATCCCGATCTCGATGCCGTCATCATCGCGACATCGGACATTTTTCACGTCAAGGCCGCGGAACTGGCGCTCGATGCCGGCAAGCATGTGCTTTGCGAAAAGCCGCTGGGCGTTTCGGTCGAGGAGGTCGAAGGCTTGCGGGCCACGCTCGACAAGAGCGGCAAGGTGCTTCAGGTCGGCCATATGAAGCGCTTCGATCCCGGCATCCAGGCGGCAAAGGCTTTCGTCGACGACGAAATGGGCGAGCGGCTGGCGTTCAAAGGCTGGTACTGCGACAGCACCCACCGCTACCCGATGACCGATGCAGTGCAACCGCTGATCATCACCAGCGCCAAGGCGCGCAAGCCTGCCGTCAATCCCAAGGCGGATCTGCGCCAATACTACATGCTGGCGCATGGCAGCCATCTCCTTGATACGGCGCGCCATCTGCACAGGTCGATCGAGGCGGTGGAGGCCCGGCTCACCGAGCGCTATGGCGCCTATTGCTGGTTCATCACCACCATCTTCGCCGACGGCACGATCGGCCATCTCGACCTGACGGTCGCCGTGCGCATGGACTGGCACGAAGGGTTCCAGATCTACGGCGAGAACGGCAGCGTTCTCGCGAAGACCTATAACCCCTGGTACTACAAGAGCAGCGAGGTCGACATTTTCCGCGAGGCCGATGGCAGTTGGCACCGGACGCTTGGCGCGGATGGCCACTTCTATCGCCGGCAGCTCGAAGGCTTTGCCGATGTCGTGCTAAATGGCGCGCCGATGATCGGCGCCGGCATCGAGGACGGCATCGCCTCGGTCAGGGGCATGGCGGCCATCGCCCGCTCGGCCGCTGCCGGCGGCCGCGCCGTCCGTCTGGCCGATGTCGACGGGGTCGTGTGATGCAGCTTGGGATTTTCGCCAAGACCTTCGCCACCACCGGCGCCTTGCCGGTGCTGCGCGCGGTCGCGGACGGCGGCTACACGGCGGCGCAGTTCAACATGGCGTGCCTTGGACTGCCGTCGATGCCGGACAGCATTGAGCTCGGCGCGGCCCGGTCCGTCGCTGAGGCGAGCGGCGAGGCCGGCGTTTCGATCGCGGCGGTTTCGGGAACCTACAACATGATCCACCCGGATCGCACGGTTCGCATCCAGGGACTCGCCCGGCTTGAGGTACTGGCCGCGTCATGCGCCGATATGGGCACCCGTCTGATTACGCTGTGCACCGGCACAAGGGATGCGCAGGATCAGTGGCGCTGGCATCCCGACAATGCAAGCGAGGCGGCATGGAGCGATCTGCGGACGGAGATGGAAGCGGCGATCGCGATTGCCGAGCGCTTCGACATCGAGCTTGGCATCGAACCGGAACTGGCCAATGTCCTCTCCAGCGCCCGGGCCGCACGCCGCCTGCTGGACGAAATGAACAGCACGCGGCTGCGCATCGTGCTCGATCCGGCCAATCTGTTCGAAGTGGCCGACAGCGCGGAGCGTCATCGCCTCATCGACGAAGCCATCGATCTGCTGGCCGCCGAGATCGGCATGGCCCATGCCAAGGACCGCCATGCCGATGGCAGTTTTGCCGCAGCCGGAAAGGGCGTGGTCGACTTCCCGCATTTCATCGGCCGCCTGAAGGCTGCCGGGTTCGACGGCCCCTTGATCACACATGGCCTGACAGAGGCCGAGGCGCCAGGTGTCGGCGCCTTTCTGCGCACCGTACTGGAAGAGAGCGAGCGCGCGTGAAAGAGACCTTCAGCCGCGATGGCGTCGATCTTGCCTACCGGGACGTCGGCGCCGGGCTTCCCGTCATCTTTCAGCATGGGCTGGGCGGCGATGAGGCGCAGGTCGCCGACGTGTTTCCCGATCTGCCGGTGACCCGGCGCGTGACGCTAGAATGCCGGGGCCAGGGCGGATCCTGCTACGGGCCGGTCGAGCGGCTTTCGGTTGCGACGTTTGCCGAAGACGTCGAAGCGCTGGCCGACGCTCTCAGCATCGGCTCGGCCGTCGTCGGCGGCATCTCGATGGGGGCCGCACTGGCACTGCGCCTGGCGGTGCATAAGCCGGCCCGCGTGCGCGCGCTGGTGCTCGCGCGGCCCGCCTGGGTAGCCCAGGCGGCTCCGGAAAATATGAAGCCCTATGCCGTCGTCGGCGATCTCTTGATGCGGCATTCGCCCCAAGACGCCAGGCGTCTGTTCGATGACAGCGCTGTTGCCGGCGAACTGGCCAGGCTGGCGCCGGACAATCTCGCCAGCCTGCAAGGCTTCTTCAATCGCCCGGATTCGGTTCGCTTCGGCAGGCTGCTTGTGGCGATCGCGGGCGATGGCCCTGGCGTGAGCGATGCCGACATCCGCGCCATTGCAGTTCCGACCCTGGTCATCGGCCATGACCATGACCTCGTCCATCGACTGGACGACGCACAGACGCTGGCCGGACTCATTCCGTCGGCCCGGCTTTGCACCATCACAGCCAAATCGCAGGATCGCGCCGCCTACCGGCTGGAATTCCGCGCCTGTCTTTCGGAATTCCTGGAACCGCTCGCATGACGCATCAAACGATGGACGACACGATCGCCGTGGTCGAGATCGGCGGCACGTCGGTCAAGGTTGGCTTTGCCGACCACGGCATCCCGGTGGATTTTGCCCGCACCTACCCGACCGCGCAACTGCGCAAGGGCGCGCCTGTGGCGGCGTTGGCCGATGCGGTCACCGCAGCCTGCCGCGATGCCGGGCTCAAACCTGCACGGGTCGTTGCGACGGTGCCTGGGTTCATCGACCGCGACTTCGACACGGTGCTGCACACGGCCAACATTCGCGAGCTGAACGGCATCCGGCTGGGTACGGAACTGGCATCGCGGCTCCGCGTTCCCGTGCGGCTCGAACGCGACGTCGTGCTGCAATTGCTCGGTGAAAGCGTCGCCGGCGCAGTGAAGCGGCAAAAGGAAGTGCTGGCGGTCTATCTCGGCACCGGCATCGGTGCGGCCTATCTCGGCAAGGACGGCATTTTCAGGGGCGGCGGCTGGGCGCTGGAAATCGGCCATATGCCGATCTACCGGCCTGACGAAAGCGGACCGCCAAACCGCGTCGAGACCTACGCCTCAGGGGCAACGCTTGTCGACCTTGCCGCGGACTACGATATCCCGGTTGCCGAGCTGTTTTCGGCGACCGGGCAGCCGCCGTCGCTGCGCGAATGGCTCGATGAGATCGTCTGGCAGCAGGCGGTGACCATCGCAACGGCAGCCGCTTTGTTTTCCCCGCAGACGATCCTGATCGGTGGCGGCATTGTCGACATGAAGTCCTATCCCCGCCAGGCGCTCAAGCAGCGCATCGCGGACAGCCTGCCGCATTCGCTTGTTGTAGAGCCTCTGGACATACGCTGGGCGGCCCTGGGCTGGCAAGCGGCGATCCATGGCGCGGTGCTGCTCGGCGCGGTGTGATCGCCGTGGTTGCTGTCGGCGAAGGATTACTTGATCGTCTTCCCCTCCGCCCCAAACCGGTATGTCTTACCCGGCTCCGGCGTTGCATACAGCGTCGCACCTGGCTCGGCGTCGTAGACACCGAAAATGCGGACCGTGATCAGCCCGGCCTTTTCGCAGTCGAGATAGAGGTTGGTGTCGGCGCCGAGATGTTCGGCATGCACCACCGTTCCCTTCCAGGCGCCGGACCTTGGATCCACGGTCAGATGCTCCGGCCGCACGCCGATCGTCTTGGCCGTCTCGCCCAATCTGGCGCCGTCGATGAAATTCATCTTCGGCGAGCCGATAAAGCCGGCGACGAACTCGTTTGCCGGCGAATTGTAGAGCTCCATCGGGCCGCCGATCTGCTCGATCTGGCCGGCGTTGAGCACGACGATCTTGTCGGCCAGCGTCATCGCCTCGACCTGGTCGTGGGTGACGTAGATCATCGTCGCCTTCAGCCGGCGATGCAGCTGCGCGATCTCCAGCCGCGTGTTGACGCGAAGCGCTGCGTCGAGGTTCGACAAGGGCTCATCGAAGAGGAACAGTTTTGGCTCGCGCACCACGGCGCGGCCGATGGCGACGCGCTGGCGCTGGCCGCCCGACAGCTCCGCCGGCCGCCGCTCGAGATACGGTTCCAGCGACAGCATCGACGAGGCGACGCCGATGCGGCGTTCGATCTCCGGGGCGGGCGTGCCGGCCTGCTTGAGGCCGAGGCCCATATTGTTCTTCACCGTCAGATGCGGGTAGAGCGCGTATGTCTGGAACACCATGGCGATGCCGCGTTTTGCCGGGGGCGTGGCCGAGACATCGGTGCCGTCGATCACCACCCTGCCGCAGGTCGAATCCTCCAGCCCGGCGATGACCCTGAGCAAGGTTGACTTGCCGCAGCCAGATGGGCCGACGAAGACGACGAATTCGCCGTCGGTCACTTCGAGGTTGATGCCTTTCAGCACCTCGACCGGCCCGAAGGCCTTCTTCACATTCTCGATTACCAGCGAGCCCACGGCTTCGTCCTTGTTCTAGAGTTTGCCCTACTAGAGCTTAACTGGGGCGCCGCTGCGCACGCTCTCATCGGCGGCAAGGCAGACGGCGAGCGATTTCACCGCGTCGTCCATGTGGCGGGTCAGGTCGATGTCTTCCCGGATCGCCTTCAGCACGAAGGCCTGTTCGAGATCGCAGAGGTCCTGGTGGCCGGGTTCGCCGTCCATCGACAGCATCTCGTCCGGCCTGGCGAACTTGCCGTCCGCGCCGGTCGCCGCACTGTGCAGGCGGATGGTCGAGGTCTTGGTGTGGGTGTCGATGTCGTCCGACTTCACACCTTCCTTCATGACGATCGACACGCAGCCATTGGGCGAAATCACGTCCTTCACGAAGAACGCTGTCTCCGAGATCATCGGGCCCCAAGCCGCCTCGTACCAGCCGACCGAGCCGTCGTCGAACAGCACCTGGAGATGGCCGTAATTGTACATTGTCGGCGCGATCTCCTCGGTCAGCCGCAGCCCCATGCCGCGCACCTCGACCGGCCTGGCGTCGGTGATCTGCAGCATCACGTCGAGATAGTGCACGCCGCAATCGAGGATCGGCGACGTCGTCTGCATCAACTGCTTGTGCGTCTGCCAGGTCGGGCCTGACGATTGCTGGTTGAGGTTCATGCGAAACACGTAAGGGCCGCCGAGCTTGCGCGCCTCGGCGATCAGCCTGACCCAGGACGGGTGGTGGCGCAGGATGTAGCCGATCACCAATTTTCGGCCGTTGGCCTTCGCCGCGGCGACGACGCGCTTGGCGTCCGCCACCGTCGTTGCGAGCGGCTTCTCGACGAAGACGTGGCAGCCGGCCTCGAATGCCTTCACCGCATAGTCGGCATGGCTGTCGGAATAAGTGGCGATGCAGGCGACATCCGGCTTTTCATCGCGCAACGCGTCGTCGAAGGAGCGCCTGATGCCATAGCCCGACAGCCCGTCCGGTAACGGCACGTCGGAGCGGTTGATCAGGGCCGCGATCTCGAAGCCCGGATTAGTGTGGTAGGCCAGCGCATGGCTACGCCCCATATTACCGAGGCCTGCGACGACGACGCGAAGGGGCGATTTAGAGGTCACCTAACTACTCCAGATGTTCCAGTTGTTCCTTCTGAGAGGGTGTCACCCCACCCGGCGCTTCGCGCCGACCTCCCCATCGAGGGGAGGTAGGACGTTGGCGCGAACACCCTCACTGCCAAAGAAGGTTCTCCGAAAGTCGCCCTTTGGCGGTCGTGAATGAAGCCACGACCTTTTACCTCCCCTTGATGGGGAGGTCGGCGCGCAGCGCCGGGTGGGGTGAAGGCTCCAGCAGAGATTTGTAGGGCTCCGCTCACTTGACGGCTCCGGATGTGATGCCGCGGATCAGCTGCCGCGAGAAGATGACGTAGAGGGTCAGCACAGGCATGATCGCCAGCGAGAGTGCCGCCAGGATGGCGTTCCAGTTGGTGACGAACTGGCCGAGGAAAAGCTGCGCGCCGAGCGTCACCGTCTTGGTCTCTTCCGACGGCGCCAGGATCAGTGGGAACCACAGATCGTTCCAGATCGGGATCATGGTGAAGACGGCGACCGTCGCCATCGAGGGCCGCACCAGCGGCAGCACCAGCCGGAAGAAGATGGTGTATTCCGACAGGCCGTCGATCCGGCCGGCATTCTTCAGATCGTCGGACACCTGCTTCATGAATTCCGACAGGATGAAGACGGCCAGCGGCAGCCCCTGCGCGGTGTAGACCAGGATCAGCGCCGTCAGCGTGTTGACCAGCCCGCTCGCCACCATCAATTGCAGGATGGCGACGGTCCCGAGCCGGATCGGGATCATGATGCCGAGCGCGAGGTAAAGCCCCATCAGCGTGTTGCCGCGGAAGCGGTATTCCGAGAGCGCGAACGCCGCCATCGCGCCGAACAGAAGCACGAAGAACAGCGAGGCGACGGTGACGACGAGGCTGTTCTGAAAATAGTGGATGAAGTCGCCCTGCCCGATCACGGTGGTATAGCCGATCAGGTCGAAGGTCTTTGGCGTCGGCGGCGTCAGCGGTTCGCTGAAGATGCCGGCGCGGGACTTGAACGAATTCATGATGACCAGGATCACCGGAAACAGCGCGATCGCCGTGTAGGTCAGCAGGATCGCGTGGGCGCCGATGGTGCGGGGCAGCGAACGAGTGGCGGTGCTCATTGGAAGGTCTCCTGACGAGCCAAGGCAGGCGAGGTTGGCGCCAAGGCACCCCCCTCTGTCCTGCCGGACATCTCCCCAGCAAGGGGGGAGATCAGATGCCGCGACTGCTTTCGCCAATCGCCAACGTTGCAAGACGAGCGGCAAGGCCAGAGCTGCCAATCTCCCCCCTTGCGGGGGAGATGGCCGGCAGGCCAGAGGGGGGTGTTCAAGCTCGACATCTCGCCCCTCAGAACTGGTAGCGACGCAGGCGCGTCTGGACGAGGAACAGGTAGACGCAGACGCCGCCGAGGATAATCAGGAACATCATCGTGGCGATTGCCGCGCCCATATTGGGGTCGCCGGTCTGCAGTTGGAAACCGAAGAAGGCGCGGTAGAGGAAGGTGCCCAGAATATCCGTCGAATAGTTCGGGCCGGCCAGCGCCCCTTGCGCGGTGTAGATCAGGTCGAAGGCGTTGAAATTGCCGACGAAGGTCAGGATCGAGATGATGCCGATCGAGGGCAGGATCAGCGGCAGCTTGATCTTCCAGAACTGCGACATGCCGGTGATGCCGTCGCATTCGGCCGCCTCGATCACCTCTTCGGGGATCGACAGCAGCGCCGCATAGATCAGCATCATCGGAATGCCGACGAACTGCCAGACCGAGATCAGGCTGAGCGCGGTCACGGCATATTGTTCCTTGCCCAGCCACGGCGTGAACAGGCTTTTCAGGCCGACCAGATCCATCAGATGCGGCGCCACGCCCCACAACGGCGACAGGATCAGTTTCCAGGCGAAACCGACGATGACGAAGGACAGGATGGCCGGCACGAAGATCGCGGTGCGGTAGAAGGCGGCGAATCTCAGCCTCGGGCTGGACAGCAATGCCGCCAGCATGACACCGATCGGGTTCTGCACCACCATGTGGATGATGAAGAACCAGGTATTGTTCCGCAGCGCGTTCCAGAAGCCGATCGACCAGTTGGGGTCGCCGAACAACGTACGGAAATTAGTGAAACCGACGAACACCTGATGCTGATCGACATTGCGGAACAGCGACAGCTGCAGCGTGCCGGCCAGCGGCAGGATCATGATCGCCGTATAGACCAGCAGCGCCGGCGCCAGGAAGACGCCGATATGCCAGCGGAATGGTCGTTTCGGTCGTGTTTGTGCGGCCATGAGTGCGGTCCCCGCCGATCAGGTTTAGCAATGCCTTCGACGGGAGCGCTGCCCCTCACCCTCACGCTCTCCCCGTGAAGGACGGGGAGAGGGGGCGCCTGCGTTTCGGCTGATCCTTCTCCCCGTCACTATACGGGGAGAAGGTGCCGGCAGGCGGATGAGGGGCGGCGCCGTCGTTCGCAGTCGATGATGCTGTCGAAAAACGCAGGGCCGTCCACTTGGGGCCCTGTCTGTTGTCTGAGCTCTTACTTGCCCGGCTTGTACCAGCTGTCGAGGCCGTCCTGCAGCTTCTTGGCGGCAGCTTCCGGCGTGTCGGTGCCATTGATGACGTTGGCCGATTCAACCCAGGTTTCGTTCTCGAGGTTCGGCGTGCCGCGCGACAGGATCTGGTAGGTCGAGCGGATCGTCGACTTGCACTTGTCGCGCCAGGAGACGAATTCCTGCGCCAGCGGGTCTTCCATCTTCACCGGGGTGGAATTCAGGCTGAAGAAGCCCGGCAGTGCGTTGGCGTAGATGGTGGCGAAGTCCGGCGAGGCGACCCAGGACAGGAAGGTCTTGGCCGCGTCGGCATTCTTCGACGCCGCATTCAGGCCCATGCCGATATCGGTATGGTCGGAGATGTAGCAGGTGTCGCCGGCCTTCTCGACCGGCGGCGGGAAGGCGCCCATCTTGAACTGCGCCTGGGTGTTGAACAGGCCGATCTCCCACGATCCCGCCGGGTAGATGGCGGCGCGGCCAAGCGTGAACAGGTTCTGGCTGTCCGGATAGGTCTGGGCCTCGAAGCCGTCGCCGAGATAAGGCTTCCACCTGGCCAGTTCCTCATAGGGAGCAACCCAGTCCTTGTCGGTCAGCTTCTGGTCGCCCTTGATCAGCGCTGCGCGGCCCTCTTCGCCCTTCCAGTAGTTCGGACCGATGTTCTGATAGCCCATGGTCGCGGCTTCCCAGAGGTCCTTGGTGCCCATGGCCATCGGGATGTAGGTGCCGTCGGCCTTGATCTTGTCGAGCGCGGCGAAGAACTCGTCACGCGTCGTCGGGACCTTGAGGCCGAGCTTGTCGAAGGCGTCCTTGTTGTAGATGAAGCCGTGAATGACCGAGGCCATCGGCACGCAGAAGCTCGCCTTGCCGTCGTCGGTCTGCCAGGCGGCCTTGGCAACGGGCGAAAAGTTTTCCATGCCGGGCAGCGCCGACAGGTCGGCAAGGTTGCCCTTCTTGAACAGTTCGAGCGATTTGTCGAACGGGCGGCAGGTGATCAGGTCGCCAGCCGAGCCGGCGGCGAGCTTGGCGCCGAGTGCGGCGTCATACTCGGTCGGCGCCGACGGTGCGAACACCACTTTGATGCCCGGGTTCTTGGCCTCAAAAGCCGGGATCAGCTTGTCCTTCCAGATGGCAAGGTCGTCGCCGCGCCAGCTTTCGATATTGAGCGTTACGTCATCGGCGTGAGCCAACCCGGCGGTGCCGAGAATGCTGGTGCCGAGAAGCAGTGCCGTCAGTAATTTCGTTGTCATGCTAGTCTCCCTGTTGACCTTTTTCAGGTTCGGTTTTGAGAACAGGGGCCTTCGCGCCCTTGTTCCCCTCGATCGCGGAAAGGGCTGGCCGCAGCTTCTGGCCGGTCCCTTCCAGTATCTTCTCGGCCGCAACGGCGTTGGCAGCGCCGGCGGCGAGCAGAATGGCTGTCTTGACGACGCCGCCGCTCGCTTCGAGCAGCCGCACGGCGTCTTGCCGGTCGCGGCCGCTGATAGCGGCGACGATGCGAGCCGCGCGGTCGCGCAGCTTGATGTTGTCGGCGGTGAGATTGACCATGTAGCCGTCATGGACATGGCCGAGATGAATGGCGGTAAGCGTCGACAGCATGTTGAGCGCGATCTTCTGGGCAGTGCCGGCGCCCATGCGCGTCGAGCCGGCAATCACCTCCGGTGGCGTCTCGAGCAGGATGGCGACGTCGGCCAGCCTGAGCAGGGGCGTGTCCTTGTTGTTGGCAATGGCGATGGTTGCCGCGCCCCGGCTGCGCGCATCCTTCAGCGCCTGCACCGCATAGGGCGTCGAGCCGCTGGCCGAAATCGCGATCAGGCAGTCGCCCTTGCCGATGCCGGCGCCGGCAATTGCCGTCGAGGCTTCGTCGGTGTCGTCTTCCGGTCCGCCGGCCAGGGTCTTGAAAGCGTCGTCGCCACCGGCGATGAGGATGGCGATGCGTTCGCGCTTGATGCCGAAGGTGCCGGGCAACTCCAGCGCGTCGGCCAGCGCCATCAGGCCGGAGCTGCCGGCCGCAGCATAGGCGAGCTTGCCGCCGCCGTTCAGCCGCCCGGCGATGATTTCGGCTGCGGCGGCGATGGCGGGAATGGCGTCGCGCACAGCCTTGGCGGCCTCGATCTGCGCATTGACCAAAGAAGAAAGGATGGCGTCCGGGGCCTGGATGTCCAGTCCCTCGGCATTGCTGTGAAGCGCTTCGGTGCGCGGTTCGGCCATCCCTGTCCCTCCGATGGAAGAACAATACCAAAAAAATACCACTTGTCCACACGCATTAACGAAATTGCGAACTGGAAATCGTTGAGCCGGCGAAATTCCCGGGTTTTTCAACCTGATACGCCTTAATCTTTTTGAAACGGAAATTAATCCCTTGGCTATTGGTATTTTATTGGTATTATCCGCCCGGAGGAGACATCGCGTGAAATTCGTGCTCGGTATCGACGGCGGCGGCACCAGCTGCAGGGCAGCCCTTGCGACAGGCGATGGCGTTGTCATTGGCCGTGCCAAAAGCGGCGCCGCCAACATCCGCACCGATCTCACCGGCGCTCGCACCCACATCGTCGAGGCTGCTCGTCAGGCCTTCATCGCCGCCGGGCAAGATCCGGACCTGATCCCGCAGACACCAGCCATTCTCGGCCTTGCCGGCGCCAATGTCGGCACCTACCGCCAGCAGCTTGAAGCAATCCTGCCGTTCAGCATCAGCCGCGTCGAGACGGACGCCGAGATCGCGCTCGAAGGGGCAGTCGGCTCTGGTGACGGCGCCATGGCCATCCTCGGCACCGGCACCGCCTATATGGCGCGCAAGGGCGGCACGTCGCGCGCCATCGGCGGCTGGGGCTTTCAGGTCGGTGATCAAGGCAGCGGCGCCCGGATCGGCCGCGACCTGCTGGAGCAGACGCTGCTCGCCCATGACGGCGTCCGGCCGCGCTCAGCCCTGACCGACAGCATGATGGCCATTTTCCGCAACAATCCCGAAGACGTGGTCGAGTTCACCACCAATGCCAAGCCCGGCGATTTCGGCGGCTTCGCGCCCAAGGTTTTCGAGCATGCCGAGAAGGGCGACAGCGTCGCCAACTGGATCGTGGACAAGTCGGTTGCCGATGTCGAGGCGTCGCTCCACGCGCTCGACCTCTCTGATGACGCCCCGCTCTGCCTGCTCGGCGGGCTGGCGCCGCTCTATGGGCCGCGCCTTTCCCAGCGCTACCAGGCGCTGCTGAAAGCGCCGCTCGACGATGCGCTGGGCGGCGCCGTGCAGATGGCGGCCCGCATCTTCGTCAAAGCGGAGGCGACGCGATGAGCGATGCCGCCGACCAGATCTTCGCCACGCTGAGGCAGTCGTCGCAGAGCGGCGCCCCGCTCTACCTGCAGCTCAGGAAAAGCATCGAGGACGCCGTCAATCGCGGCCTGATCGGGCCGGGCGATGCGCTGCCTTCCGAGCGCGACATCGCCACCAAGGCCGACATTTCGCGCGTCACCGTGCGCAAGGCGGTGCAGGACCTGGTCAAGGGCGGCATCCTCGTGCAGCGCCACGGCTCCGGCACCTTCGTGGCGCCGCGCATGGAGCGCGTCGAGCAGTCGCTCTCCAGGCTCACTTCATTCACCGAGGACATGGCAAGGCGCGGCATGGCGGTGCGTTCAGCCTGGCTCGACCGCGACCTCTACCCGCCCTCGCCCGACGAGATGATGGTGCTCGGCCTGTCGTCGAACGAGCTGGTGGCGCGCGTGGCGCGCCTGCGCATCGCAAACGACACGCCGCTGGCCATCGAGCGCGCCTCGTTGTCGGCCAGCGTGCTGCCGGATCCGGCCGGGATAGGCTCGTCACTCTATGCGGCGCTGCAACTGACCGGCAACCGGCCGGTGCGGGCGGTGCAGCGCATTTCCGCCGCCAATCTCGGCGACGCCGATGCGCGTCTGCTCGAAGTGCCATCCGGCATTGCCGGCCTGCACATCGAACGCATTTCCTATCTCGCGAGCGGCAAGGTGATCGAGTTCACCCGCTCCATCTACCGCGGCGACGCCTATGATTTCGTCGCCGAACTGCGCCTGACAGGGCCGAGCGAAGAGGGCCGACCATGATCCCCAAGACCACCCATATGCGGCGCGAGATCGACGAAATTCCGCAAGCCGTCGCGCGTCTGCTCGATGGCTCGGCGGCGGTGCTGACCGAGGCCGGACGCGGCATTCGCGAGCGCGATCCGAGCTTCGTCGTTACCGTCGCGCGCGGTTCGTCCGACCATGCCGCCACCTTCATGAAATATGCCGTCGAACTGACCGCCGGCCTGGCCGTGGCATCGGTCGGTCCGTCGATCGCCTCGATCTACGGCGCCAAGCTCAAGCTCGCCGGTTCCGCTTGCCTCGCCATCTCGCAATCCGGCAAGAGCCCTGACATCGTCGCCATGGCCGAGACGGCACGGGCCGGCGGTGCGCTCACCGTCGCCATCACCAACACCGCCGATTCGCCGCTGGCGCGGGCTTCGGATTTTGCCATCGACATTCTGGCCGGCCCCGAGCGCAGCGTCGCGGCGACCAAGACATTCGTCAATTCGGCGGTCGCCGGCCTGGCGCTGATGGCGCATTGCACCGGCGACGACAGACTGCTGGCCGCCCTTGCCCGCCTGCCCGAGCATTTCAGCAAGGCGATCGCCTGCGACTGGATGGCGCTGGCCGGCGCGTTGGAGACGCCGCAATCGCTGTTCATCCTGGGACGTGGCCCGTCGGCGGCGATGGCCGACGAGGCGGCGCTGAAATTCAAAGAGACCTGCGGCATGCATGCCGAGGCCTACAGTGCAGCCGAAGTCATGCACGGCCCGCTGGCGCTGGTCGGGCCAGGCTTCCCGGTGCTGGCGCTCGCCGCCCGCGATGCCTCCGAGCCGTCCGTGGCAGAGGCTGCCGACAACCTTGCCGGCAAGGGTGCAGCAGTTTTTGTAACCTCGGACAAAGCCAAGAGCGCGGCGCGGCTGCCGCATGTCGCCACCGGT
Organism: Mesorhizobium sp. M0317; assembly: GCF_040321555.1. Taxonomy (NCBI): domain Bacteria; kingdom Pseudomonadati; phylum Pseudomonadota; class Alphaproteobacteria; order Hyphomicrobiales; family Phyllobacteriaceae; genus Mesorhizobium; species Mesorhizobium sp. M0317. The sequence continues at coordinate 76,040 of NZ_JAMYRV010000007.1, read as the reverse complement.
CATCCCTTGACCGACCCGCTGACGCTGATCGTCTCCTTCTACGGCTTCGTCGAAGCCTTCGCCCGCCATCGCGGCCTCGATCCGGACGTACCGCGCAATCTGCGCAAGGTGACGGAAACCGTATGAGCGACCGTTTTGCCCTGACTGGCGCCCGAATTTTCGATGGCGACGACTGGCATGATAACGCCGCCCTTGTCGTGCACGGCGATGTGGTCGAAGGCATTCATCCCGTCGGCGCCATTCCGTCGGGCGTTGCCCGCATCGACGCCGGGGGCGGCATGCTGGTGCCGGGTTTTGTCGACCTGCAGGTCAATGGCGGCGGCGGCGTCATGCTCAACGACCATCCCGATGTCGCCTCGCTGGCAACAATCTGCCGGGCGCATGCGCCGTTCGGCACGACCGCACTGCTGCCGACGCTGATCACAGATACGCCTGACATCATCGCCGCGGCCATTGCCGCCGGCACCGGGGCGGCACGGCAAAAACTGCCGGGATTTCTCGGCCTGCATCTCGAAGGGCCGCATCTCTCCGTCGCCCGCAAGGGCGCGCATGAACCGGCGCTGATCCGGCCGATGACGGATGCGGATGAAGCGGCGCTGGTCGCGGCACGCAAAAACCTGCCGGTGCTGCTGACGACGATAGCGCCTGAATCCGTCGAGCCTGCCCGCGTTGCGGCCTTGGCCAAGGCCGGTGTGATTGTCAGCCTCGGCCATTCCGACACCGGCTACGCCACGGCCAGAGCCTTTGCCGATGCCGGCGCCAGCGTGGTCACACATCTGTTCAACGCCATGAGCCAGATCGGCAACCGTGAGCCGGGGCTGGCGGGTGCGGCCATCGACATAGGCAGTCTGTCGGCCGGGATCATCGCCGACGGCATCCATGTCGATCCCGCCACCATGGCAATCGCGCTGCGCGCCAAGCAGGGACCGGGCAAGATCGTGCTGGTCACCGACGCCATGGCGACGATCGGCACCGACATGACGTCGTTCACCCTCAACGGCCGCATCATCTATCGCAAGGATGGCAGTCTGCGGCTGGCCGACGGCACGCTGGCCGGCGCCGATCTCGATATGATCTCGGCGGTTCGCTACGTCCACCGGATCGTCGGGCTGGACCTGTCGGAAGCGTTGCGCATGGCCTCGCTCTATCCGGCGCAGGCGGTCGGCCAGGCCCACCGGCTCGGCCGCTTCGCCAATGGCACGGCTGCCGATATTGTCGCCCTGTCGGACGCCCTCGACGTCAACGGCGTCTGGATCGGCGGCGACAAGGTTTTTGCAGGCGCGGACAGTCCGCGCTAAAGTCCACCTATGCATGATGTCGACTGCGTTGTCGCCGGAGCCGGTGTTGTCGGCCTCGCCATTGCCCGCGCGCTGGCGCTGTCGGGCCGCGAGGTGCTGGTGGTCGAGAAGGCCGCAGCCATCGGCACGGGCACCAGTTCGCGCAATTCGGAAGTCATCCATGCCGGGCTTCATTATACGCCGGGCAGCCTGAAGGCCCGTCTCTGCGTCAACGGCCGCGAGCGTCTCTATGCCTATTGCCGCGAGCACGACGTCGCCCATCATCGCACCGGCAAACTGATCGTTGCCGTCGAACCCGACCAGTTGGATAAACTGCAGGCGATCCAGATCAACGCGGCGCAATGCGGAGTCGGTGACCTCAAGCTTTTGACGCGCGCAGAGGCCGAAAGCCTGGAACCGGCGCTGAGCTGCGCCGGCGCGCTGCTGTCGCCGTCGACCGGCATCGTCGACAGCCAGGCGCTGATGCTGTCATTGCGTGGAGACGCGGAAGCGGCCGGCGCATCTTTCGCCTTGCTCACCGTTGTCTCAGGCGCGAGCATCGAAGCCGACGGCATCCGGATCGACACGCGCGACGCCGATGGCGAGGGTTTCACCTTGAAGACCGGCGCCTTCATCAACGCCGCCGGCCTCGACGCGCAGGCGCTCGCCGGCCGCATCGAAGGCCTCCCGCAAGACCGTGTTCCGCCGCTGTGGCTGGCGCGCGGCAATTATTTCGCGCTTTCCGGCCGCTCGCCCTTTTCGCGGCTGATCTATCCGGTGCCGGTCCATGGCGGCCTCGGCGTGCATCTGACCCTCGACATGTCGGGGAGCGCGCGCTTTGGCCCGGATGTCGAATGGATCGATCGCGTCGACTATACCGTCGATCCCGCACGAGGCGCTGCCTTCTACGACGAAATCAGGCGCTACTGGTCCGGCCTGGCGGACGGCGCCCTGCAACCGGCATATGCCGGCGTCAGGCCGAAACTGTCCGGTCCGGGCCAGCCGGCCGCCGACTTCGTCATCCGGGGACCGGCTGACCACGGGGGCGGTCAGATCGTCAATCTGTTCGGCATCGAGAGCCCTGGCCTTACCGCCAGCCTCGCCATCGCAGAACATGTCGTTGGGCTTTTATATCCGCAATGACGGGCGTTCCTGAAACGTCGGGCAGGCGCATACCATGAAACCTTTTGATATGGAGGTCGTTGTCGGGGCATATGTCCGAGGCAAAACCCAAATCGAAACCGGCCGACGGCATCGAAGCGCGCGATGCCACGAAGTCGCGTCGGGAAAAGCCGTCACGGCAAACGCGCGGAGATGGACCGCGCGAGGACACGCCGCGCGAGAAAAAAGCATCGGCCGCCGAAGCCGCGTCCGAGCCCGTTGGCGACGCTGCGCCGCCGCCGGATGCCGTCGAACCCGATCCCAAGCTGACGCCTGAGCAGGCCGAGCAGGCGCGCAAAAAATATCTGCTGCGGCGTTTCTGGATCAGCGGGCGCGGCTATTGGGGGAGGCATGGCGACAAGCTCGCCTGGCCTTTGACGATCGGAGTGCTGCTGCTGATCTGCATCAACATCGGTTTCCAGTATGGCATCAACGTCTGGAACCGCTCGATGTTCGATGCCCTCGAGCAGCGCAACGCCCACACAGTCTATCTCCTCAGCGCCGTATTCGTGCCGCTGGTGATCTGCAGCGGCAGCCTTGTCGTTGCGCAGGTCTATCTGCGCATGACGATCCAGCGCCGCTGGCGTTCCTGGCTGACCACCGGGGTCGTCGCGCGCTGGCTGGCAAACGGCCGCTACTACCAGCTGAATCTGGTGGGCGGCGACCACCAGAACCCCGAGGCCCGCATGACCGAGGATCTGCGCATCGCCACCGAGTCGCCGGTCGATTTCACCGCCGGCGTCCTCAACGCGTTCCTGTCGGCCTCGACTTTTATCGTCGTGCTGTGGACCATCGGCGGCGCGCTCACCCTGCCGATCGGCCGTGAGAGCATCACCATTCCCGGCTTTCTGGTCATCACCGCGATCATCTATGCCGCCATCACCTCGACCTCGATGGTGGTCATCGGCCGCGACTTCGTCCAGCTCTCCGAGCGGAAGAACCAGGCGGAGGCCGAACTGCGCTACACGCTGACGCGCGTGCGCGAAAACGGCGAGAGCATCGCCTTGCTGGGAGGGGAGGACGAGGAGCGCAGCGGCATCGACAGGAATTTCGGCCATGTGCTGAGGCAATGGGCTCTGCTGACCGGACAGCACATGCGCACGGCGGCGGTGTCGCAGGGATCGAGCCTGTTTGCGCCGGTCGTGCCGATCCTGCTGTGCGCGCCAAAATTCCTCGAAGGCTCGATGACGCTTGGCGAGGTGATGCAGGCGGCGTCTGCATTTGGCATCGTGCAAGGCGCGTTCGGCTGGCTGGTCGACAACTATCCGCGCCTCGCCGACTGGAACGCCTCCGCGCGGCGCATTGCCTCGCTGATGATGTCGCTAGACGGGCTCGAGCGCGCCGAGCAGAGCGATGCGCTCGGACGCATCAACCGAGGCGAAGCCGAAGACGGCGCCATCCTCAGCCTCGACAATCTTTCCGTGACACTCGACGACGGCACCTCCGTGGTCAAGGAAACCGAGGTCGTGATCGAGCCGGGCGAGCGGGTGCTGGTTTCAGGCGAATCCGGTTCAGGCAAGTCGACGCTGGTGCGGGCCGTCGCGGGCCTGTGGCCATGGGGCGGCGGGAGCGTCAATTTCCACACCGACAGGCGCCTGTTCATGCTGCCGCAACGCCCCTACATCCCTTCCGGCACGCTTCGCCGCGCGGTCGCCTATCCCGCGGCGGCGGAGAAGTGGACCATCAAGCAAATCAAGGCTGCCCTCGGCAAGGTGGGGCTTGGCTATCTCACCGGCAGGATCAGGGAAGACGCGCCATGGGACCAGACGCTGTCGGGGGGCGAAAAGCAACGCCTCGCCTTCGCGCGCCTGTTGCTGCATCGGCCCGATATCGTGGTGCTGGATGAAGCGACTTCGGCGCTCGACGAGAAGAGCCAGGACACGATGATGTTGACGGTGATCCGCGAACTGCCTGACGTCACCATCATCAGCGTGGCGCATCGTGCGGAGCTCGAAGCCTTCCATAGCCGCAAGATCACCCTGGAGCGGCGCGAGGGCGGCGCCAAGCTCGTCAGCGATGTCGACCTCATCCCACGCAAGCGCAAACGCAGCCTGCTGAACCGGGCTTTGTGGGGTTCCGGCACTCGGGTGAAAAAGCCGCGCAGGTAAAAGGCGCCACTGCCGAACCGCGAACAGATGTCCAGGCGAAGCGCTTGGGCAAAGACATTAGCCGGCTATGGATTAGCCGTAGAGACCCTTGTAGGTCTCGCGCAGCAGGTTCTTCTGCACCTTGCCCATCGTGTTGCGCGGCAGCTCATCGACGAAGATCACCTGCTTCGGGTGCTTGTATTTGGCCAGCTGGCCGGCAATGGCGCCAACGACCTCGGCCCCGGTGATCTGCGATGCCGGCGCCCGCACCACGACAGCGGTGACGCCTTCGCCGAAATCGGGATGGGCAATTCCGATGACGGCACTTTCCAAGACGCCAGCAACCGCGTCGATCTCGCTCTCGATCTCCTTGGGATAGATGTTGTAGCCGCCGGAGATAATGAGATCCTTGCCGCGGCCGACGATGTGGACGTAGCCGTCCGCGTCGATGATGCCGAGGTCGCCGGTGATGAAGAAGCCGTCCTTGCGAAACTCCGCCTTGGTTTTTTCCGGCATGCGCCAATAGCCGGAAAAGACATTCGGACCTTTGACCTCGATCATGCCGACTTCACCCTGGCCAAGCGGATCGCCGCTGTCAGGGTCGGCGATGCGCAGCGAAACGCCGGGCAGCGGGAAGCCGACCGTGCCGGCGCGACGCTCGCCCTCATAGGGGTTCGACGTGTTCATGTTGGTCTCGGTCATGCCGTAGCGCTCGAGAATGGCATGGCCGGTGCGCTCGCGCCAGGCCTTGTGCGTTTCGGCGAGCAGCGGCGCCGAGCCGGAAACGAACAGGCGGATGTTCTTCGCCGCCTGGGCATCCAGCCCGTCCTGCTGCAGGAGCCTTGTATAGAAGGTCGGCACGCCCATCAGCACTGTCGCGCGCGGCAAGAGCGAGACGATGCGGCCGGCGTCGAATTTCCGCTCGAACAGCATCGAGGCGCCGGCCATCAGGGTGACGTTGGTGGCGACGAACAAGCCGTGCGTGTGGAAGATCGGCAGCGCATGGATCAGCACGTCATCCCCGGTGAAACGCCATTGCTCGACCAGCACGCGTGCATTGGAGGCCAGGTTTTCATGGCTGAGCATGGCGCCCTTGGAGCGTCCGGTGGTGCCGGATGTGTAAAGGATTGCGGCCAGATCGTCCGGCCCGCGCGCCACGGCGTCGAAATCCGTGGGCTGTTGTGCCGCCAGTTCGGTCAGCGAGCCCTCACCATTGCTGCCAAGCGTGAAGGTGGCAGCACCCGACGCCTGCGCCAACGGCGCGATAGCGCCGGCGCGGGCCGGGTCGCAGACGACCAGCCGCGGCTCGGCATCACCAAAGAAATAGCCGAGTTCGGCCAGCGTGTAGGCGGTGTTGAGCGGCAGGAAGACCGCGCCGGCGCGCAGGCAGGCGAGGTAAAGGAAAATGCATTCGGGGCTTTTTTCGACCTGCACGGCAACGCGGTCGCCCGGCTCGACGCCGAAATGCCTCAGCGCATGTGCCAGCTGTGCCGATTGCGCCAGCATGTCGCCATAGGCGATCGCGCGTCCGTCATCGGTCGCCATCAGGATGCGCTCGGAGGCTGAAATCCGGCTGCGGAACGCGTCGAACAGGTGATTGGTCATGCGCATTCCCTAGAGCATGATGCCGAAAAGTGCGAAGCGGTTTTCGGAGGACGTCATGCTCTATCCCTTTGATTAGAGCCGGATGGCCTTGGAACAAAGGAAACGATTTCGCCTCCGTCCGGCAAAAACGTGAAATCGGGTTTGCCGCCGATCAGATGAAGGCAAGCGGACTTGGATAGCTGGCGGATTTTGGATAGCGGACCGGAAGCGCTTCTATCTGCGGCTGCGCAGCGCCTTGGTGGCGCTCACGCGTGGATCGCCGCTGTCGTTGAAGCGCTCCATGCACATGGCTGCCGTCAGACGGTAGTGGCTGAGGAGGGCTTCAACGGCGCCATCGGCATCGCCATCCACCGTGCGCTCCGCAATTAGCCGATGTTCACTGATTTCGTCGCGCTCGCTGCCGTCCTGGGAGATCAGCCGGTAGCGGGAGGCCTGATCCGAAAGCTGGTCGCAAAAGCCGGTCAGCCAATGCGATCGGCAGCCTGCGATCAGTGCCCGATGGAAGGCGCGGTGCAGCTTTTCCCATTCCGGATTGTTCGAGGACGGGTCCTCGGGCAAGCGGCGCGGGGCACGCGCCAGGCGATGCAAGGCCAGCACGAGCTGCTCTTCCCATTCGCCGGTGCGGCTGGCAATGGATTCACGCAGAGCCCGCTCTTCCAGCCAGCAGCGGGTGCGCGTCAATTCCTCGAGTTCCGGGGCACTGACCGGCATGATGAAGAAACCGCGCTGGTCGTGGCGGCCGAGCAGGCCTTCCGAAGCAAGTCGGTTGAGGGCCTCGCGAACCGGTGAGGCGCCGGCGCCGTAACGGGAAACCACCCATTCGACACGAAGCTTGCTTTCACTTTCAAACACGCCGCGCAGGAGATCGTCGCGAAGCTGTTGATAGACCGTACTAGCGAGTGTGCTCTTGGGTCCCGCGCCTTCGCTCACATCGGCAGATCCGTAGGTCAATATGACTCCTGTAGCTCTCCCATGCTCCGCTAGCCCGTTCGCGAAGCAAACGATTTCCCCTGTAAATTTACTGTAACTCCTAAGGCATCCGCCCCTCAAGCGAAAGATCACGATATTCGACTTAAAGAGGAAGGTTGACCGCATCTTATCCGCCGGAAGTAACTAAAATCGTGAAAAACTTGTTCTTCTGAAGAAAGTTTGTCTGCCAGCATGGCAGGTGCCCTCGAGAAACAGCTTCGAGATCCCGAATACGGATAATTTTTTCTTAACGCGCGTCATGCCGCCGGATTGACCTCTCCCCGCATGCAGATCCCTTCGGCAGTTATCCACTAGATTTATGGGCCAAAACTAGTGCCGGATGCCGCGATCCTGTCGCTTGCCGCGATGCCCTTGCGGCTGCCACCCGTTGACGGCTTTTTGGGAGATCGAAGGATCAGGCAGGGAGATCAGGCCGAGGAGAACCGACCAGCCGGGAACTTGCCCTGGAACTGATGTCAGCCGGCAGCCCGGTCGGCCGCGGTTCGGATGGCTTCTATATTGGCCCGGTAGGCTTCGACGCTGCCGCCCTTGAAGATTGCGGCGCCTGCCACCAGCACATCGGCGCCGGCTGATGTGACCAGGGGGGCGGTTTCCGGCGACACGCCGCCGTCGATCTCGATGCGAATCGGCCGGTTGCCGATCAGCGCTTTCACCCGCTTGACCTTGTCGACCATGGCCGGGATGAAGGCCTGGCCGCCAAAGCCCGGATTGACGGTCATGATCAGGATCAGGTCGAGCCGGTCGAGCACATATTCGATCGCACTTTCCGGCGTCGCCGGATTGAGCGATACGCCGGCCTTCTTGCCGAGACCCTTGATGGTCTGAAGCGAGCGGTCGAGATGCGGTCCGGCCTCGGCATGCAAGGTCATGCCGTCGCAGCCGGCATCGGCAAAGGCGGCCAGATAAGGATCGGCCGGCGCAATCATCAAATGACAGTCGAAAAAGGCCTTGGTGCGGTTGCGGATGGCCTTGATCACCGGCGGGCCGAAGGTGATGTTGGGCACGAAATGCCCGTCCATCACGTCGAGATGGATCCAGTCGGCGCCGGCCGCCGTCACCGCCTCGACCTCGTCGCCGAGCTTCGAGAAATTCGACGCCAGCACCGATGGCGCGATCAGGGTCTTCCTGCTCATGATGCGGCCCCTTGGGCGCCCTGTTTGCGGGCGCGGCCTTGACGACTGCTAGAGCAATTCCAAGAAAAGTGGGAACGGCTTTCCGTCCGGAATTGCGTGAAAACAAAGAGATAGAGCGGTTCGGCTTTTCCACCAAACGATGAACTGCTCTAGACCATGATCCCGGAAAGGGAAAGTCGGTATTTGCTGCGCCCGGCAGCGGGTTCGGCGAATACCTGGCCGCCCGATCGCCGCAGCGCGCCCAAGGAAAAACCCCGCCGGATCGCTCCGGCGGGGTTCTGAATTTTGACTCGTATCCAGATCCTATGGCTTGAAGTTGGCCGCCGGATCCCTTTGCGGCTGTACCTGCGTCTGCGGCGTGCGCTTCGGTATGAACTGCTGAAGGACACCTGGATTGAGCAACAGGGTCGGATCGAGCGACGGCTGCTGCCGGATCGCCCTGCAGTTCGGGAACCGACCAACGGTGCCTTCGGGGCAGCGCCGCTTGATGATCGGCACGCACTGGCCGCCGACCATCTGCGAGCCCGGGGCGCAGTCTCCCACCTGCGGCCTCGGCTTGCGGCATGCGCCGTCGATCGCCTGGGTGCCGCGCGGGCAAACACACTCGCCGCGCTTGTTGTGCACCTGGCCGCGTATGTCGCACTGTTCCAGCACAGGCTTCTTCTGCCGGCAGGCATTGCCTTGCACCTCGGTACCCCGCGGGCAGACACAATTGCCGTTGGCGTCGTGGACCTGGCCGCGGATCGAGCACTGCTCGGGCTTCGGCCGGATCGGCCGGCAGACCTTGCCCCTGACTTCTGTGCCGTCCGGGCAGACGCAATCGCCATTGGCGTTTTGGATCTGACCACGGATCGAGCATTGTTCAGGCTTTGGCCGGATCGGCCGGCAGGCTCCATTGCGCACCTCTGTCCCACGCGGGCAGACACAATCGCCATCGGCGTCATGAACCTGGCCGCGTATGCCGCACTCCTCGGGCTTCTGCTTGTCGCGCACGCAGGCATTTGCCTGTCGGTCGAGATGCGTACCTTCCGGGCAGTAGCAGCCATTGCCGTCCGACGTCGGGACCGAACCGGGGATGGTGCAGCCAGGCTTGTCGGTCTTGATGCAAGCGCCGTTCTCAAGCTCGGTTCCGCGGGGGCAGACACAGCGTCCATCCTCGGTGCGGATCTGGCCCTTGAGCAGCACGCAGGGCCTTGGATCCTTTGGCTGGATGATGACGCCGCCGTCGGGCGAGCACTGGCCGTTGCGGAACGTCGTGCCTTCCGGACACACGCACCGACCGGCATCGTTCATGACGAACCCCGGCGAGCATTCCTTCTTCACCTCGCGCTTGATGGTGAAGGGATGGCAGGCATAGGCCTTGCCGCGATCGCCCTGGATATTGGTCAGGTCGCCGGGCAGTACGTCGCCGCCGCCTTGCACCCTGGTGTCGGGAGACAAGACCCCGACGCAGTTCCGGCCGCTGACGTTGCCCCGCAGATTGGCCAGGGGAGCGTCGGGAAGGACCACGGTGACCTTGTGCACATGGCTTTCCCCGGCGCCGAGCGTCAGGTTGGCAATGCAGGTCAACGGCAAGGTCGTCGGTTCGGGCGAGCAGCCGAAGGGCGGCTCGATCGAGGTGATCGCGACGCCTTGCAGCCGCCCCAGCCCGTCCACCCCGATCGCATCGCCGATGCGGACCGGACCGGAGAAGGCGGTCTGGCCATCATTGGTGATGGTGATCTCGAACGAGCAGGGTTGCCCGGGCTGGCACTCGGCATCGCCGGTCTTCTTGACGCTGATGGTGGACGTGCCGCCGCCCTTGGCGCAGGCCTGGCCGATAGGGTAGACGATATCGTCTCCAGGGGCCGGGCCATACGAGCCGCGTGCGCAGTTCTCGAACGCGCCATTGGCCGAGACCGTCACGTCGAAGTGCCTCGATGTTCCGGGAGTCATCACGGCGCCGGGAATCTGGCACGACAGCGCATTGGCCGGAACCGCTCCGCAGGCCCATTCCGCACCGTCGGGTGTGACGGTCTGGATCTGGACCGGCGCGCCACCCGATATCGGCGTGGCAGCATCGTTGACCCGCACCGGACCGGTGGGGGCAGAGGTGCCAAGGCTGATGACGGTGATGCGGCAGGAAACCACCGCCGCACCGGCGAGCGAGCCATTGCAGACCTTGGTGATGCGTAGGGTCGGCTTGCCGCCATTGGGATGACGGAAGCGTTCCTTGGCGCAGGCCTTGTTGTTGGTGAGGTCGACCTCACCGGGGACGGGCTTCAGCGCCGCGCAGTTCTCGACCGAATCCGACTGGTAGCCGGCCGGCATGACCGCCCTGACGACGATCGGCGTCGAGGCGCCCGGCATCAGCACGATGCCTGCATTGTCGCAGCGGAACTGGCCGGGACCGTTCGGTCCGCATGTCCAGGGCGGAGACGGGCCGAAGGTCGAAGAGGCCGGCGCGCCGCCCGGGTAATTGTCGACAACCGTCAACGGCCCATTATAGGGGACGCTGCCATTGTTGATGATGTCGATCACGAAGTAGCAGATGCCGTCGGGCGTGCAGACCGGGATGCGGGCACGCTTCTTCAGGATCAAGTCGACCTTCTTGTCGACCGGGGGCCGGCAATCGCGGTCGCGGTCGCCACGCCGGCAGATCGGGATCGAGGCACAGCCGCGATCGTTCTGCTGGCTGCCGAACAGCGGCTTGCCGCTGGCGCCGTAATTATAGGTGGCGCAGTTGCGCAACGCGCTGCCTTGCCAACCACCCGCCGGCTTGAAGCCGAGCTTGAGGTTGATGGAGGCCCCCGGATTGAGCGTGGTCACCGGATAGGTGCACGTCATCGGGGTCACGCCGGGCATGCATACCCAGGGCGGGTTGGGCCCTGAATCCAGAGTCGAGCCGGCCGGCAGCGTCACCTCGTCGAGCACGATCTTGCCGTGATACGGCCCGTCGCCGACATTGGTGACCTTGATGGTGAAGTCGCAGCCGCCGCCCATCGTGCAACGCGTCACGTCGGCTCGTTTCTCGACCTTGAGGTCCGGTTCCTTGTCCTTGGGGGGACATCTCAAGTCACGCGGGATGACGATGTCGATGGTCTGCGTGCAGCATAGTCCCCAACCCTCCTTCGGGCCGGCATAGGTCTCGATGCCGGTGACGATGAGGTGGATGACGTCGCCGGGCGATGCACCGACGATCTTCCAGTTCAGCACACCGCCGCCCGCCGGCACCAATTGCGTGTCGGGGATGATGGTGATGCCTGGGGTCGTCGTCGATACCTGCACCCATTTGCCGCCCATCTCCGGGCCGACAGGCATGTGGTAGATGAACGCGCCGCCGCCTTGCACGCAATCGACCGTGCCGCGCTCCACCTTGAAACATTCCCGGTCGGGAGGCGGAGGCCGCTTGTCACAGTTGGTGAGGTCGATCTTGATCGAGGTCTTGGCCCCGGTCTTGTAGTCGCCGTCGTCGGGCTTGCCCGGATCCTGCGACGGGATGATGGCCCCCGTGCCGACGCCCGGCGTCACCTTGATCATGCCCTGGTTGTCGACGATGGTCGGCGAAGGAAACGCCGCATGGTCGATCTTGGCGGTGATCTTGAAATTGATGACGCGTTCATTGCCAGCCCCAGCGCCGTCGAGATCGGTGGTGGAAATCCGGAAATCGGAAACCGTTGCCGTATCGTTCGGATTAGCCGAGGTGCTGATTGTCGCACCCGGCAGCGGTCCGCCAGACGCATCCGTGCCGTCGCCGGACACGTTGACGTTGACGATCGCAAGACCGTGCGGAAGCTGATCCTTGAAGTCGAGTTGGAGTTTCTTCAGCCTGGCCGAAAAGCTTGGGTCGGCAAAGCCTTGCGAGTCGCCGCGCAGGCCAAAGCTCAGGGAGTAGACGACGTAGTCGCAGCTCCTCTGTGTGCCTGTTTTGGTGAAGAACGGCACGATCCGTTCCGGCCTCGGATTGACGATTTTTGAATTGTCGAGGTCGAGCCGCAGTTCCGGAGTGATCGGGACTGCATCTTCGGCGTGGCTTGCCACAGGGGTGAACATGGCGACCGCGATACCGGCCGCCATCAGCCAGCGCGCGCCGCGCCTGGCATATGACAGGGGTTTCATGATGGTCTCCATGACGTTGGATTGACTGCTGTTCGCGGTCGGGGAAAGTGCGAGATTTTTCATCTTCCCCTCCTCAACGTTCGCAGCTGACGGCTGGGGTTCTGAGCGGCAAAGTCATCTTGCAGCAAGGGTAGTAGCCACCCTTGTCCTTGTCGGACTGCCTGTAGAAGCAAAGTCCAACATCGACTCTGTCGCCCGGAGAATGGCCGGTGATGTCGACCGTGTAAGGCTTACCGGGAGCATGCGACTGGGGTGATGTCACCCCGACGCCTGGTGTCATGGACTGGACCTTGATCGAATCGCCGCCAAAGCCGGCATGGTCATGGAGATAGAGGTCGGCCTGGAGGCCGCGAGGCGTGCAGTAGAACTGAACATCCTCGACATCGATGCACGGAGGCAGATCGCCGGGCGGTGGGAAGCCCGGCGGATAGAACGGCGGCAGATAACCGCCTGGGATCTCTTCATAATAGCCGGCACGGCCGTCGCAGGGGTGCCAGACCTCGACGTCGCCGACATGGCCTTCCACTTCTGGGTCTTCGAAATAGCCGTCGAAGTCGACGAACCACGAGCCGAAAGGCGGCACGTAGGCCGGCTTGACCAACGGCGTCGGCGTGATCTGCACGCCGTGCACGGCAAGCGGCCCGCCGGCGGCGAGCTGGTCGGCAAGTGTCGGGTTGTCGCGCAGCTTGTCGCCGGTGTTGACCAGCGTGTCGGTGCACACGCCGGTGTCGAGATTGCCGTCGGCGTCATAGCCATATTGCAGGTCGAGCCCACCGGCCGACTGCCGGTTGCCTTGCGGGAAGCCGACTGCATATTCCTGCGGCTCTTCCACCCAGACCGATTCCGTCGCCGGATCGTCCGGGTTTTCGCGCCAGTAGCGGATGACCTCGCCCTTGCCGGAATCGGCGAACTGGCTGTAATCGTAGCGATTCTCGACCGGGCCGCGCTGCGCCAGATACATGAAGCCCTGGTTGTCGAAGGCGATGTCGGTGACGGCGTAGTCCTTGTCGGCCTTGACCGTCAGCTCCCAGCGCGGATCACCGGCAAAGCTGCCATCGCGGGCAATGCCAACCGACCAGATCTCGGCCTTTTCGCCGACCGAATAATAGAGCCGGCCGCCATGATAGGCGACGGACCAGACGCGGCGTTCGTCCTGCGTGTAGCCCCATGTGTCGGGGTCTTCCGAGTCGAAGGCAGCACCCTGTATGTCCATCACCGCACCGTCATCGGCGACGGGAGCCAGCCCATGCGCCGGCCGCCCGGCAACGCCGTGATCGAATGTGTCGATCAGCGTGCCGTTGGCATCGAGGCGGTGGATGAGGCCGGTGTCGAGATCGCTGGCGAAGAACTCGCGGTGATTGCTGTCGAAGCTGATGTCGCCGATGCCGGAACCGCTGTTGGTGTCAATGTCGGCGAATTTGGAGACCGCGCCGGTGATGCCGTCGATCTTCCAGATCGTGCCCGGACCGCCACCGCTTTCGGTGCCGAACTGGCCGTCCATGAAGACGGCGCCTGCGGTTCCGCGGCGCTGTCGCTCGGGCCGACCGTCGGCATCTTCGTCCGGGGTGACGATACGGATGCCGTGCAGCGAGGTAGCGCCGGCATAGAGGTTGGGGACGCCCGAGGGAACGCCGTCGCGCACACCGTCATCATAGGTGATGGCGAATACCTGGCCGATCTGTTCGGCCGTCACCTCGAAAGGCGGCGGCGTGTAGACGAGCTGGCCGGAAGCCGGTCCGCCGAGCGCCGAAACGTCGAAGACGCGCAAGGTGGCGCGCGTCGTGTCGATGAAGGTTTCGTCGACCGGGTCGACGCCGGGCGGCAGCCCCCCCCTTTCGGAATCGGCAGAGTCGAAATTGGGAATGACGGTGCCGGAAAATCCAGTGACCGCCATCGAGCCGGGATAGATGATCTGGGTTTCCTGCGCTTGGGCGGCTGTGCCCAACCAGAGCGCGGCGCTCAGCGCCAGGGCAAGCAAACCGCCGGCCAGATGGAGCGAACGGCGCAAACCGCCGCTTGGAGACGACATGGACGCGCCGCGATCGCAGGACATAAAACTCCCCCCGAAGTTTTCGGGAGGAACATCCGGTCCGGCCGCGCGAAACAGGGCAAGGCGCGGCGTTCCGGCACGTTCGTCCCTGATCGAATTGTCTGCTTTCCTCATCTTCACGATACGCCTGCTCCTGCGCAGGGTCAACGGAATCAGCCGAAAGCCCAGCGCATCGACTCCATCCCGAAGGCGGTGGTCTCGCTGAGCTTGCGTTGGTCCCGGAGACCGTGGAGCCTCTGGGGTCCTGGTCATGGGGGCATCCTTTCCGGCCCGCACCATGCGGCGCCTGGTCGTCAGTCGCAGGCTGAAGCGGAAAGGTTCATGCAAAACGGCGGCCGGGTCTGTCCGCCATTTCACAGAGGCGCGGCTAATTCCTTGTGTCAACTCAAGGTGGAAAACAGTCTTGGCGCGCGAAAGACCGGCCGGCTTACTTACCGTCAGTGCCGGCTTCTGCTAGCGTCTTCCCAACCCTGGGGGGATCATGACACGCAGGCACTTCGTTCTGTTCCTGGCGGCGCTTTTTCCATGTGCGTTGCCGGTCCATCAATCCGTGGCCAAGACCTTGATCTACTGCACCGAGGTCAGTCCGGACACGTTTGATCCCGCACTCGCCTCCGGCGCCCGCGACGCCTCGGCCACCGCTCTCTACAACCGCATGGTCGAGTTCGAGCCCGGCACCACGAAGGTACGCCCCGGCCTTGCCGAAAGCTGGGAGATTTCCGACGACGGCCTCACCTACACATTCCACCTGCGGCACGGTGTGAAATTCCACAGCGTCGAGGGCTTTACGCCGAGCCGCGACTTCGACGCCGACGACGTGCTGTTCACCTTCGACCGTCAGGCCAACGCTCAGAACCCGTTCAACAATTATGCCAAACGCCAGTACATTTACTTCGACGGCATCGGCATGCCGGATCTTGTCGCCGGCTGGCGCAAGCTTGACGACCATACCGTCGTGATGACGCTGAAGGCGCCGCATTCGCCGATGCTTGCCGACCTGGCGATGGATTTCGCTTCGGTCGTTTCCAGGGAATATGCCGATAAGCTCGTCGCCGAGAAGCGGCTGCTCGACCTGGCGCTGAAGCCGGTCGGGACGGGTCCGTTCCAGCTTGTCGACTACCAGCAGGATGCGGTCATCCGTTACAAGGCCAATCCGGACTACTGGCGCGGCAAGCCGAAGATCGACGATCTCGTCTTCGCCATCACCGCCGATGCCAGCATTCGCATGGAAAAGCTGCGCGCCGGCGAATGCGACCTGATGCCCTATCCAAATCCGGCCGACCTGGAGGCGATCAAGGCGACACCCGGCATCAAGGTCATGCGGCAGGAGGGCCTCAATACGGGATACCTCGCCTTCAACACCTTGCAGAAGCCCTTCGACGATCCAAGGGTGAGGAAGGCGATCGCCATTGCCATCGACACGCAGGCGCTGGTCGACGTCGTATTCCGCGGCACCGGCGAAGTCGCACGCAATCCGCTGCCGCCAACCTCCTGGGCCTATGACAAGACGAGCCCCGATCATGTCTTCGACCCCGCTGCCGCCAGGCAGGGGCTCGCCGATGCCGGCGTAAAAGACCTGCACATGAAGATCTGGGCGATGCCGGTGCAGCGTCCGTATAACCCGAATGCGCAGCGTATGGCCGAAATGATCCAGTCCGACCTGGCAAAGATCGGTGTCACCGTGGAAGTCGTGACGTATGAGTGGACTGAATACCTTGCCCGCTCGAAGTCACGCGCCCGCGACGGCGCCATGCTGTTCGGCTTCACCGGCGACAATGGCGACCCCGATAACTTCCTGTCGGTGCCGCTTGGCTGTGCCGGCGTCGGCACCACCAATCGTGCCAACTGGTGTTTTCCGGCCTTCGACGATCTGCTCAAGCAGGCAGCCGGGATCGTCGATCCCGCTGCCCGCGCAAAACTCTATTCGCAGGCGCAAACGATCTTCAGGGAGCAGATGCCGTGGGTCGCTATCGCCCACTCCGTGGTCTCGATCCCGATGCGCGAACAGGTGACGGGCTATGTCATGGACCCCTTTGATCACCACGATTTCTCGGGCGTCGATATCAAGGAATAGCGTTCGGTGTCTGCCGCAGATCTCGATGTCTATGTAGAGAGCCTGCGCAATTTCCGACTGGTGCGGAGCTATTGCATCGCGCAGTTACTGCCTTACCTGGAACAGGCTGGATTGAAAGTGCGCCTGCTCGACCGGCCGGCCGGCCGAGATCGGGCGCCGGTGGCCTTTCTGCATGTCGACCTGACAATCGTGCCGCCAACGTACCGCGGTCTCGGCCACCTCTACGACCGCACCATCAATGGCCGCGCGCTGTCCATCCACCGGCACCTTTATTCGACACTGAAGCTGGAGGCCGGCGACAGCCACAAGGGGCCGGTTGTCGTCAAGACGGTCCTCAACTCCAGGGGCCGACCAGAGCAGCGCTGGTGGCAGCATCGCAACGGCCTGACCAGGAGCGCGCATGCCATCCGCAAGCTCTTCGAACCCGGCTACAAGGACCGCCTGTGCCCGCCCTATAAGGTCTACCAGACGATCGGCGAGGTTCCGCGGGATGTATGGCGCAACAATCGCCTGATGGTGGAAAAGTTCGCTTTCGATACGCTCGACCTGCCCATCGTCAAGCACCGCTACATGTTCCTGCTCGGTGCCGAGGTCAACATGCGGCAGGTCTACGACGATGTGTTGTGCGCCGGCTCAAAAATCCTGAGCAATGAGGTGGGCGGCGCCGTGCCACCGGAAGTGCTGGCGGTGCGGCAGCGGCTCAACCTGGACTTCGGCGCCATCGACTATTTCATTGTCGATGGCAAAGGCGTTGTCGTGGATGCCAACAAGACCGTCGGCTCAAACCCTGAATGGCTGAAGAAAAACCGCTTTCGTCGGGAATTCAACGATCGCATGGCTGAGGAACTGATCGCCTTTGTCCGCGGTTGAGCCGGATCACCAGATCCAGTCGCCCTTGCCCAGCACCGACACCGCTTCGACGATACGGTTGAAGCTGGCGCGGGCCCGGCCGACCGTGTGCCTGGCCCGGAGATAGCCGTGCACCAGTCCCGGCTCCTCGAACCAGGCGGCATGGCCGCCGGCAGCGAGGACGCGATCGCGATAGGCCTCGCCGTCCGACGACAGCGGGTCGCATTGCGCGGTGATCAGCACTGTCGGTGGCAGGCCGATGAAATCTGCGTCGGCCAGTGGATACAAAGTGATGTCGCCGGTCCCATCGAGGCCGCCGGTGCGGACATCCCTGTAGAAGTCGAGATCGCGCACCGTCAGCATCGGCGCTTCCGCATGCGTCAAATAGGAGCCTTGCGAACGGTCGCCGCCGAGGCCGGGATAGATCAGCACCTGGCCGATCGACTTTTTGGCATGGCTGCGCGTCGCGTGGGCGAGAGCCGCGCAGAGATTGCCGCCGGCGCTGTCGCCGCAGAGCAAAATAGGGCAGTCGTAGTTTGAGGCCGCCCATTCGAAGGCATGCAGCGCATCGTCGAAGGCGGCCGGGTGCAGATGCTCCGGCGCCAGCCGGTAGTCGATGGAGACCACTTCGAAGCCGGTCCGGGCGCACAGCTCGGCGCAGACATCGTCATGGCTGTCCAGCCCACCGAGGATGAAGCCGCCGCCATGGATGTAAAGCACCATCGCGGCATGGCCCGGTGTCGTGCTGCGATAAATGCGGATCGGGATGTCGTGGGCGGCAATGATTGTCGTTTCCGCCGTCACGCCATCGGGATAGCCGGCAAAAAACTCGCGGCACATCCTGTCATAGATCGCACGCTGCTGGGCGATGGTGTAGTCGATCGTGTCGGGAGGATAGTAGGAGTTGGTCTTCTCGATGAAGGCCCAGGTCTCGGCGTCGATGAGGGTTTTGTAGTCGGTCATGCTGGCTGCGCCGACTGGATAGATCGAGCCCGGACACCCCCCTCTGGCCTGCCGGCCATCTCCCCCTCAAGGGGGGAGATCAGATGTCGCGAAGGCTTTGGCCAATCACCAACGTTTGTGGATGAGCGGTGAAGTCCGAACTGCCAATCTCCCCCCTTGAGGGGGAGATGCCCGGCAGGGCAGAGGGGGGTGTGAAGGAACGCCATCGTAAGCGAGGTTACTTCCCCTTCCACACCGGGTCGCGCTTTTCTGCGAACGCACGAAACCCTTCCATATTGTCCTCCGAGCCATACAGCGCATCGACCGTCGCCAATTGCCGGCGCGTCACGCGGTTCATCGCGTCCTGGAAGGTCAGCGCCTCCGCCACCCGCGCCGTCTCCTTGATCGCGGCGAACACCAGCGGCGGGCCGCTGGCGAGCAGCCTTGCGATCTCCCAGACGCGCTCCTCGAGCTTGTCCTTGGGCAGCACTTCGTTGACCAGGCCCCAGCGATGCGCTTCCGCCACATCCATCCAGCGGCCGGTGAGCAGAAGGTCCATGGCGACATGGTAGGGAATGCGCTTGGGCAGCTTGATCGTCGCGGCATCAGCCAGCGTGCCGGCGCGGATTTCGGGCAGGGCGAAGGAGGAATGGTCGGAGGCGAAAATGAGGTCGCAGGACAGTGCTAGCTCGAAGCCGCCGCCCACCGCCATGCCGTTGACGCAGGCAATGATCGGCTTGTTCATGTCGCGCAGCTCCTGCAGGCCGGCAAAACCGCCGACGCCATAGTCGCCGTCGACCGCGTCGCCACCGGCGGCTGCCTTCAAATCCCAGCCGGCGCAGAAGAACTTGTCGCCGGCGGTCTTGACGATGGCGACGCGCAATCCGGGATCGTCGCGGAACGCCTTGAAGGTCTCGCCCATCAGCCGCGAGGTCTTGAGGTCGATGGCGTTGGCCTTGGGCCGGTCGAGCGTGACCTCGATGATGGTGCCCTCGCGGCGGGTGGAAATGACGTCAGACATTCTTCTTCTCTCCCAGCACCAGCAGCGCGTCGGCGATCCAGGCGCCCTTGCCCTCGGCGCAGACGATCAGCGGGTTGATGTCGAGTTCCTCGATCTCTCCGGCATTCGTCTGCACGAAGCCGGCAATGCCCGCGATGGCGTCGATGGCAGCCCCGACATCGGCCTTGGGCCGGCCACGATAGCCGTCCAGCAGCGGAAACAGTTTAAGGCCACGCAGGGCCGCCTCGATGTCGTCGCGCGTCGCCGGCAGCATCAGCGTGACGCTGTCGCGCAACAGCTCGACCAGCACGCCTCCGGTGCCCAGCGTCATGACGGCGCCGAACATCGGGTCGCGGGTGAAGCCGACGATCAGTTCGGCAACGCCGTCGCGCACCATGCGCTCGACATAGAGGCCGGTGCCGAGCGGCAGCAGATCATGCGCCGCCGTGCTCACGGATTCGGCGTCCTTGAGGTTCAGCCTGACCGCGCCGACTTCCGATTTGTGGGTGACTCCGAGCGCCTTCAGCGCCACCGGGAAGCCGAGCGCCATCGATGAGATGACGGCCTCGACAGCATTGGCGGCACGTTCTGCCTTCGGCACAGGCAAGCCGGCCTTGATCAACCGCGCCTTGGCTTCGGCCTCGTCAGGGGTGACATGGTCACCTCCGGCCGCACCTGCAGCCGACGTGTCGATAGACTGCGCCTGCGGCTCGGCCCAGGCCCAGCCGATGAAGGCTGCCGCACCTGCGGCATCCATGGCCTCGGAGATGCCGAACAACGGCACCATGCCGCGCGCCATCAGTTCGGCGGTGTATTCCTCCGGCAGGTTCTCCGGCAGCGAGGAGACGATCGCACCATGCGCCTTGTTGGTCTTCAGCGCCGATTCGAAGGCGCGCAGCGTCGCCCACCAGTCGGTGACCGAGCAGCGGTCGGGGCGTGGAAAGTCGAGCACCAGCATGTTGAGGTCGAAGCCACCCGACACCATGGCGGTGAAGGTTGCGGTCATCGCCGGCTCGTTGTTCCAGATGAAGGTGTGATAGTCCAACGGGTTGGCGACCGCGACCAGCGGCCCGAGCGTCGATTTGACATGGGCGCGGTGCTTCCTGGTGAGCTCCGGGAAATTGACCCAGCGGCCTTCGGCGCTGTCGGCCATGACAGAGGCTTCGCCGCCGGAGCAGCTCATCGACGACAGACGATAGCCGGGCAGCGGCCCGGTGACATGCAGCAGCTTCAGCGCCTCGATGAAGGCGGGGATGGAATCGACGCGGGCAATGCCGAGCCGCCGCAGGAAAGCGCCCGAGGCAGCGTCCGAGCCAGCCAGCGATGCCGTGTGCGAGACCGTCGCCTGCCGCGCCTGTTCGGAGCGACCGACCTTCATGGCGATGATCGGCTTCTTCAGTTCGCGCGCCCGCGCCGCCAGCTTCTCGAAGCCGGCTACCGAATCGAAGGCTTCGATGTGCAGGCCGAGCGAGGTGACGCGCTCGTCCTCGATCAGGCCGAGCGCCATTTCGGAGAGGCCGGTCTGCGCCTGGTTGCCGGCGGTCATCAGGAAGGCGATCGGCAGGCCGCGCTTCTGCATCGTCATGTTGATGGCGATGTTGGAGGACTGGGTGATGATAGCGACGCCCTTGGCGCCTTCGGGCAGCCTGATGCCGCCATGCTGGTCGGGCCATAGCAGCGCGCCATCGGCATAGTTGATCAGGCCGTAGCAGTTCGGCCCGATGATCGGCATCTGGCCCGCGGCAGCCACCAGTTCGGCCTGCAGCCGCTCGCCGTCATCGTCATAGGCCTCGGTCTCAAGAAAGCCCGCGGCAAAACAGACGGCGCCGCCGGCGCCACGCTTGGCCAGCGCCTTGATCACCTCGATGGTGAGATGCCGGTTTACGCCGACAAAGGCGGCGTCGGGCGCCCCGGGCAATTCGGCGACCGAGCGATAGGCCTTGCGGCCGGCGACCTCGTCCTTGTTCGGATGCACCGGCCAGATTTCGCCGACAAAGCCCATCTTGATCGATTGGGCGACGACGGCGGCGGCCTGGGCCCCGCCGAACACCGCGATGGATTTTGGGCGCAACAGACGCTCAAGCTTGTGCATGGGTTATGCCCCGAACGGGCGCAGCAGCGCCCGCGAAATGATGTGGCGCTGGATTTCCGACGTCCCTTCCCAGATGCGCTCGACGCGGGCGTCGCGCCAGATGCGTTCCAACGGCAGGTCGTCCATCAGCCCCATGCCACCATGGATCTGGATGGCTTCGTCGGCAACGAAGGCGAGCATTTCGGTAGCCTTCAGCTTCGCCATGGCCATGTCCTGATCGGTGACGGTGCCCTGATCGTACTTCCAGCCGGCTTCGAACACCATCAGGTCCGCCGCCTTCAATTCGGTCGCCATGTCGGCGAGTTTGAACGACACGCCCTGGAACTTGCCGATCTGTTGGCCGAACTGCTGGCGCTGCGCGGAATATTCGATGGCATGACCGAGCGCCCGCTCGGCGCGGCCGAGACAGGTGGCGCCGACCTGCAGGCGCGTGGCGCCGAGCCAGGAATTGGCGACGTCGAAGCCCTTGTGGACCTCACCCAGCACCTGGCTTGCCGGCAGGCGGCAATCGTCGAATTCGAGGATGGCGTTGGTGTAGCCGCGATGCGAGACGTTGCGGTAGCCGTCGCGCACGGTGAACCCCTTGGTGCCCTTGTCGACGAAGAAGGCGGTGATCTCCTTGCGCTTGCCGCGCGGCGTTTCTTCCTCGCCCGAAGCCATGAAACAAATCGCGAAATCGGCAAGATCGGCATGGGAGATGAAATGCTTGGTGCCGTTAAGGACCCAGTCGTGGCCGTCCTGCACCGCGGTCGCCTTCATGCCTCGCAGGTCGGAGCCGGCGCCGGGCTCGGTCATCGCCAGGCAGTCCCACTTCTCGCCGCGGATGCACGGGAACAGGTACTTTTCGCGCTGCTCGGGCGTGCCGGCGAGCAGGATGTTGGAGGGGCGCGCGACGCAGGTCCAGTGCAGCGCATAGTTGGCGCGGCCGAGTTCCTTCTCGTAGAGCAGCCAAGTCACCGTATCGAGGCCGGCGCCACCGACATCGGCCGGCATGTTGGCCGCATAGAGCCCGGCTTCGATTGCCTTGACCTTGATCTCCTCGATCAACTCGCGGCGCAGCACGCCGGTGCGCTCGACCTCGCGTTCATGCGGGTAAAGCTCATTCTCGACGAAAGCGCGCGTCGTCTCGACAATGAGCTTCTGTTCCTCCGACAGCCCGAAATCCATGGTCTTCAGCCCTTCTTCTTTTTCTTCGGTTTTTCCGCCTTCTTTACCGGCTTGGATGCCTTGGACTTCTCGGCGGCCCTGGATGCGGCCGGCTTCTTCGCCGCCAGCTTGGCCAATTGCCTGGTATAGTCCTTGTGCAAGGCGCCGGCGCCCCAGCCCTTGCCTTTGTTCTGTTTCGACAGAGCATCCATAATCGCGACCAGATTGTCGTCGCGGATCTTTTCCAGCTCACGGATCGACAGGCCATGCGCCTGGTCGTCCGACTGGGTGGCGATCAGATCAACCAGCTCGTCGTTGAACTCCGGGACGTCCATCAGCTTGGTCCACGGCCATTTCAGGCACGGCCCGAACTGCGCCATAAAGTGGCGCATGCCGGCCTCGCCGCCGGCGACGCGGTAGACCTGGAACATGCCCATCTGAGCCCAGCGCAGGCCGAAGCCATAGCGCATGATGTCGTCGAGTTCCTCGACCGTGCAGATGCCGTCCTTGATCAGCCACAGCGCCTCGCGCCACGCCGCCTCCAGCAGGCGGTCGCCGACAAAGGCCTCGATCTCCTTGCGGATCACCACCGGCTTCATGCCGATCGAGGCATAGATTTCCTTGGCAACCTCGATCGCTTCGGGGAACGTCTGCTCGCCGCCGACGATCTCGACCAGCGGCAGCAGGTAGACCGGGTTGAAGGGATGTCCGACAACCAGACGCTCCGGATGCTTCTTCATCGCGACCTGCATGTCGGTCGGCTTGATGCCGGAGGTAGACGAGCCGACTATGGCGTTCGCCGGCGCATAAAGGTCGATCTCGGCCAGCACGCGGTGTTTGAGGTCGAGCCGCTCCGGCACGCTCTCCTGGATGAAATCGGCGTCGGCCACCGCCTCGGCGATGGTCTTGGCAAAGGTCAGTCTGCCTTCCCTGGGCAGGCCGCCTGGAACCATCTGCTTGTAGGCGCGGCGCGCGCCCTTCATCACTTCCGAGACCTTGCGCGATGCCTCCGGATCGGGATCGAAGATCGACACGTCGATGCCGTTGAGCAGCAGCCGCGCCACCCAGCCGGCGCCAATGACACCGCCGCCAATGGCGGCTGCCTTGTTGATGATGCTCATGGTCAGGCTCCGGTTCTTGTCTTGGCGGTTTCGGGGTCGATGAGAGGCACGCGCTCGCCGGAGCGGATCACGGAGGGGTCGTAGGCCTTGCGGGCGAAGACTTCGAGCACGAAGGGCCAGAAGAATTCGATCGGCAGCGTGTCGTAGTCCGGGTCGAAGCTCGACTGGTCCCAGCGTTCGCAAAACTGGTCGCAATCGTCGAAATAGGCATGGCCGGCGAAGCGGTCGCGAGCATGGCGGTTGCCGCCGAGATGATGCGCGTAATAGAGCCGCTGGAAGTCGCCATGCTTTTCCACCACCCAGGTGCATTGCTCGCGCACGAAAGGTTTCAGGATCGAGGCGGCGTATTCGTCGTGATTGTACGGTGCGTAGATGTCGCCGATGTCGTGCAGCAGCGCGCAGGCGATCCAGTCGGTGTCAGCGCCGTCGCGCCAGGCACGAGTCGCCGCCTGCAGCGAATGGCCGAGCCGGGTGATCTTGTAGCCGGACAGGCCTTCGTCGAGCTGCACCAAAGCGTCGAGCAGCCGCTCGCCGGTCTTGGCGGCATAGTCGATCTCATGGGCGGTTAGGAACTCGTAGTCTTGCCTGTCGCCATCCTTCATCGCGGTGAATTTGACGGTAGCCATCGTCAACCTCCGCTTAAGCCGCCGCTGCGATCGGCGCCCGCTTGGTCAGGTTGAGCTTCCTGCGCACTTCCTCCGGCCCAAGGATCCTGGCGCCGAGATTGGTGACTATGCTGGCCGCGCGCTCGACGAGCTGCGCATTGGTGGCCAGCACGCCCTTGTCGAGCCAGAGATTGTCTTCGAGACCGACGCGGACATTGCCGCCGGCGAGCACTGCAGCGGCTGCATAGGCCATCTGGTTGCGGCCGATGGCGAAGGCCGACCAGTTCCAGGTCGGCGGCACGTTGTTAACCATGGCCATGAAGGTGTTGAGGTCGTCTGGCGCACCCCACGGCACGCCCATGCAGAGCTGCACCAGCGCGTCGGCGTTGAGCACTTTCTCTTCGACCAGCTGCTTGGCGAACCAGAGGTGACCGGTATCGAAAGCTTCGATCTCCGGCTTGACGCCGAGCGCCGTCATCATGCCGCCCATGGCGCGCAGCATGCCGGGCGTGTTGGTCATGACATAATCGGCCTCGGCGAAGTTCATGGTGCCGCAATCCAGCGTGCAGATTTCCGGCAGGCACTGGCGCACATGTTCCATGCGGTTGGTGGCGCCGCCCATGTCGGTGCCTTTTTCATTGAGCGGCAGCGGCGCTTCCGGTGAGCCGAACACCATGTCGCCGCCCATCCCGGCGGTCAGGTTCAGGATCACATCGACTTCTGCCGCGCGGATGCGGTCCGTCACTTCGCGGTAGAGATGGACATCGCGGCGCGGCTTGCCGGTCTCGGGGTCGCGGACATGGCAGTGGACGATGGCGGCACCGGCCTTGGCCGCGTCGATGGCAGAATCGGCGATCTGCTTGGGCGAGCGTGGAACATGCGGGGAGCGGTCCTGCGAGCCGCCGGACCCGGTCACGGCACAGGTAATGAAAACCTCACGGTTCATCGCGAGCGGCATGGTCATCTCCTCCCATAGAAACAGACCCCAAGAATGCCCGACTTGCCGGAAACTGTTTTGCGAATTACGAAGGTCTCATGATCAAAAGCGAAAAACCGACCATCTTTCGCGCTGAGCGATCGCCGCTCAAGGTGACGCTGCTGGTGTTTTCAGGCTCGTCCATCATGTGCGTGGCGTCGGCCGTCGACCCGCTGCGCGCCGCCAACCGCATCTCCGGCGAGACGCTGTTCGATTTCAAACTGGTCTCGGTCACCGGCGAGGCGCCGGTCACCACATGCGGCCTGCCGGTGGCGGTCAGGGGCCGCTTCGATGCGGCCGAGCCGACCGACGTGCTTGTCGTCGTCGCCGGCTTCGGCACCCAGAATTACGCGACATCGGCTCTGCTTTCCGGATTACGGCGAGCGGCCCGCGCGGCTCGCGCCTGCGGCGGCGTCGAGGCCGGCACATGGCTGGTGGCGCGCGCCGGCCTCCTCGAAGGCCGCAGCGCCACCACCCATTGGGAAGACATGGAGGATTTTTCCTCCGCCTTTCCCGGCGTCGACGTGCGTCCGGACCGCTACGTCATCGACGGACCGGTGTTCACCTCGGGCGGGGCGTCGCCGACCTTCGACCTGATGCTGCATCTGATCCGCACCCGGCTCGGCATGGCCGTCGCGCTCGATGTCGCCAGCGTCTTCATCTACGACCAGGCGCGCGCCGCGACCGACGCGCAGCCGCTGGTCTCGCTCGGCCGGCTCGACGGCTACGACCCGCGTCTGGCGCAGGCTATCCGGCTGATGGAATCGCATGTCGACCAGCCGCTGACCATCGACGCGGTGGCAAAACGCGCCGGGGTGACGGCGCGGACATTGGAGAGCATTTTTCGCAAGTCGATCGGCGAGACGCCGGGCGCATATTATCTCAGGCTGCGGCTGGGCGCGGCGCGGCGGCTGGTGGTCGACACGCGGATCGCCATGGCGGATATTGCCGGGCGGACGGGGTTCTCGTCCGCCGCGGCATTTTCCAGAGCGTTTTCAAGAGCGTTCGGCGAAGCCCCGGTCAGGCTGCGCCGAGGTTGATGCATGTCGCCCAAAAGTGTGTCGCGGTTTTGGGATTACGACATGCACAGACAAAGGGAGATCAGGCTGCGTTCTGTCGATCGCTGCCGGCGTCCATCTGCGAGCGCATCTGCCTCGCCAGACGGACTTCAAATCGGCTGCTGACAGCACGATCCCATTCGTTTTTCACGCTGTCGGTCGGCCGCGGCAGCGCCATCAGCCGGTCGATGATCGATCCGGTCTCGCCGGATGAGAGCAGGGCGTCGATTTCGCGTTCATGCTGCATATCGGTTCGCCTCCTTCCTTTTCACCCGCCACAACCGCATCCTTATACGAGATACGTGACGGCAGTTTGAAGGCAAGAGCGAGGTCATTGAGGGGCGCCAAAGGGCAAACCCTTGTCGTCGGATAGGGTCTTGCGCAAACCCCATTCCGGGGCGGCCGGAATGTTATCCAGCCACCCTTGAGCACAACGAATCGGCTTTCCGCCCTCAGACGTAGCGGTTGACGATGTTTTCCAGCAACTCCTGGCGGCCGGAGCGTGGCTGCGGCTCGATCTTCTTCTTCACCACGCGCTCGGCGATGTCTTCCAGCGAGCGCTTGCCCGACAGCATCGCCTTGCCCTCGGCCGTGTTCCAACCGGCATAGCGCTCGGCCAGCGGACCCGACAGCGCCTTGTCCTCGACCATCTTGGCGGCTGCCTTGAGGCCTCGTGCGCAGGAATCCATGCCGCCGATATGGCCGATCAGCAGGTCCTGCGGGTCGAGCGACTGGCGGCGCAGCTTGGCGTCGAAATTGGTGCCGCCGGTCTTGAAGCCGCCGGCCTGCAACACCTGGTAATAGGCCAGCGCCATCTCGGGCACATTGTTGGGGAACTGGTCGGTGTCCCAGCCCGACTGGTAGTCGTTGCGGTTCATGTCGATCGAGCCGAAGACGCCGAGCGCATTGGCCAGCGCCAGCTCGTGCTCGAAGGAATGGCCGGCAAGAATCGCGTGGCCCTGCTCGATGTTGAGCTTCACTTCCTTCTCCAGCCCGAAGCGCTTGAGGAAACCGTAGACCGTGGCGACGTCGTAGTCGTACTGATGCTTGGTCGGTTCCTGCGGCTTCGGCTCGATCAGGATCGTGCCTTTGAAGCCAATCTTGTGCTTGTAGTCGACGACGAGACTGAGGAAGCGCCCGGCCTGCTCCTGCTCGCGGGCAAGATCGGTGTTGAGCAGCGTTTCATAGCCCTCGCGGCCGCCCCACAGTACATAATTCTCGCCCTTCAGCCGCTTGGTGACGTCGATGCAGCTTTTCACCGTCGCCGCAGCATAGGCGAAGACGTCCGGATCGGGATTGGTGGCGGCGCCCGACATGAAGCGGCGGTTGGAGAACAGGTTGGCCGTACCCCAGAGCAGCTTGACGCCGGTCTTCTTCATCTTGGCGGCAAAATAGTCGGCGATCTCGTCGAGCCGCGCGGCACTTTCGGAGAAATCCTTTCCCTCGGGCCGCACGTCGGCGTCGTGGAAGCAGAAATAGGGGGCGCCGAGCAGCGAGAACATCTCGAAGGCGACGTCAGCTTTCAGCTTGGCCAGCTCCATCGTGTCGATGCCGCCAGCCTTGGGAAACCAGGGCCGGTCGAAGGTCTGGCCGCCAAAGGGATCGCCGCCCGGCCAGGCGAAAGAATGCCAGTAGGCGACGGCGAAGCGCAGATGGTCTTCCAGCCGTTTGCCGGCCACCACCTCGTCGGGATTGTAGAAGCGGTAGGCCAGCGGATTGGTCGAATCCGGCCCCTCATACTTGATCGCTTTGATGTCGCCGAAAAATCCGCTGCTCATGATTTCTGTCCTCTCTCGAATAGTTCGCCCTGATTACCTCAGGCGTAATTGGTTTCGCTCTCGCTTGGGGTGAAAAGGCTCGTGTCAAAGCCACTCAACGAAGGAGACAGACCATGACCGACCTCAACACGATCGCCGAGAACTACATCACCGCCTGGAACGAGGCCGATGCGGATCGCCGTGCCGAACTGCTCAAGGCCACCTTCACCGAAGACGTCAGCTACCGCGATCCGCTCATGCAGGGCGACGGCCACGCCGGCGTTGCTGGGCTGATCGACGGCGTACAGCAGCGCTTCGCCGGCTTCCGGTTCTCGCTGAAGGGTACGCCGGACGGGTTTGGCGACCGCATCCGCTTCTCGTGGAATCTTGGGCCGGAAGGCGTGCCGTCGGTTATCGAAGGCACCGATATCGGTGTTATCGAAAATGGGCGCCTGAAGAGCGTCACCGGGTTTCTGGACAAGGTGCCGGCGCAGTGATCGATTAAGGGTGGCGCGAGACACCCCCCTCTGCCCTGCCGGGCATCTCCCCCGCAAGGGGGGAGATTGGCTGGCATCCACGCCTTCGCTAATGACCCACCTTACAAGACTGGCATACCCGCCGACGCTGCCGATCTCCCCCCTTGCGGGGGAGATGCCCGGCAGGGCAGAGGGGGGTGCCTCGCGCCGACTCACGCGGTCACGCCTTTGATCGCCGGATACAGCGCCCGGTAGCGCTGATAGGCATCGGCATACGCCCCGCCAAGCGCAGCATCCGGCTCGATCGTCGCATCCGTCCTCGGCGCCGTGCACACCGCCAGCGGATCAGCCCCTGTCGCCGCGATCAGACCAAGCCTCGCCGCGCCAAAGGCAGCACCGAAATCGCCGTCGGCCGGAATGTCCACGGGCACCTGCAGCGCCGTAGCGATCGCCTTCAGCCAGTAGCGCGAGCGCGAGCCGCCGCCGATTGCCGTCACCCGCGTCAAATCCGTTCCGGCGGTCTTCAAGGCTTCGAGACTGTCGCGGAATGCGAAGGCGACGCCTTCAAGCACGGCCTGCGTCAGCACCGCGCGGCCGGATTCATGCGCCAGTCCGGTGAAGGACCCACGAATGGCGGAATCATTGTGCGGCGTGCGCTCGCCCGAGAGATAGGGCAGGAACGACACCCCGCTCGGCGCTTTCAGCACATCGCCAAGTTCGGCGGTCAATTCGCCGGCCTTCTTGCCTGAAATCTCCGACAGCCAGTTCAGCGAGTCGGTCGCAGACAGGATGACCCCCATCTGGTGCCAGGTGTTGGGCAGGGCATGGCAGAAGGTGTGCACCGCGCTTGCCGGATTGGGCAGGTAGGAAGCGTTGGCAGCAAACAGCACGCCAGATGTGCCCAGCGACACAAAAGCGTGGCCGGCGCCGACCGTGCCCATGCCGCAGGCCGAAGCAGCATTGTCGCCGGCGCCGCCGGCAACCGGGGTGCCCGATGCTATGCCCCAGCTGGCGGCCAGTTCGGCGCGCAAGGCTCCAGCCTTCTCCGTGCCTTCGACCAGCGACGGCATCTGCCTTTCGTCGAGCGATGTCGCCGCAAGCAACTCGGGGGACCAGCGCCGTTTGCCGACATCGAGCCAGGAGGTGCCGGCCGAGTCGGACATTTCTGAGATATGCTCGCCGGTCAGCCACAGCCGCAGGAAATCCTTCGGCAAAAGCACCTTCGCCACTTTGGCGAAGACGGAGGGCTCATTGTTCTTCACCCAGGCGAGTTTCGGCGCCGTGAAGCCGGGGAAGACGATATTCCCGGTGAGTTGGCGAAAGCGCGGGTTGGCATCGAGCGCCGCGGCCTCAGCGTGGCTGCGCGTATCATTCCACAGAATGCAGGGGCGCAGCACCTGGTCGCCGGCATCGAGCAAGGTGGCGCCATGCATATGGCCGGAAAGGCCGATGCCCTTGACCGCGGCAAGCTCTTTCGGGTGCGAGGCTTTCAGCTCAGCAATGGCCGTCTCGCAGGCGCGGATCCAGTCCGTGGGGTTTTGTTCGGACCAGCCGGGATGCGGCCGCGATACGTCAAGCGAAGCATGGCCGGAGCCGATGATCTTCTGCCCGGCATCGATCAACAGCGCCTTGACGCCCGACGTGCCGAGATCGAGGCCGAGATACATGCATTCCTCCCATTGCCATTAATTTTTTCGGGTCTCGAAAAAATCTGGCTTGCCAGTTTTTAAAACAAGATCCGCCGCGGGTCAATTCTCTGACAAATTGGCGGCGCGTTGCGAAAACAGCGCCGACAGCGGACTGTCCGGCCGGACCAGTGCGCGCTCGGCCGTCAACGCCCAGGCAAGCGCCGTGTCGCCGGCGCGCAACGCCGCCTCGATCAGCGTGAGATCAATCACATCGCGCTGGGCGTGGCTGCCGCCAAAGCGATGGGCAATGGCGCGGATCGGTCGGATCAGGCGCACCGCTTCGCTGTAATTGCCCTCGCCGAATGCCTTGATGCCTTCCGTCAGTGGCTGGCCGACATCCCGGGTGAAGGCGGCGTTGTCGTCGCTGCCGCGCATCGCCTCGTGCTGGGCTTCGAGCAAGATCTTGACCGGCGCTTCGAGACCGGCGCCGACGAATGCCATCATCGCATGCGCATCGTTGAAGGCGTAATTGCCGGCTCCAGCCTTCGGCGCCCAGTTGGCAGCGAGCGCTGCCCAGCGGTCGCCGACATCGACACCGCCGAGATAAAGCCGCCACAGGATCGCAGAGGCGTCGACCATGTTCAGCGCCAGCGTCGAACGCTCGCCATAGATCGGCCCGTCATAGAGCTTGAGCACCTCGTCGGTCTCGCCGAGATCGTAGTGGAACAGCGCCAGATGCCACCAATTATGCACCTGCAGGAAGCTTTCCTTCGTCCACGCCTCGGGGTTGGCGCGCATCCAGGCGATGCCGTCCCGTTGCCGGCTCTGCATCTCCATGACATGGGCGACCGCATGCTGCGCCCAGCCGTCTCGCGGCTCGATCTCGATCGCCTGTCGGCCGAAACTTTCGGCTCTGACATAGTCGCCCATCTCCTCGAGACCGAAGGCCTGCATACCGATAATGGCGTGATAACCTGGCATGCCGCTCTGCCAGGACGGTAGCGCGCGGCCGATACGGTCGCGCAGCATGCGGGCATTGCCGGTGAAGAAGTCGATCTGGTGGCCGACCTGCAACGCCACCGCGTCGAGCGGGTTGTCGATGGCGATATCTTCGAGCAGGCGCGCGGCGTCATGCCAGCGTCCCTCGGCAAGGTGGCCAAGGGCCGCCACATGCGCCTGTTCGCGCGGCGTCGCGGCAAGCGGCAGTGCCGCAGCATGGCATGCCTGGGTGACCGCCATTGCCTCGCGTTCGGTGGCGAGGCCGAACAGATACCCCTTGAAGACATGCGCCATGACGAAACCGGGATCCGCCGATATGGCGCGGTCAACGGAGCCGACCGGGTCGCCGACGAAGCATTGCAATTCATGCACGGCCTGGCTGTAGGGTGAAAACCCGGCCTCGGTCGCGCCCGAAAACATTAGGCCGAATGGATCTCTTACTGCCATATCGGCCCTGATGCTCCGCAGTTCCTAATTGCCCGAGCGCATCGCCACCGTGGCGATCCCGGCGCCGACCAGCAGCGTGCCGCCGGTGCGGTTGAAGATGCGGATCGCCTTGGGGTTGCGTACGACGTTGCGGGCGCGCGCCGCGATCAGCGCGTAGCCGAAGGCATTGGCGAAGGCGAGCGCCAGGAAGGTCGCTTCGAAGATCAGCATCTGTGTCCAGAAATCGGCTTCCCGGTTGAGGAACTGCGGCAGGAAGGCGACGAAGAAGGTGATGCTCTTCGGGTTGAGTGCGGTGACCAGCCAGGCGTGCGCCATCATCTTGGCGGTCGAGACGGCATCTGTGCGCGGTTCAGCTTTGAGCGCGCCGCCGGCGCGAAACAGTTTTACCCCGAGATAGACCAGATAGCAGGCGCCGATCAGCTTCAGAATGGTGAACACGGTCGCCGACGCGGCCAGCAGCGCGCCGATGCCCAGCATCGACAGGGTCATGGCGGTGAAGTCGCCCAGCGCCACGCCGACGGCCATCGGCAAGGCGGTGCGCCAGCCCTGGCCCAGCGCATAGGACACGACCAGAAGAATGGTCGGGCCGGGAATGATGAGCAGAACGGTGGAGGCGGCGGCGAAGGCGGCCCAGTTTTCGAACGACATCTTTGTCTCCTTGAGCGCAAAGAAAAGGATAAATCCTCGTGTGCGGAGGAATGTAAAGAGCCCTCTCCCAAAAATGCACGGCGGACCATTTCGCCAGATCGCTGCGGCTATTGGCGGCACAGGCTTAAGACCGGTCGTTGGGCCTTCACCCTTTTTCAACCATGTTTGGCGAAACTGCCTGCCATCCGGCCGGACCGTGTTTCCCGCCGACAGCGTAGGGTTGGGTGCATGCGTGAGTTGCCGCAGAATGTGACGCCGCCAGCAAATGGCGACGCAAACGAGACCGAACATCTCTATTCCCGCCGCTTCGTCCTGTCAGGGGCCGGCGCCATGACGCTGCTCGGCATGGCCGGCTGCAGCACTTCGACGCTCGAGCTGCCGCAATTCCAGCTGGATGACACGGTCACCGGCTCGGTGCGGCCGATCCGTCCGGCGATCAGCGTCGACAAAAACGTCACCGGCCCTGATGTCATGTACGCCTCGCTCAACGATGGCGGCTTCGAAGTGCCGGCGGTGCCCTATCAGAAGGTCAAGCCGGAGTTCCGCCGCCAGATCGTCGTCAACGAGACCGGCGAGGCGCCCGGCACCATTGTCGTGCATCTGCAGGAGCGAAAGCTCTATCTGGTGCAGGAGGGCGGCGACGCCATCCGCTACGGCGTCGGCATCGGCAAGGACGGCTTCCGCTGGTCCGGCCGCGCCAACATCCAGTACGGCAAGGAATGGCCGACCTGGACGCCGCCGCCGGAGATGATCCAGCGCAAGCCGGAACTGGTGAAGTGGCAAAACGGCCAGCCCGGTGGCCTCACCAACCCGCTCGGCGCACGCGCTCTTTACATCTACCAGGACGGCAAGGACACCGGCTACCGCATACACGGTTCGCCGGAATGGGCGAGCATCGGCCAGGCGATGTCGTCGGGCTGCGTGCGCCTGATCAACCAGGATATCATCGACCTCTACAGCCGCGTTTCCAAGAAGAACCCGGTCGTGGTCGTCTGATCCTGTGCGGCGGTTTGGCGCCGCTGGAAACTCCCGTTGCGCGATGCGGCAAGCTAGGCCAAGGTGCCTTGAAAACCACAGCGCCGGGAGAGATCGAGCATGGCTGGAACGTTTGTCATCGCACAGGGCGGCGGCCCGACCGCCGTCATCAACCAGACGGTTGTCGGGGCCACGCTGGAAGTCCGCAAGCGCCATCCCGGCGCCAAGGTGCTGGGCTCGCTCCACGGCGTGCGCGGCATTCGTGACGGCAACTATGTCGACCTCTCCGCCATCCCCGAGGACCGGCTGCGGCTGATCGCCGGCACGCCGAGTGCCGCGCTCGGCTCGACACGCGACAAGCCCGACGCTGCCTATTGCGAAGTCATCCTCAACGGGTTGAAGAAGGCCGGCGCCGACGCTTTCATCTACATCGGTGGCAACGACACGTCGGGCACGCAGCAGATCCTGACCGACGCCGCCGGCGGCAGCATCGCTTTCGTCCATGCGCCAAAAACCATCGACAACGACCTCGAGGAAAACGACCACACGCCGGGCTTCATCTCGGCGGCCGAATTCGTCGCCGGCGCCTTCCTGTCCGTCGATCTCGATTTCCGCGCATTGCCCGGCATCTATGTCGGCATCGTCATGGGCCGGCATGCCGGCTTCCTCACCGCGGCGGCTGCAGCCTGGCAGCTCGATCCCGACAGCGGCCCGCATCTGGTCTACGTGCCGGAACGGCCATTCTCCGCCGCCGGTTTCATCGACGACGTGCGCGCCACGCTCGACCGCCACAAGCGCTGCATCGTCGCCGTCTCCGAAGGTGTCAGCACCGCCGACGGCAAGGCGCTGGTCGAAAGCCTGGTGCCGCCGGACAAGCTCGAGCGCGACGCGCATGGCAACGTCAAACTGTCGGGCAGCGACCTGCCGTCAGCTCTGGAACGTGCGCTCGCCGAAGGCCTGCCGGGCAAGCGCGCCCGCGTCGATGCGCTTGGCTACATGCCGCGCGGCTATGTCGGCTCGATCAGTGCCGTCGACGCGCAGGAGGCTTTCGACGCCGGCGCCTTCGCGGTTGCCGTTGCCGGCGAAGGCGGTGGCTCGGTGGCGCTGCAATATGACGGCACGAAAACCTTGCTGAAGAAGGTGCCGCTGAAGAACGTCGCCGGCAAGACGCGCCATATGCCCGACGATTTCATGAAGCCCGATGTCAACCAGCTGTCGGAAGCGGGCATGGCTTACCTGAAGCGGCTGGTGCCGGAAAAATACAAGGTGGGAAAGCCCTTCGTCTGATGGGCGGCCGTTTTGGCGGCACCCGTTTTGGTGGCGAGCGCGTTGTCGGCGACTGGTTCGGCAAGACGATCATCGACGACCGCACGACGATGCTGACCGAGCCGTTCGTGCATGATTTCGTGCGCGCCAACATCTGGCATTTCAGGGGACGCGACGCCGACCTGCTGGTCGACACCGGCATGGGCATCTGCCCGCTGGCGCCTGAGATCGACACGCCCGAGGGCAAGCCGCTCATCGTTGTCGCCACCCACATCCATCTCGACCATGTCGGCTCGCTGCACGAGTTTCCGCTGCGCGCCGGGCCGCGGCACAGTGCCGAGCATTTCGAGACCATGAACGATCAGGTGACCTACGCCTACATGTTTTGTAATCTCGACGGCGCCGTTTCGAAATTGCCGGCGCCGGGCTGGACGGCGGCCGACTACAAGATTCCGCCGGCGCCGCTGACGCGCACGCTGGACGAGGGCGACATCGTCGACCTCGGCGACCGGCAGTTCCGCGTCCTGCATCTGCCCGGACATTCGCCGGATTCGATCGCTTTGTTCGACGAGGCAGACGGCCTGTTCTTTGCCGGCGACGCCATCTACGATTCCACGCTGATCGACGACCTGCCGGATTCCTCCCGGCCTGATTATCGCCGTACCATGCAGCGGCTCCTTGACCTGCCTGTTCGCCTCGGCCATGGCGGCCATGGGCCGAGCTTCGACGGCAACCGGATGCGCGAGATCGCCACAGCCTATCTCAGGCGCACCGGAGGCCTCTGACGACATTGGGATTGGAACCAGCGTGGCGCCGTGGTCGAGCGCGTCAATCCGGACAAGGCAGCTGCCAATGCCGGCCTGCAGCCGGGCGACGTCATCGTCGCCGTCGACCGGTCGCCCGCGGGATGCGCGGCAAGCCAACCAGGCGATCGCCGAGGCCGGCAGATCGGGCCGGAAGTCGGTGCTGCTTTTGGTCGACCGGGGCGACGCGCAAATCTTCGTCGCCGTACCCTTCGCCGCCGGTTGAGTCATGATGCGGCGGGCTCGCTGAACGATCGGCAGGCCTGCCGCACGGCCCCGCCAAAATTCCTGTTGCCCGCCGCGACATCTTCGAGAACATTACGGCAGGCCGGCAATGGCCTGCTAAAAACGGACAGTCCGATGGTCACTCGCGGTTTTTCCTCCGGTCGAAAGCCTCCGACGGAGACCGATGCGCGCATTCCGCCCGGTCAGTATCTCGAACAGGGCTTTCCGGTGCTGTCGGCGGGGCCGACGCCGCGCGTGCGCACCGAGGACTGGTCGTTCACGCTCAAGCACGGGCCGCGCCCGATCAAGAAATGGAACTGGGCCGAGTTCAACGCGCTGCCCTTGACCAAGATGACGCGCGACATCCATTGCGTTACCGCCTGGACCAAGTTCGATACCGCCTGGCAAGGCGTGCTGGTCGACGACATCCTTGCCGATGCAGGCATCGAAGCGCCGACCGGCTTCCTGCTGGCGCATGGCTATGACGGCTATACCACCAACGTGCCGGCCAAGGATCTCACCGCGGGGAAGGCGATGGTGGCGCTGCTTTATGAAGGCAAGCCAATCACTGCCGACCATGGCGGCCCGGCGCGGCTCCTGGTGCCGCATCTCTATTTCTGGAAATCGGCTAAATGGCTGAACGGGCTGCAGTTCACCGAGCGCGACGAGCCGGGCTTCTGGGAATTGCGCGGCTATCACATCTATGGCGACCCGTGGCGCGAGCAGCGCTATAGCGGCGATCCATGAGCGAAGCGCCGCAATCTCCCTGGCAGACGGCGAAAATCACCCGGATCGAAAAGCGGACGCCACGCGTCACCAGTTTCTTTTTCGCGCTGTCACGGCCATTCGCCTATCGCGCCGGACAGCATGTCGACGTCAGGCTGACGGCGCCTGACGGCTACCAGGCGCGCCGCTCCTATTCCATCGCCTCGGCGCCGGAGAGCGGCGCCACGATCGAGCTGGCGATCGAGAAGCTCGACGACGGTGAAGTCTCGCCCTTCTTCCACGACATCGCCGCGGTCGGTGACGAGATCGAACTGCGCGGGCCGCTCGGCGGCCATTTCGTATGGTCCGATGGGGATGGCGGGCCGCTGCTTCTGGTCGGCGGCGGCTCCGGCGTGGTGCCGCTGATGGCGATGGTGCGGCATCGAACCTTGCGCAAATCGGCGGTGCCGGTGGCGCTGATGTTTTCGGTGCGGGTCTGGGACGAGGTGATCTTCCGCGACGAGCTGATCGGTCTCGGTGACCGCCGCGACGGGTTCGAGCTGGTGCTGACGCTGACGCGCGAGGCCGTACGGCGCCCGTCCGACTATTCGAGGCGCATCGACACGGCAATGGTCATGCAGGCGCTCACGCGGCTGCCGCGGCCGCCGGCGCTCGCCTTCGTCTGCGGGTCGAACGCCTTCGTCTCGGCGGCTGCCCAGGCGCTGATCGACGCCGGCATATCAGCGGAAATCATCCGCACCGAGCGCTATGGCGTCTGAGAGGGCCACAGTGGTTCACCGTTTCATGGAAACAGCCACCCGCTCTCAGGTGGGTGAAAACCTTGCCGACAGCAATTGGAACGGCAGCGCGCCATAGGCGGCGACTTCGGCCTCATTGTCCCAGTTGCGGAACTGGCGCGATGGCCGTGCCTCGATCACCAGAGGCCGGCCGGTGTCGTCCACCGTTACCTTGCCGCGAAAGCGCAGCACACGTCCGCCGCCGGCGCGGCTGATCACCATGGAACGCAGGCGGGCGACATGGCCGCCGCCGGCATTGATTTCCATCTCAATGCGGCGCCGGATTGGTGGAACGACGATCCTGACGGTGACGTCCAGCACCATCGCTCCAGTCCTGTCCGGACGCGGCAGGGGCTGGGAAAGTGCAAACGGCGCCGACGTCGCTCTTGCCTTGCGCAATGTCGGCCTGCCGCGCCAGACGGCGGGCGTCGGCTGCTGCAGGCGGCCCTTTTTGCGTTTGAGGCGCAACTGCTTGGCAAAGCCGCGCGACAGCCAAACGAGGCCGCCGAAATCGGTGCGCGGCTTGGCCTGCAGCACCGAGGACCAGCGCGACAGGCCGGCGCGGTCGGCCAACTCAATCGTCTTTGCAAGTTCGGCCTCCGGCACCGCAATGCCGATCTCCAGGCAGAGATAGGAGAGCGCCACCGCCGCGGCGACGGCGAGGCCCCGCTTGGCGACGATGTCGGCGAACACGCCCCAGTCGACTGCGCCACTCTCGATGGCGACCGCACAGTCGACCAGCCAGTCGCTGTGGGTGTGGGCATCGAGGCCGCCATGTGCGATGGCGAGCGCCATGCGGTCGGCCGGAGAGGGCACAAGCACGCGGACGCCATTGAAATCGGCTGACAGCGCCCGCTGCCAGATCGCCAGATCATCTTCCGCGCTTTGCTGCGACCCGTCATAAGCGAGCTGGTGCAGGTCGATGTCGCCGAAACTGCCCTTGAAAAAATTCATCGAACGCAAGGACGCCAGCCTGGTGCGCAGATATTGCGGACTGACGCCGGTGGCGATCTGCCAGTCGCGTTCGCTAAGCACATCGAAGGCGGCAATCATGACCTGCGAGCGCACCAGTATGTCGATGTCATGCGCCACCCGGCCGCGCTGCGCCGACGCGTTGACGGCGATGCGGCTGGCGCCTTTGATAAGCATCACCGCGCAGCCGGCGTCGATCATGGCCTGTAGCGCCGGCTCGGCCTCGCGCGCAGCCAGTCGCGATTTGGTCCACAGCATCTTTTGCAGGCCGACAAGACGTGGATAGGCCGGATGCCCAGCGAGCTTGCGGCCGAACCTGTCGGAGATCGCGGCCAGCAGCCGATGCTCGCGGAAAGCAGCATGGTCGATATCGTTCTCGTCGAGCCAGCGCGCCGCATAGGCCCCGGCCGCCTCTTCATCGGGGAGCAATGCGGCCTTCAGCAACTGGTCGAGGCCGCCAGTGGGCCATGACCAACCATAGTCCGGAAACCGACGGCCGATACGGCGCATGGCATTGGCCATCAGTCGGCGCTCGCCTTTTTCGCTGCTCGCCTTTGCATGGCCAGCCTTACGACTTCGACATAACCGCGGTCGCGCACGGGGTCGCGTCCATAGGACATGCTGTCGGGCCGGATGCGGCGCAAGGTTAGGACATCGTCGAGCATGGCAAGCGCAAAGCCCGCCTCGCGGACACGGGCGATCCAGTCGACCATGTCGCCGCGACCGCCTTGCGGGTCGATGATCGGACCGACGGCCTCGGCTACCTCCCGGCGGATCATCATCGTCGTGCGCGACCAGCCCGCCACGGCCACGTCCTGTTGCACATCGGGCTTGTCATCGCGAAACGTCCGCCAGTGGGCAAAGACTCCTGCCGTCGCGGGAAACCGCTCGAAATGCTCCAGCTGCCTTTCGATCTTGGTCGGCAGCCACAGATCGTCCGCATCGAGCGTGGCGACGAAGGGCGTCGCCAGCGCGGCGATGCCCCTGGTGGTGGCGCTGCCTGGTCCGGCATTGTCCTGGCGCAACACCTGCACCGGCATGCCCAGCGAATTGACCACCGCGACCGTATCGTCGGTCGAGCCGTCATCGACGACGATTATGGCGTCGGGCTGGACCGTCTGGGCCGCGACCGATCGCAGCGTCTCGGCGATGGTGGCGGTCGCGTTGAAGGCCGGAATGACGACGCCGTAGCTGGCCATCACAGGAAACGCCAATTCGCAAGTTCCTTGAAATCGAAGATGCCGTCGACAGGGTGCAAGGAGCGGTCGGCCTCGCGCCGTTTCATCGACTTGTAGATGGCGCGCATGAATTCGCGAAAAGGAACATCGGCCTGCCTGGTCATGTTGCCGGGATGGCGCCGGTAATAGAGCGCAACAGTGTCGGGCATCGTGAATTTCGGCCCGCTTTCGAAAGTGCGCAGCAAATAGTCGGTGTCCTCGGCCTGGTGGAAATCCTCGTCGAAGCTGCCGATGCGTTCGACCAACCGCCGGACGAAGATAGCGGGAGACAGGTGAATGCCGCGAACCGTCACCGAGTGGCTGTCGGCTGTCGGCTCCAGCGTATCGTCATCTATGTCGTCGACCAGCGTCATGCACGAATAGGTCAGCTCGAGGGTGGGGTCTGCGTCGAAACAGGCCAGATCCGCCTTGAAGCGGCCCGGCGGGGAAATGTCGTCCGAATCGAGAAACGATACCAGCCTGGTCTGCGGCAGCAATTGCCGCAAGCCCGCGTTGCGTGCCCGCGTCACCCCGGCATTCTGCTGCTGGAAAAGGCGAATGCACGGCGCCTCCGCGATCAGCGAGCGCACGACCGCCACCGAACTGTCGGTCGAACCGTCATCGATAACGATGATGTCGAGATCGGCGGCATCGCGCTGCCTCAGCAGCGAGCGCAGCGCCGAGCCGACATGGCGTTCGCGGTTGTAGACCGGCATGATCACGCTCAGCTTCACGCACGCATTCCAGGCTGTGATCTGTTCATTCTTTCACCACTCTGCCGGGCGCCTGATCTCGAAAAGCCCCTCGACCGGGCGCCGCGACGGATCGGCCTTGCGCCGCCGCAAGGATTTCTGAATTACACGCAGATATTCGCGCACCGCCACATCCCTTTGCTTGGTCAAATTGCCGGGGTGGCGCCGGTAGTATACCGCGACGGTGTCGGGAAAAATGTGCTTCGGGCTGGTTTCGAAAATGCGCAGCAGATAGTCGGCGTCTTCGCCCTGCCGGAACTCCTCGTCGAAAGCACCGGTACGGTCGATGAGTGCCCTGCGGAATATCCCGGCGCTAAGGCTGACGCCGCGCACGGTGGGACCTGCGCCGCCCGGTGCCGGCTGCAGGGTTTCGTCGTCCATGAGATCGACGCGCGTCATCAGCGAGTAGGTCAGCTCGAGCGCAGGGTCGGCCGCGAACAGGGGTAGGCCAGCCTTGAATCGTCCAGCCGGCGAGACGTCGTCCGAATCCAGGAACGACACCAGTTCGGTTTGCGGCAGCAACTGCTTCAGCCCTGTGTTGCGCGCGTTGGCCACGCCCTGGTTG
This sequence comes from Mesorhizobium sp. M0317, assembly GCF_040321555.1. Lineage (NCBI taxonomy): Bacteria > Pseudomonadati > Pseudomonadota > Alphaproteobacteria > Hyphomicrobiales > Phyllobacteriaceae > Mesorhizobium > Mesorhizobium sp. M0317. Next base: position 35,544 of record NZ_JAMYRV010000007.1, on the reverse strand, counting down.
GCCTGCTGGAACAGGCGGATGCACGACGCTTCCCGCATGATGGCGCGGACTGCTTCAACGGAGCTGTCCGTCGAGCCGTCGTCGACAACGATGATATCGAGATCGGCATCGTCGCGTTGCCTGAGCAGGGACCGCAACGTCGAAACGACATAGATCTCCCGATTGTACACCGGCACAATGATGCTCAACTTCATGCAGCGCCCCGAAGGACGAAATCCGCAATCGTGCCGGCGATCTCGCGCGGCTCGGTCCCCAGCGACAGCCGGTAGCATGGCAGATCGCGGGTAAGCTCGCTGAAAAAGCGAAAGCCCGCTTCCCGCTCGCCCGGCATCTGCACGATTCCTGACGGGGCCAAGGCGATCATGGCATCCTTGCGCGATACGGGCATGACCGAGCTTCTCGCACCTCCCCTGATATGGGGCACTATCAAAGCAATAATGTCCAGACTTGCAGGAGTTGGTCGAGGCGCGATCTCGTCGATGTGAAAGGCATGCTTGCCTTGCCAGTTCAGCGGTTGGTACGACTCTAGCCGCTCCTCCAGCTTCAGCCGCCTGAAGCCCTCCGGATCCTGCTTGAGCGTGGCAAACAGCGGATAGGCCGTCACCCCCTCGGTCCGGTCGATCAGCACATAGTCGTCGCCGACGCTATCGAGCCCATTGAGCAGGCCGGCGACGACCGTTCCCGATTTGCCGGCTCCGCCAGAGCCCGCCAGCAGCACGCCCTTGCCATCGATGCCCAGCGTGCCGGCATGGGTAAGCCGCATGCCGCGCGCCGCATATTCCCAATGCAGGAAGGCGCGCAGCGGCGCCCCTTGTTCCCATGGCGGAAAGGCCTTGGCCGACATCATCAGCTGCGCCCCGACATGGCGTTGCGGATCATGGAACTGCCAGAAGTCGAGGTCATGATAGTAGCTGCCGCGCAATCCGGCCTCTTCCAGCCGGTTGGCAAAGGCATGATGGTTGTAATCGCCTCGGCCCCAGGTGCCCGGGGCGGGGACGCCATCGATGCCCGGGTGGGCGACGAAAATGCGGCAGCCGTCAGATGCAGACGGATTGCCCGGAGCCGGTATGAAGGCATGGCCGATGGTATCTGCCAGCGTGCCATGGTCGAGATGGACACTCAGGTCCAGCCCCGGCAACCGGACGCTGGCGGCAACGGGATAGAAGGCGGCGGCGCTTTCCGCGGCCGCCAGCACATGGCGGGCATAATCCGGCAGGGTTTGCAGCGTGATCAAAGGCATGTGTTGGTTGTTCAGCGTCCAGAATTGCGCCGGGTCGCCTGATGCATGTCGCTCGGGGCGGCCCCGGTTTTGAGACGACGATATGCATAAAATCAAAGATCTAAGCGCGTCGCCTGAGTCCGTTCAAACGCGACGCGCTTAGAGGGAAACGATTATGCCTGTTTCACCGCCGGCCAGCCGAGAGGTTCCTCGACCTCATGGATCGGGTCGACAATGATGAGATCGGCAAGGTCGTCATGGACCTCGACCTTGAGCGGCTCATTGCTGGCAGCAAGCGCGGCCGACAGCTCGCCTGAAAGCGGTTGCGCCGGTGTTTCGGCTGGCGCAAGCAACCCGAAATCGAGCAGTCGGGCAACGAAGCTTTCGAGGTCGGCCAGGCTTATTTTTGCGGCGCCCGCGGCAGCTCCGACCAGCGCTTCAGTGGCGACGCCGGACGACAAAGCCTGCCAGACCCGGCTGCCGGAATTGGAAAAGCCGAAATACTTGCCGTTCGAAAGATCGAGAACGACGGCTTCGCCATCGAATGATTCGAAAACGATGTCCTTGCTTGCGACCGCGTAGACCCGCTGTTGCATCGCTCTGTCCCCCGTCCCATGCGCCCATGAAGGGATGCGCCGGTTTCGCGGTCTGCCAAGCCCTTCCTAAGTGCGTCTAAATCACTCGGCCCATGCTTGGCAAGACAAAGACCCTCGAACACAACGCCTGCGTCGGCGACCGTTGCGGTGATATCGGCGCCGCTCAAGCCTCGATTTCGAGCGCCGACAACGGTTTCGAGCAGCAGGCAAGGATGAAACCGTCATCGATCTCGTGGTCGAGGATGCCGCCATTGTGGCTCATCTCGACTTCGCCGGAGACCTTCTTCACCTTGCAGGTGCCGCACAGGCCGAACTCGCAGGCGGCGGGAATCCGCACGCCCGAGCTGCGCGCGGTCTGCAGCACGGTCTGGCCGGCGACGCAGCCGGCATCGACCTCCGAAAGCGAGAAGCGGATCGGCGTCACGGCTTCGACAGGTGCAGCGATGCCGTCCTCGACCGGGGAGGCAAACGGCGCCGGAATTTCCTCCATCACAGGCGCGGCAAAGCTCTCCTGATGGTATTTCGTCATGTCGAAGCCGGCGGCATCCAGCATGCCGCGCACGGCGCGCATGAACGGATCGGGGCCGCAGCAGAAGATTTCGCGCTCGCGGAAATCCGGAGCCAGCAAGGGCAGCCGGATCGCGTCGATGCGCCCCATATGACCGTACCAGCCCTCGCGGCTGGAACGTTCCTCGATCATGAAGCCGAGCGACAGGCCGGGCATATGGCCGCCGAGCAGTTCGAGTTCCTTGCGGAAAATGATCTCTTCGGCACGCCGCGCGCAGTTGACGAAACCGACATCGGTCCATGGCGCGCAGTCGTTCAGCCAGCGCAGCATCGACATCATCGGCGTCACGCCGGAGCCGGCGGAAATGAACAGGTATTTGGCCGCCGGGTGGCTGTGCAACGAGAAGTCGCCGGCCGGTCCGTAGGCCTTGACATGCGAACCGGGCACCAGATGGTCGAACATCCAGCGCGTGCCGATGCTGCCGGCCTGCGCCTTGACCGTCACCGCGATCGAAAACGGCCGCGATGGTGACGACGACAGCGTATAGGTGCGCATCAGCGGCCCGTCCGGTGTCGGCAGTTCCAGCGTCAGGAACTGGCCCGGCTTGTAGCGGAACCAGGTCTGGTTGTCGGAGCGGAAGGTGAAGGTCTTGACGTCAGGCGCCTCGTCGCTGACGCCGATCACTTCCAGCACCTGCAGCCTATCGTTCCACGGCGCCATCTGGTCAAGATGGCGATAGAGCCCAAGATCCGTCATCGCATTCATCCTCCGGTCCTTCCTCGCCTGCTCCAGCTCACGCGACGTTGCGCAGCGCCGGCCGGCCGCCTTCGGCAAGGCGCGGGCCGATGAAGGCCGCGTACCATTCGACGAACTGGATCACGCCGCCCTCATGCAGCTCCGAATAGGGGCCGGGCTCATAGGCCGGCGACAGGATGCCGAAGGCGTTTTCCTCGACGATGCGGCGGTCCTGGTCGTTGGTCTCGGTCCAAACGTGGGTGAGCTCTTCAAGGTTGTAGTCGACGCCCTCGACCGCATCCTTGTGCACCAGCCACTTGGTCGTCACCGCGGTTTGCGTGGCGCTGATCGGCAGCACCCGGAAGGTGACCGCATGGTCGATCAGGATGTGGTTCCAGGTCGTCGGATAGTGGTAGTGCATCAAGGTGCCGATGCGGTCGGCGGCAACAGTGTCGGACAGGTTCTTCGTCACCGCGCGCTTTCCCGACATCGTGTAGCTGACGGCATCGCGCAGCAGCGGCGCGCGGGTGGCGCGGTATTGCCCGGCCGGATCGATGCGGAACTTGCTCGGCAGGCCCGCCGTCTCGCATTTCGCCCAGTGCGCCAGCATCTCCGGATCGCTGTCGGCGCCCTGCACGCCGGTCACCGTCGGCGCTTCGGGGAATGTCTTGCACAGCTCCGGATGATTGCCGGCGCAGTGATAGCATTCGCGGTTGTTTTCCCAGACCAGCTTCCAGTTGCCCTTCTCGATGATGGTGCTCTCGAAGGCGACCTTGGCTTCATTCAGCCGGTGCGGCTTGAGGTAGGGCTCTATCATGGCGCGCATCGGCGCAAAGTCGGCAGGTTCTTTCGCCAGGCAGATGAAGATGTAGCCGCCGACGCTCTCGCAGGCGACGGGCTTCAGGCCGAACTGGCTCTTGTCGAAACCGTCGGCCATCTGGCGGGCAAACAGCAGCCGGCCGTCAAGCTCGTAGGTCCACTGGTGATAGGGGCAGACAAGCTTTGCCGCCATGCCCTTCTCAGTGTTGCAGACACGGCTGCCGCGATGGCGGCAGGAATTGTGAAAGGCGTTGATGTTGCCCTTCTGGTCGCGGACCAGCACCACCGGATAATCGCCGATCTGCACGGTGATATAGCTGCCGGGCTTCGGCAGTTCGCAATCATGGCCGATGAACAGCCAGTCGCGATACCAGATAAGCTCCATGTCGAGCTTGAAATAGTCCGGGTCGGTGTAGAAGGGCTGTTCCAGCGAAAAGCCTTGCTTGCGGCCGTTCAGGAGCCTCAGCATGTCGTTGCGCGTATCCATAGTTCTGTCCTCGTGGTTTAAGGACTGAACTTGGTGGTGATGGAGGAAGGATCGGACGCAGGCCGGCGCGGCGCCGGACATGCACTATCCACCTCTTGACCGCCCACCGCGATCAGTCGAGTCTATGCGTCTCGGGCTGGTTTCCGGGCTCTGGAGTTGTCCTTGCGGACCATCGCGACACCTTCCCAGGCTCTTGCCCAGTGGTCTCCCGTTGCGACTTCAACTCCACCACCGTTGCGGGGGCAGCGCCGGATTCTGACCGGCTTCCCAATTCTCCGCTGCGTCGTCACGAAGCGGCACCTGAGATGCGATCATCTAATCACGGCAGCGATCGCGACGTCGGCATGAAAGCGACATCGTATCCATGCGGCGCGACACGCGCGGCATACGCCCCCCGGCGCCGGTCAAAGAGCTGAGACGTTTCTTGCGACGCCATCATCGCCGTTTCGAATCGCTGCGGATCCAGTTCGATCGGGGGCAAAAAGGGCTCAACGGTATCGAAAAGTTACTATTAGCAATCTCTAATCGAACCGAACGGTTCGTTTCTGTTGACAATGCGTGCAGGACGGTGTGAACGACGGCCCGGAAACCGACACCGGAGCGAACCACTCGGTTCGACATAAGCAACTGAAAACAATGCGATAAATGACCATAGAGGAACTTCCTGGCACAATTTCAAGGTGCAGGACCGTGGTCCACACGGAACAACTTCGTGATTGGAAACCAGCCTATGGCTTTCCCACATCGGGGCTGTCCGAACGACGCGAATTCCTCCCAAGACACGCCGCTAGACGGACAGACAAACTGGAGTACTAAAAATGAAAAAGATCATCCTCACTGCCGCAGCCGTTTTGGCGATCACCGGCAGCGCCTTCGCCGGTAGCGACAATTACGGTTCCAATGGTGCGAACCAGCCAGCCGTCTCGGTCGACAGCTCGTATACGGCTTCCATTCAGAAGCCGGCGCACGCTGACAAGCAGCCTGTCGTTCAGGGCGCCGACCGCGACCTCTACGGCAATCGCTGATCCCGACCAAAGAAGGGCGGCTAACCCGTCGCTCTCGGGATCCCAAAAAATTCAGGAGTATTTGAAATGAAAAAGATCATCCTTGCTGCCGCCGCCGTTTTGGCCATCTCCGGCAGCGCTTTCGCCGGCAGCGACAACTACGGTTCGAACGGCGCCAACCAGCCTGCGATTACGTCGACCGATAGTGGCCATACGGCTTCGGTTGAGAAGTCGGCTCCAGCCGAGCAGGCGCCTGCCCACGGTGCCGACCGTAACCTTTTCGGCCGCTAAAAGCCGGTTTCCAGCACGTGGCGGGCTTATTCGCTGCAGCTGGCGGCATCAGAAAAATTCAGGAGACTAAAATGAAGAAGATCGTTCTCGCCGCCGCAGCCGTTCTGGCTGTTTCGAGCGCTGCCTTTGCCGGCAGCGACAATTATGGCTCCAATGGCGCCAACCAGCCGGCCGCTGCCGTCGACACCACCCGCACTTCGTCGACCGGCACCAACTCGGCGGTCTACAAGCTGCTGAACTCGTCGAACGACCAACAGAAGTTCGTTCCTCAGAGCAGCGACAGGGATCGGTTCGGCAACAACTAACAGCCGAAGCTTAAAAAAAGAGCGGCGGGCCTGGCCCGCCGCGCGTTTTTACTGCCTGTACGACGCAGCTATCTCAAGCCGCCTTCACTTCCACCGGCTTGAGCGAGAAGGAGTGCCCATCGGCGTCGAAGATGTGCAGGTCCCCGGCATCCGCGGTCAGTCGCAGCTTTGCCCCGCGCTTGACCTCGACATTGCCGGGCAGCTTGGTCACCAACGGCAGGTCAGCGCGGCCGATATCGACATAGACAAGCTGCACCTCGCCGAGTTGCTCGACATAGTCCACAACGCCCTCGAAAAGATATTCCGCGCCGGTGGCGGCCGACAGATCCTCCGGCCGCACGCCGAAGCTGACTGCCGCACCCTTTGCTGACGCCGGCGTTGCGATCGGCACCGTTGCCTTGCGGCCGCCGACATGGCTGACGATTGTCGGGTTGCCCGTCCTGTCGATTGTCGCCGGCAGGATGTTCATGGCCGGCGAGCCGATGAACTGGGCAACGAACAGATTGCCGGGCTTCTTGTAGAGGTCCATCGGCGTGCCGACCTGCTCGATATGGCCATCCTTCAGCACGACGATGCGGTCGGCGAGCGTCATCGCTTCTACCTGATCGTGGGTGACGTAGATCATGGTCGTGGCAGGCATCGATTCCTTGAGCTTGGCGATCTCGATGCGGGTCGCGACGCGCAGCGCCGCGTCGAGATTCGACAGCGGCTCGTCGAACAGGAACACTTTCGGATTGCGCACGATGGCGCGACCGATGGCGACACGCTGGCGCTGGCCGCCCGACATCGCCTTGGGCAGGCGGTCGAGATATTTGGTCAGCTGCAGGATTTCGGCGGCCTGCCGCACCCGCTTGTCGATCTCAGCCTTGCTTTCCTTGCCGATCTTCATCGAGAAGGCCATGTTGTCGTAGACGGTCATGTGCGGATAGAGCGCATAGGACTGGAACACCATGGCAATGCCGCGCTTGGAAGGCGGCACGTCGTTCACCACCTCGCCGGCGATCTTCAGCTCGCCGGAGGTGATCTCCTCAAGCCCGGCGATGGACCGCAGCAAGGTCGACTTGCCGCAACCCGACGGGCCGACGAAGACGATGAACTCGCCCGACTTTATGTCGAGGTCGATGCCGTGGAGAATGTGCAGATTGCCGTATGATTTCTTCACCTGTCTCAGCGTGACATCGGCCATAATTTCCTCCCAGTGATTTCCCTAGAGAACCTGGATTTCCTCAAAAAATCCAGTTTCGTCAAAAACTCAGTCGATGCGCCCGAACCAGGCGCCGTAGCCGCCGAGGCGGATGGAACCTGTGCCGGATTGTCCCGAAAAACCGTGCCCGGCCAATGGCAGCAGCGCCTGACCACCGAGATCGACCTCGGCCGGCTTGCTGGCCAGATTGAAGACGCAGACGATCTGCTCATTGCCCTCACGGCGGGTGAAGGCGACGGTGTCGCCCTCGCTTTCGATGAACTCGATGTCGCCTTTGGCCAGGGCCGGATGCTGGCGGCGGAAACCGAGAAAGCGCCGGTAGTGCTCGAGCAGCGAGGCCGCGTCGCCCTGCTGAACATTGACCGCTTGCGACAAGTGCTTGCCCGGCACCGGCAGCCAGGGCTTGGCCGTCGAAAAGCCGGCATTGCTGGCGGTTGCATCCCACACCATCGGCGTGCGGCAGCCGTCGCGGCCCTTGAATTCGGGCCAGAAGCGAATGCCGTAGGGGTCCTGCAGATCCTCGAACTGCAACTCGGCTTCGCCCAGCCCAAGCTCCTCTCCCTGATAGAGGCAGACCGAACCGCGCAGCGACATCAGCAGCGCCGAGATAACCTTCAGATAGGCGGCCGGGTCGGCCTCGTCGGCGGCCCAGCGCGAGGCCGGACGCATCACGTCGTGGTTGGAAAAGGCCCAGCACGACCAGCCGTCGCTGGCGACCTTGCCGAAGGCTTCCAGCACCTGGCGCACCTTGGCGGCGCTGATCTTTTCCGGCGCCAGGAAATCGAAGGAATAGCACATGTGGACGCGTTTGCCGCCGGCGGTGTAGGCGGCGACCACTTCCAGCCCACGCTGCGAATCGCCGACTTCGCCGACCGCGGCGGCCGCCGGATATTCGTCGAGCAGCGCTCGGAACCGTTCGAGGAAGGCAAGGTTTTCCGGCCGGCTCTTGTCGTAGATATGGTCCTGGTAGTTGTAGGGATTGACCGCAGGTGCTGTCTGGTCGTTGCGCTCTTCGGGCGGCAGCGGCGGATTGTTCTCCAGCCCCTGGCTGTGGAAGTAGAAATTGATGGTGTCGAGGCGGAAGCCGTCGACGCCGCGCTCCAGCCAGAAGCGGGTGACGTCGAGCAGCGCGTCCTGGACTTCCAGATTGTGGAAGTTGAGGTCCGGCTGCTCGGACAGGAAATTATGCAGATAATATTGCTGGCGGCTGGTGTCCCACTGCCAGGCCGAGCCGCCGAAGATCGACAGCCAGTTGTTGGGCGGCGTGCCGTCCGGCCTGGCGTCGGCCCAGACATACCAGTCGGCCTTGGGATTGCTACGGCTGGCGCGGCTCTCCTTGAACCATGGATGGTTGTCGGCGGTGTGCGACAGCACCTCGTCGATCATCACCTTGAGGCCGAGGTGATGGGCTTCCGCAACCAGCGCGTCGAAATCGGCGAGCGTCCCGAACATCGGGTCGACGTCGCAATAGTCCGAGACGTCGTAGCCGAAATCCTTCATCGGCGACTTGAAGAAGGGCGAAATCCAGATGGCGTCGACGCCGAGCGAGGCGATGTAGGGCAGCCTGCGGATGATGCCCTTGAGGTCGCCGATGCCGTCGCCATTGGAGTCCTGATAGGAGCGCGGATAGATCTGGTAGATCACCGCGCCCCGCCACCAGTCGCGATCGACGGCGAGATCGGGCTTCGAGGTCGCCTTCAAAGCGGCTTGCATAAGTCTCAACCTCCTTTGACCGAGCCGGCCAGCAGCCCGCGGACGAAATAGCGCTGCAGCGAGAAGAACACGATCAGCGGCACGATAATGGTGACGAAGGCCGATGTCGTCAGGATTTCCCAGTCGCCGCCGCGCGAGCCGAGCAGCGCGTTGAGTTTCGCGGTCAGCACGATCTGGTCCCCTTCGGTACCTAGGAAAACCATTGCCACCAACAAATCGTTCCACACCCACAGGAACTGGAAGATTGCAAAGGACGCCAGCACCGGGAAGGACAGCGGCAGCACGATCTTGACGAAGATTTCGAAATCGCTGGCGCCATCTATGCGCGCCGATTCCATGATCTCGCGCGGCAGGCCGGCAATATAGCTGCGCAGGAGATAGATGGCGAAGGGCAGGCCAAAGCCGGTATGCGCCAGCCAGATGCCGAGATAGGTTTTCGACGGCACACCGAAGAAGATGCCGACGCCGTTGTAGATCTTCAAAAGCGGGATCAAGGACATCTGCAGCGGCACGACCAGCAGGCCGATGATTGTGGCGATCAGCAAGGCGCGGCCGGGAAAACGCATCCACGCCAATGCATAGGCGGCGAAGGCGGCGATCAGGATCGGGATGACCGTCGCCGGGATGGTGACGGTCAGCGAGTTTATGAACGAGCGGCCGATGCCCTCCGAAAACAGCACGGTCTTGTAATTGTCGGTGGTGAATTTCGGTGGCGCCGACGAGGCGTAATAGACGCGCTGGCCACGGTCGCCTTCGAAAGCCTTGGGCGAACTCATGACGAACGTTCCGTCGGCATTGAGCTGCAAGGTCACGCCGTCGCCGAGATCGGCAGTGGTGCCGGCCGGATATTGCGTCGGTGCCGCCGACTTGACGCCGAAGGCGCTGATGTTGCGCGCAGCACCGTCGCCGAAGATATTGCCGGCAAGCACGAACTTGCCGTCCTTCTCGACCTGCGCCGAGGCCGGCGGCAGGCGGCCGGCTTCAGTCTGGCTGGAGCTGGAGAACGAGTTCCACCAGCCCGAGGCGATGATCTGGTCCTTGTCGCGCAGCGACGAGACCAGGATGCCGAGCGTCGGCACGGTCCAGACGGCGACGAAGACAAGCACGGCGATGTGGACGCCGAAGCGGCTGGCAAAGGACTTTCCGGTCGCGACGGCCATCTCAATGTCCTCCCGTCTCTTTGTTCGCCTGGCGGATGTTCCAGACCATGATCGGGATGACCGCGATCATGATGATGATGGCGATGGTGGCGCCGCGGCCGAAATCGCCGCCGCCGCGGAACATCCAGTCGAACATCAGATTGGCCAGCACCTGGCTGTTCCATTGGCCGTTGGTCATGGTCAGCACGATGTCGAACACTTTCAGCACCAGGATGGTGATCGTCGTCCAGACCACGGCGATGGTGCCCCAGATCTGCGGCACCATGATCTTCCAGAAGATCTGGAACGGATTGGCGCCGTCGATGACCGCGGCTTCAAGCGTCTCTTCGGGGATGCCGCGCAACGCCGAAGACAGGATGACCATGGCAAAGCCGGTCTGGATCCAGATCAGGATGATCATCAGGAAGAAATTGTTCCAGAACGGCAGCGATATCCAGACCTGCGGCTGGCCGCCGAAATACTGGATGATGGCGTTGAGCAGGCCGATCTGCGTCTGGCCCTCGCCGCGATATTCGTAGATGAATTTCCAGATCACGCTGGCGCCGACGAAGGAGATCGCCAGCGGCAGGAAGATCAGGCTCTTGGCGATTGTGCCCCACCAGATCTTGTCCGTGAGCACGGCGATTATCAACCCTAGAAAGGTGCAGGCGGCGGGCACCACCGCCAGCCAGATGATGTTATTCAGGATCGAGTTGCGGAACTCGCGGTCGCCGAACGCCCATTCATAGTTGGCGAAGCCGACAAAATGCTGGCCGCCGCGGTCGAGGAAGGACAGCCAGAGCGTCGCCACCACCGGATAGATCAGGTAGACGGTGAGGATGATCATCGCCGGGCCGACGAACAGCCACGGACGGACCAGTCCTTGCCGGCGCAGATTGTCGATGGCCGCAGCCCCGGCCACGCCGCGCGACGGGAATATCAGGTCGACCAGCTTGTTGGCGCCCCAGAAATAGGCGACGCAGCCGCCGACGCCGATGATGATGACAAAAATGGCCGATAACATTTGAGCAGCCATGGGTCCCTCTTCCCTGCGCATGATCGGCCGGGCCTTGAACAGCCCTGGCGATGTGGCTTTGCGCCGATTTAAGTTATTCTGAAACGAACGAACGCAAATCGGTCCGGCGTAAGGCGCCGGTCGGATCCGGGCCATAGCGGCCCGGACCCAGTCTGTGGAGGAAGTCCTGAATTTGCCGCCAAAGCGGCTGATTACTTGGCAGTGGTTACTTGCCGGCTGATTGCTTGCCAGCTGACTACTTGATAGCGTCCCAGCTCTTCTGGATGTCGGTGGCGACATCCTGCGCCGACTTGCCACCGACCAGATCGATCATGCCGGTCCAGAAGGCGCCGGCGCCGATCTTGCCCGGCATCAGGTCCGAACCGTCGAAGCGGAAGGTCGAGGCATTGGCGAGGATATCGCCCTGCTTCTTCAACGCGTCGCTGGCATAGGCATCCTTGTTGACCGACTTGAGCGGCGTGACGAAGCCGCCCTGGGCCATCCAGATTTCATGCGCCAGCGGCATTTTCAGGAATTCGATGAACGCGCGTGCACCCTTCGAGTCCTTCGTGATCATGGCCAGCGTGCCGGCGCCGAGCACAGGCGTGCCGAGCTCGGGCTTGGATGCATAGGGCGGGAAGTAGAAGAAGTCGGCGTCCTGTCCAACCTTTGTGCCTTCCGGGAAGAAGGTCGGGATGAATGATGCCTGATGGTGCAGGTAGCATTTCGGCGGCACCGAGAAGAGGCCCTTCGGGCTATCGCGGAAGTCGGTCGCGGCAACCGCCTTGGCCCCACCGTCGACCATCTTGTCGTCGGTCGCGATCTTGCCGAAAATGTCGATGGCGTTGACCACCGCCGGATCGTTGAACGGGATCTCGTTCTTTACCCACTTGTCATACACGTCGGGCGCCTGGGTGCGCAGCATGATGTCTTCGACCCAGTCGGTCGCCGGCCAGCCGGTAGCGCCGCCTGAGCCGAGGCCGATGCACCACGGCGTGCCGCCGTCGGCGATGATCTTCTTCTCGAGATCGGCGAGCTCTTCCTGGGTCTTGGGAACCTTGTAGCCGGCTTCCTCGAAATTGTCGGGCGAGTACCAGACCAGCGATTTCACGTCGGCCTTGTAGGGGAAGGCGAAGAAGCCCGGCTTGCCGTCCTTGTCCTTGAAGGTGCCGAGATCGACCCATGACTGGCCGGCGCCGTAATTGTCCTTGATCCATTTGGCGGTGTCGTCGCCCAGCGGCGTCAAAAGGCCCTTGGACGCCAGATCCTGGATCAGGCCCGGCTGCGGCAGTACGGCGATATTGGGCGGGCTGCCGGCCTGGGTATCGATGACGATCTGCTGTTCGTAATTTTCCGACGAGGAGTATTTGATCTCGGCGCCGGTAGCTTCCTGAAAATATTCGAGAACAGTGCGGATGAGGCCTTCGTCCTCGCCGCGCCAGGGCCCGAAGATGGTCAGCGTCTCGCCCTTGAGATCGACCTTCTTCAGCTCTTCGTAATTGGCCCAGTTGAAGCGCTTGTCTTCCCCGGGCTTGAACTTCAGTTCGGCTTGCGCCGGCAGGGACAAGGCGAGCGTGGCAAACGCTGCGCCAAGCAGAAGCATCTTCTTCATCGGTATTCCTCCCAGTGTGGACACATACACCCGGACGGAACCTCCATTCCGCCCGCCGACGCTGCAGGACTGTGACTCGTTCAGAAAGGAACCGCAACCTTTCGAAGAGTCTTCCAAAGCGCTTTGGTCGTTTTGATCTCGCCATTGAATCGGCTGGAAGTCAAGAGGGCGGTGGGCTAATCGATTTAATTTCGGGCCGCAAGACTTGGTGAAGTGCACTGCAGCACAGTTTTACGGCGGTGCAGCAGCGTATTAAGCTTCAAACTGGCCGGACCAGTGCGTATGGTCGACCAGCTCGGCCGCGCCCATTGTGGCGCGCGTGGCTTAAAAATTAAAAGCGCTTTGAGGCTTGGAGGCCTCCCAGTGAACCTGAAGCAGCTCTCTCATATGCTGGCCCTGTCGCAGACAACTGTAAGCCGTGCGCTCAACGGCTATCCGGAGGTCAACGAGGAAACCCGCCGGCGCGTAGTGGATGCCGCCAAGCGCCACGGCTACCGGCCCAACCCGAGCGCGCGCCGGCTGGCGACCGGCAAGACCGGCATGATCGGCTATGTCCTGCCGACGGGCGCCTCCGTCGACATCGACCCGCATTTCGTCGAATTCCTCTCCGGCCTCGGCGACTATGCCCGCTCGCACGAACTCGACCTGGTGCTGTCGCCGGCCGATGCCGACGACCAGGAAACCACCTATCGCCGCATCGTCGCCAACCGACAGGTCGACGCCGTCTACATCTCCTCGCCGCGCCCGGCCGACCGGCGGGTGGCGCTGGTCAACACGCTTGGCATTCCCTTCATCGTCCATGGCCGCAGCGAGGGTTCCGATTTCGACTACCCCTTCACCGACATCGACAATGAGGGCGGCTTCCACGATGCGGCCCGGCTGCTGGTTCAACTCGGCCACCGGCGGCTGGCGCTGATCAATGGCGACGACCGCGAGACCTTCGCCATCCACCGCGAGCGCGGCATGCGCAGGGCGCTGGCCGCGAGCGGCCTGACGCTCGGCGAGCGCCATGTCTGTTCACTCACCATGACCGAGGAGAACGGCTACCGCGCCGCCAGGCGCCTGCTCGAACAGAGCGAGCGGCCGACGGCGATCGCCTGCTCCAGCCTGATCATGTCGCTCGGCGTCGTGCGCGCGGTGCGCGACCTTGGCCTGACCATTCCCGGCGACCTGTCGTTGATTGCCCATGACGACGTCTTTCCATGGCTGAAGCCGGAGAATTTTTCCGTGCCGCTGTCGACGACGCGCTCGTCGATCCGCCTCGCCGGCGCCCGCATCGCCGAACGCCTGGCAGCGCGCATTTCCGGCTTGGAAGAAGGGGCGCGGGGTGAGGTCTGGCCTGTCGACCTGGTGGTCAGAGGCTCGGTCGCCGGCGCGCCAGGTTAGGGCGCCCAACCGCTCCCGACGGTGGAGCCCGGCCTTGCGGACGCTGGCTGCAGATAGATTGAAGGCGTTGTGGGACAATGATCTCCCTGTTGCCGCCCTTGCTTTGGCTTTGGGAGGATGGCAACCAGTAGGGCCATCAACCAATCCCCCGGGTGCGCCACTTGCCCACATTCCCGTTCTCCGAAACGGATCCAATCCAGCATCCTGGTCCACCGCCGAAAACGTCGGAGGTGGTCATTGTCGGTGGCGGCATCATCGGCGTAACGACGGCGCTTTTCCTGGCACAGCGGAACATCCCGGTGACGCTGCTGGAAAAAGGACGCGTTGCGGCCGAACAGTCGTCGCGCAATTGGGGCTGGATCCGAAAGCAGGGGCGAGACGCGGATGAACTGCCTGTCGTCATCGAGGCTATTCGCCTGTGGCGGCAGCTGGCTGAGGAGTGCGGCGAAGACATCGGCCTGACCCAGACAGGTGTGACCTACCTGGCGAACTCCGACAAGGACATGGCCGGCTTCGAGGAGTTCATGAAGATCGCAGCGATGCATGAACTCGACACGCGCCTGCTGGACGCAGATGAAACCGCGAAGCTCGTCAAAGGCATGTCGCGCAAATTCAAGGGCGCGATGACGACGCCCTCCGACATGCGGGCGGAGCCTTGGCTGGCGGTGCCCGCACTTGCCCGGCTCGCCGCGCGAAAAGGCGTCAAAATCGTCGAGAATTGTGCGGCGCGAACCCTCGAAATCTCAGGCGGCAAGATCAAGGGCGTGTGGACCGAGGCGGGGTATGTCGAGGCCTCCAGCGTGCTGGTCGCCGGCGGCGCCTGGTCATCTCTGTTCTTGCGCAGACACGGCATCTCCATCCCCCAGCTCAGCGTCAGAGTAACCGCAGCCGCAACGGAGCCCATGCCTGAGGTCTATGCAGGTGCGGCCGCCGACGAACACATCGCGTTCCGGCGCAGGCAGGATGGCGGATATACGCTCGCCGCGGGCGGCAGCCATTTGCTTTATCTGGGGCCTGACGCATTCCGGCACGCCACCAAATACCTTCCCGCCCTCAGGGATAATCCGTTCGGGACGCGCTACTTTCCGTTCCCGCCGTCAGGTTACCCTGATGCTTGGTCGACGCCGCGCGATTGGGCGCCGGATTCCGTCAGTCCTTTCGAAAAAATGCGGGTGCTGAACCCGCCCCCTGAACGAGCCGGTCTGCGTTCGATAGAACGCAATTTCGGACGTCTTTTTCCACAGCTCGAGACGGTTCGCCTGAAGGCAGGCTGGGGCGGCATGATCGACGCCATGCCGGACGTCGTCCCCATCGTGGATCATGTGGCGGCCGTCGGTGGTCTTTTCGTCGCGACGGGAATGAGCGGTCACGGCTTCGGTATCGGGCCTGGCATAGGCCGTGTCGTTGCCGACCTGATCCAGGGAAACCAGACCGGGCACGACCTCAGCCGCTTCCGGCTGTCGCGCTTCTATGATGGCAGCCCTGTCCGGCTGGGCCCGGCGCTCTGAATTGGTGGCGCGAATTTCGCCCGGTTTACTTGTTCGCCGCCGCCTTCGTATCCAGCAGCCCATAACCGAAATCATTGTCCCGCCCCTTCGGGCCAAGGTCCCTGGCGGTGGCGGCCAGCGCCTTTTCGATGTCGTCGGCGGAGCGCTCGGGTGAAGCGTGGATCAAATTGGCGATAGCGCCGGACACGATCGCGGCGGCAAACGAGGTGCCGGTGACGACGTCGGAGCCGGCGCCGCTCGGCGCCACCATCTCGACGCCGGGCGCCGAGATGAAGACATAGGCGCCGCGATTGGCCTGCTGCATCAGCCCGTCCTTGGCGTCGGTGGCGGTGACCGCGATCACGCCCTCATAGGCGGCGGGGTAACCATAGGGCGCTTTCGGCCCGTTGTTGCCGGCCGCCGCGACCAGGATGATGCCGAGCCCACGGGCATTGCGGCAGGCGGTGGCGAGCAGATCGTTCTTGGGGCCGACGAAACTCATATTGATGATGCTGACATTCTGGTCCGCCGCCCAGTCGAGCGCCGACAGGATGACATCCATGGTCGACTTGCCGTCCTCGAAGGCGCGGGCGTGATAGATCCTGGCGCCGGGCGCCATGCCTTCGAGCGCGCCGACGCCGGCGATCAGCCCGTCAACCGAGGTACCGTGGTCACGCTTTTCGACCGGCACGTTGGGCATGGCGTCGAACTGATCGGCAATGACGCCGGAAAGCGCCGGATTAGTATCGTCTATGCCGGTGTCGATGACGGCGATGCGCACGTTTTCGCCACTAGCTTTTTTGTTGTCGAGCTGAATGCGCTCGAAGGCATAGTTGACGATGCCGGCCGCCTGCTGCAGCGAGTAGATATGGTTTGGCTCGCGCCGCAGGGTGCGGCCGTCGGCGGCCAGCTGCGCCAGCACGGCGCCGACCGGGCGGCCGTCGGGAATGCCGAAGCGCACCAGCGTGGTGCCGAGCAGCCGCGACTGGCGCTGCGAGCGCACTTCAAGGCCGAAGGAGGCGGCGATCTGCTGGACGGCGCCGGCATCGCCGTCGACGGTCACCAGCACCTCGTCGGGCACGAACTCGCCGGCGATGGCACGCCGCGGCGCGGTCGCGACAAGATCGGTCGGCGAAACGATCGCCCCGCGGGCGGGTGGTCCAGCCTGCGTGTCGGCAGGCGGCGCTGACGGCCGTGGCGTCGGCACGGGCGCTACGGGAGCCGGTGGGTTGGGAAACAGGTCGACGATCAGGGCCGGAAGGGTAACTGCGCCTGGTTCACCGCCGACGTTGGCCTCATTGCCGTCTTTCGGGCAGTCGGCAGCCGCCGCTCCGGCCGCGTCGGTGCAGTCGGCCCGGCCGGCATTGGGATCATTGGTCTGCGCCGACGCCGGCACGGCGACGATTGTCGTCGCCGCCACCAGGATCGCCGCAAATCGAGTGACCGCCTTAGCTGCCATCAACCGGTTTCCTTCCCTCGATCACAGTTTCCGCGAAAGGCTGGGCGGCAATAAGGCCGACGAGCTTGGCATAGTCTGCTCCGGTCTTGGCCGGGATGGCGATACGGAAGACACCCGAGGCGGTCGGCCCGCCGGCGATCTTCAGCCCGTTCTGGTCGAGGAAGACAGCGATGTCGGACATCTTCGCGTCCGGCTTGAACTTGATCAGGGCGAACGGCAGTTTCGCCAACTCGTCCTCGGCCCCGGCAATCTCGAAATCATTACCCTTGCCGCCGGTCTGCACGTAGGACTGCACCACGACCAACGCCAGCAAGACAGCGGCCGCCGCCCAGGCGACACCGACCGGCACCGCCATGACACGGCCGAGCGCCTGCGACAGCCAGGAACGGCCCGCCGGCGCGCGGACCGGTCCGGCTTCGGCGTCAAGCGCCTTGGCAAAGCGGCTGAGCGCATCGGCGGGTGGCCGGATCGCTTCGTTGGCGGCGGTGGCGCCGGAGAATTCGGCCTCGGCCTCGCCAAGCGCAGCCATCGCAGCCGGGTCGGACGCCAGCCATTCCTCGACGGCTTCGAGGTCCGAGCCTTCCAGCGAGCCGTTCAGGTAGAACGGCAGCAGCGTTTCCATTTCGTCACGGCGCGACATTTTTTCAGCGGCGCTCATGTCTTCAGGATTGCTCATGGCCACCCCCTGTCGTAACCGGCGGCCTTGAGGGCTTCGCCGAGTTTCTTGCGGGCGTAGAACATTCGGGTCTTGACGGTGGCGACCGGGATGCCGAGCACCTCGCCAATCTCCGTCACCGACTGTCCATGGTAATAGGCAAGGTCGATCACCGAGCGGTGTTCCTCCGGCAAGGCATCGACGAAGCGCCGCAAAGCGGCGCCCTTGTCTTCCTTCATGGTGGCGACTTCCGGCGTGTCGGCGCCGTCGGGAACCTGCGCCGCATCGTCGTCATCGATCCAGTCTTCTTTTTTCTTGCGAAGCATCGACAGCGCCTTGAACCGGGCGATGCCGAGCAGCCATGTCGAGACTTCCGAGCGCCCTTCGAAACCGGGCGCCTGGCGCCACAGCTCGAGAAAGACCTCGTTTGCGATATCGTCGGCCATCATTTCCGATCCCGTCTGGCGCACCACGAAGCGGTAGACCCGCGCGTGGTGACGCATGAACAGCAGCCGAACAGCGGCACGGTCGCCCTTCGCGACCCGGTCGACAAGCGCGCGATCAGTCTCGGTCGCTGCCGTCATGGCCGGTCGAGCCGCCTGGCTCCTGTCTGCTCTGTCGCCGATAGGTTCAAAAAGGTTCATCCTTCCGCCAAGGAATTTTGGCGAAGCTAACCGAAGAAGGTGAGTGTTGCCAGAGTGTCTCCCTTCTCCCCGTCACTATACGGGGAGAAGGTGGCGGCAGCCGGATGAGGGGCGGCACCGGCGTTGGGGTATTTATGTTTGATGTTGCGCTGCCCCTCACCCTTACCCTCTCCCCGTATAGTGACGGGGAGAGGGGGTAGCGAACGGCGGCTCAGCGACGACCTCCGTCACCCCAAAAACGGCTTAGCCTTCATGGTCTCCGGCACCGGCACACCCAGCCGCTTCAGCACCGTCGGCGCCAGTTGCAGCTGATCAAGCAGCGTGTCCGGATCCGGCCCTTTGCCGGCTCCGAAATAATACAGCGCGAAATCCTGCATTTCATCGTCGCGGCCGCCATGATGGCCGCGGTCTGTCTGGCCGTGGTCGGCGGTTACGATCACCTCGTAACCGGCTTGCCGCCAGCCCGGCAGGAAGGCTACCAGCATGCCGTCCATCGCATAGCAGGCATGGTCCATTTCGTGGCAGTCATGGCCGAAGCGATGGCCCATCGAATCGAGCGTGCAGGTGTGCAGGATCCCGTAGTCGATGGCATGGCGCCGGGTCAGCATGGTCAGCGTCGCAAACAGGTCGACATCGCTCGGCGTCATCTGGTTGCGGGCATTATAGCCGGTCATGGTGTGGAAGCGGCCATGCGCGATCGGTCCGTTGGGCTCGTCATACTCCATGTCCTCGACCAGATCGAACGGATAGGAACGGAAGAATTCGGACCAGTAGGAATGCGTCACTGCGCCGGTCTTGCCGCCGGCCTTGCTGACCTCGGAGAAAATATCCGGCTTGTTGACGAGAAAACGGTTCTCGTTGGATAGGATGCCGTGCTCCTGCGGCGAAACCCCGGTGTGGATCGAGGCATAGCAGCAGGCCGAGGTCGACGGCAGCACCGAGCGCATCTTCCACACCTGCGCCTCGCCCGACTGCACCCAGCCCTCGAGATTGCCCATCAGCCGGCGCCAGTTCCGGTAGGGCACGCCATCGAGAATGATGAGCAGCAGTTTGGTCTTGAGCGCCATGGGCGGCTCCGGAAAGCTTTTGCCGTTGAAGGAAGTTTTCGCGACAAAGGCCGCGAATTCCCTACTAATTCCCCGCGCTCGCCATGCGCCGTCCCTTGATCGCCTTTTCCAGCCAGCCGATCTCCATCTCGGGAACGGACGACAGCAGCAGGTCGGTATAGGCGTCGAAGGGCGGCGTCAGCACCTTGCTCTTGGCGCCGTAGCGCACCACCTCGCCGCGGTACATCACCGCGATCGAATCGGCGATCGACTTCACCGTCGCCAGATCGTGAGTGATAAAGAGGTAGGCGACCTTCTCGTGCTGCTGCAGGTTGAGCAGCAGCTTGAGAATGCCGTTGGCCACCAGCGGGTCGAGCGCCGATGTCACCTCGTCGCAGATGATCAGCTTGGGCTTGGCGGCGAGCGAGCGGGCGATACAGACGCGCTGTTTCTGGCCTCCGGAGAGTTCGGCCGGATAACGATCGAGAAAGCCCTTGCCCATCTCGATCTCGTCGAGCAGTTCGGCGACGCGCTTGTCGCGCTCGCGGCCGCGTATGCCGAAGTAGAATTCCAGCGGCCGGCCGATGATGGTGCCGACGGTCTGGCGCGGGTTCATCGCCACGTCGGCCATCTGATAGATCATCTGCAACTGGCGCAGATCCTCCTTCGGCCGGTCGGCAAGCCGGTTGGCGAGCGGCCTGCCATCGAAGGTGACGGTGCCCTCCTCGGGCGGCAACAGCCCGGTGATAGCGCGCGCCAGCGTCGACTTGCCAGAGCCGGATTCACCGACGACCGCCAGCGTCTGTCCCGGATAGATGTCGACCGAGACGTTCTTCAGCACCTTGACGTGGCTGCCGCCGTAAGCGGCGGTGACGTTCTTGACCGACAGGAACGGCGCGGCGCCGGGCTTCTGCTCGGCATGCTCGATCTCATGCACCGAGACCAGCGCATTGGTGTATTCCTGGCGCGGCTCCTTGATGATCTGGCGAGTGCCGCCCCATTCGACCAGCCTGCCATGGCGCAGCACCATGATCTCGTCCGAGACCTGGGCGACGACGGCAAGATCGTGGGTAATGTAGAGCGCCGCGACATGGGTGTCGCGGATGGCGTCCTTGATCGCCGCCAGCACGTCGATCTGCGTCGTCACGTCGAGTGCCGTGGTCGGCTCGTCGAAGACGATCAGGTCAGGTTCCGAACACAGCGCCATAGCCGTCATCACGCGCTGCAACTGGCCGCCTGAGACCTGGTGCGGGAAGCGTTCGCCGATGATTTCGGGGTTTGGCAGGCTGAGCTTCTTGAACAACGCCACGGCACGTTTCTCGGCCTCGGCGCGTGTCGCCGTGCCGTGCAGCAGCGTTGCTTCCACCACCTGGTCCATCAGCTTGTGCGCCGGGTTGAAGGCGGCGGCCGCCGACTGCGCGACATAGCAGACCTCGCGGCCGCGCAATTTGCGGAAACCTTCCTTGCCGCCCTTGAGGATATCGCGGCCGTTGAGCAGCACCTCTCCGCCGGTGATGCGCACGCCGCCACGGCCATAGCCCATCGACGACAGCCCGATGGTCGACTTGCCGGCGCCGGACTCGCCGATCAGGCCGAGCACCTTGCCCTTTTCCAGCGTCAGCGAGACATCGTGGACCAGCACGATGTTCTTCGGCACCTCGCCGGGCGGAAACACTGTCGCCTCGATGCGCAGATTGCGGATATCGAGCAGCAGGCCGGGCTTTGCTTTTGTGTCAGCCATCACCCGCGTCCTCCCTTCAGGCTTGTCGTGCGGTTGAGCACCCAATCGGCGACCAGATTGACCGAAATCGCCAGTGCTGCGATCGCCGCGGCGGGGATGAGTGCCGCCCCGATACCGAAGACGATGCCGTCCTTGTTTTCCTTGACCATGCCGCCCCAGTCGGCATCCGGCGGTTGCACGCCGAGGCCGAGAAAGGACAGCGTCGACAAGAACAGCACCGCGTAGATGAAGCGCAGGCCAAGTTCCGAGACCAGCGGCGACAGCGCGTTGGGCAGGATCTCGCGGAAGATGATCCAGCCGCTGCCTTCGCCCCGCAGCTTGGCGGCCTCGACATAATCCATGACGTTGATGTCGACGGCCACCGCGCGCGACAGCCGGTAGACGCGGGTCGAGTCGAGGACGCCCATCACCAAGATCAGCGTCACCAGGTTGGTCGGCAGCACCGAAAGCACGACGAGCGCCATGATCAGGGTCGGGATCGACATCAGCAGATCGACAAGGCGCGACAGCAGCGTGTCGAACCAGCCGCCGAACACCGCCGCCGAAAAGCCGAGGATGGCGCCGAGCGAGAATGACAGCGCGGTGGCCAGCACCGCAATGAACAGCGTGATGCGAGCGCCGTAGATCATGCGCGACAGAAGATCGCGACCGAGATTGTCGGTGCCCAGCAAATGTGCCGCCGTCATCGGTTCCCAGACATCGCCGACGATTTCGGCATTGCCGTACGGTGTGATCAACGGTGCGAAAACTGCCGCCAGCACGAACATAGCCGTCAGCACGATGCCGATCAGCGCGGGAATGGGGATGCGTTTGATGTCGAGCATGCCCGCCGCCTATTTCGGATGTCTGAGGCGCGGATTGGCGACAATCGCCCCGATGTCCGCAATGATGTTCAGGCTGATATAGACGGCGGCGAAGACCAGGCCGACCGCCTGCACCACCGGCACGTCGCGCTTGGTGACGTGGTCGACCAGATATTGTCCCATGCCGGGATAGACGAAGATCACCTCGACCACGACGACGCCGACGATGAGGTAGGCGAGGTTGAGCATGACGACGTTGATGATCGGCGCTATGGCATTGGGGAAAGCATGCTTGCGGATGACGTTGAAGGCCGACAGGCCTTTCAGTTCTGCCGTCTCGACATAGGCCGACTGCATGACGTTGAGGATGGCCGCGCGGGTCATGCGCATCATATGCGCCAGCACAACCAGCGTCAGCGCGGTGGCTGGCAACGCGATCGCCTGCATGCGCTCGCCGAACGGCATGCCGTCATAGACCGTGGAAATGGCCGGGAACCATTGATACTTCACGGCAAAGAAATAGACGAGCACATAGCCGATGAAGAATTCCGGGAAAGATGTCGAGGCGAGCGCCAGGCCGGAGATCAGCTTGTCGACCCAGCCATTGCGGTAACGCACGGCGATCAGGCCGAGGATGATGGCCAGCGGCACGGCCACGATCGCAGCCCAGAAGGCGAGGAACAGCGTGTTCCACAGCCGCCCCTTGATCGACGTGGCAATATCCTGGCCGCTCGACATCGCCGTGCCAAGATCGCCGGTGAGCACACCGCCTAGCCAATGGAAATACCTGATGTAAGCCGGCTGATTCAGGCCGAGCTGCTCGCGCAAATTGGCGAGCGATTCCGGCGTCGCCGACTGTCCGAGAATGGCTTGCGCGACGTCGCCGGGCAGGATCTGGGTGCCGGCGAAGATCAGGACCGAAACGGCCAGCAAGAGGACGATGCCCAGCGCAACGCGCTGGGCCACAAGTTTCACGACGGGTGAGGACATATCCGCAAAGCCGGGCTCAGGCTTCGAGCCAGCACTTCGCCAGCGCGTAGCCGTTCATCAGCTCCTGATGCGGATCGTCGACCCAGCCGCCGACCTTGGCGCCTGTCGCATCGATGAACTGATTGAACATCGGCAGGATCAGGCCGCCCTCGTCGCGCACCAGCACGGCCATGTCGTGGTACATCTGCTTGCGCTTGGTCTCGTCGAGTTCGGCGCGTGCGGCCAGCACCAGCTTGTCGAAGTCCGGACGCTTGAAACGGGTGTCGTTCCAGTCGGCGGTCGACAGATAGGCGGTCGAGTACATCTGGTCCTGGGTCGATCGGCCGCCCCAATAGGAGGCGCAGAAGGGCTGCTTGTTCCAGACCTCGTTCCAGTAGCCGTCGCCGGGCTCGCGCTTGAGCTCGATCTTGATGCCGGCCTTGGCCGCGCTCTGCTGGAAGAGCTGCGAGGCGTCGACCGCGCCCGGGAAGGCGACGTCGGAGGTGCGCAGCAGCACGGTGCCGTCATGGCCCGACTTCTTGTAGTGGAACTTGGCCTTGTCGGGATCATATTTGCGCTGCTCGATCTCGGAAAACAGCGGATAGGACGAATTGATCGGGAAGTCGTTGCCGAGCGAGCCGTAGCCGCGCAGCACCTTGTTCAGCATCTCCTCACGGTCGATCGCGAGCTTCAGCGCCATGCGCAGGTCGCTGTTGTCGAAGGGCGCGGTGTTGCAATGCATGATGAAGACATAGTGGCCGGGGCCGGCATGGTTGCGGATGGTGACGCCCGGTACACGCTTGATCAGGTCGACGATCTTCGGCTCGACGCGGTTGATCATGTTGACCTGGCCGCCCTGCAGGGCCGCCGTGCGCGCGGTCGCGTCGTTGATAACGATGATCTCGATCTGGTCGGCATGGCCCATCTTGTCGGCCTGCCAGTAATTGGCGAAGCGCTCGCCGCCATGGCGCACGCCGGGCTCGTTGGTGGTGACCTTGTAGGGTCCTGCCGAGATGCCGGCATCCGCCTTGTCCTTGCCGCCGTTGGGCTGGACGATGAGGTGGTAGTCGCTAAGGAGATAGGGAAGGTCGGCGTTGGCCTCCTTCAACGTAAGGACGACTTCCTTGCCACTGGCCTTGATGCTGTCGATGCCCTTCATGTAGCCCAGCGCGCCGGACTTCGACTTTTCATCGGAATGGCGCTCGAGCGTTGCCGCCACATCCTCAGCGGTCACCGTCTTGCCGTTGTGGAATTCGACGCCGTCTCGGATTTTCAGCGTCCACACCTTGGCGTCGTCCGACGAGCCGATCTCTTCGGCGATGCGGTTCTCGAGCTTGCCTTCCGGAGACAGCTCGACGATCAGTTCGCCCCACATCTTGCCAAAGGCGAACGGCACTTGCGTCATGAACAAAGCCGGGTCCAGGCTGTTCGTGGATTCGCCGCCGACGAGGCCGGCCTTCAGCGTGCCGCCCTTGACCGGGCCTTCCGCACGAGCCGCACTGGAAAGCAGCATATTGGCGAAGGGCGCTGTGACGCCGAGTGCGGCGGCGCGGCCGAGGAAATCACGACGGCTCAGCTTGCCGGACGCAACGCGCCGGCTCAGATATTCGAGTTCGTTGGACATTTGAGTTCCTCACTCTGTTGGTTCGACCTTATGGTCGTTTTTTGCTTGTTGTTACCAAAGGGATATTGACCGGAAGGCAAAGCGGTAAGCAAGACGGAATGCGACATGCCGTGGCGTAAATCGTGCGTCGCAACTGGACCAGTCGGGTGGACGCTCAGAGCAGGTCGCGCGGGATCGTCTCTTCGAAATCGCGTTCGAAAACCAGCGTTTCGCCCTCATAGGCTTCGATTCTGGCGCTGACGATGAAGTTTTGCGCATCGCAGCGCATTTCAGCCGACGTCTCGGTGCGCACCGACCATCCGTTTCGCGACAAGGTCTGCGTCCAGTGCGTGCGGCCCGAGGCAGACAGCGGGTCGTCGGGGTGGATCGTCCAGCTCTCGCGGGCAATGCTGCCATTGGCCAGTCCATGCGCGAGATCGCGCACTTCTCCGAAATCATCCGTGATCGACAGCGTGACGATGCCGGTCTTCTCATCGCGATCGACGTGACGCTCGGAATTCGCTGCACGAACTGTCTCGGTTGCCCAGGGTGTTGCGCCTTCGGGAGACTGGAACGAGGTCTCGTCGCTTTTTGCGAGCGGGCGCAGCGGCAGCCTCAGCGTCGCCGCTGAAAGGTCGAGCCGCACCGGTTCCGGCGACGGCCAGATCATCGGCCAGTAAGCGTTGGAAACAGCGATGCGCAGGCGGTGTCCGGCCGGCACGCGGTAGGCGCACTGGTCGAGAATAACGCGCGCCGAAACCGTTTCGCCCGGCACCAGCGCTTGCGGCTGTTCGTGCGAAGAACGATGCGTCAGGTTGAGCACGCCGTAGGAGATCAGTTCCGAGGCGCCGTCGGGGTGCACGTCGCACAGTCGAACCGCGATGTTCGCCTGCGGGCGATCGGACGACACCCGGATGAGAAGCTCCGGCGCGCCGACGATGTCGAGTGTCTCGGCAAGCACAGGCTGATCGAAGCAGACGGACAGCGCATCGTCCGGGCGCTGGTCGCCCGGCAGTTCCGGGCCAAAGGTGAAGGGAAAATATTCCCCGCCGGCGAGCCCGCAGCTTTGCGGGGTCGCCACGATCGCCGGCCTGACGCCGTCAGCAATGAGTTCGATCGCCCCGACCATGATGTTGGGAGACGGCCATTCCTGTTCGGCCACCCAACGGCCCGGCCGCTCCGGGTGCCAGCGCGCCGGCCGCACACTGTCCATGACATAGGCGCGGTAGTCCGGGTCGGCCTCGACGCCGGTGTCGACGCCCTTCAACCAGCTGTCCCACCAGCGCAACGCCTCCTGCAGGAAGCCGATGGCGGGTTTGGGTTCGGCATAATGCGGGTATTTGTGGATCCATGGCCCGACAATGCCCTTCACCGGCGCCTGGATGTTGGTGACCAGATGCGAAATCGTGTTGCGGTAGCCGTCATGCCAGCCGCCGATCGACAGCACGGCGGCTTTGACCGCGGAGAAATCCTCGCAGATCGAACCGCGTTTCCAATAGGCGTCGCGATGCTGATGGCTGAGCCAGAGCGGCAGAAGGAAAGACTGGTTCTCCAGCCGCGTCAGCCAGAGGTCGCGCCAGCGATTGTCGCCCGCAATCAGCGGATCCGGCGGTCGCGACGAATAGGACAACATGGTCGAGGCCCAGCCGAAATTTTCCGTCAAAAGGCAGCCGCCCTTGTAGTGGATATCGTCGGCGTAGCGGTCGACGGTCGAGCACAGGCTGATCACCGCCTTCAGCGCCGGCGGCTGCTTGGCCGCCACCTGCAGGCAGTTGAAGCCACCCCAGGAAATGCCCATCATGCCGACACTGCCGTTGCACCAGGGCTGTGCTGCCGCCCAGGCAATCACATCGCAGGCGTCCTGCAATTCCTGCTCGGAATATTCGTCGTCCATCAGACCTTCGGAATCGCCATTGCCGCGCATGTCGACGCGGATCGAGGCGTAGCCGTGGCCGGCAAAATAGGGATGCGTCAGCTGATCGCGAAAGATGGTGCCGTCGCGCTTGCGGTAGGGCAGGTGCTCGAGGATCGCCGGCACCGGATCGCTGCTGGCGTCCTCCGGCATCCAAACCCGCGCCGACAGCCGGCAACCATCCGGCATGACGATGCCCATATCGGGGAATTCGACGACCTTGCGGGGAAATTCGGTGATGGTTTTCATGCGATGCTCCAGGATGTCAGTGACGCATGGAGCGGGCATGTCATGAAGTCAAACGGGCGACGGCCGGTGTCGCCGCGACGACGCCACGATATGTAGCCCGATTGTTTTGCCCTGATGTTGCAGGATTATAATTAATGTATTACATTTATTAACTGAACCCAACGTGATGAGGATTTCGCCTGAAAATCGTTTGGGATGAGCCAAAGCGCGTGACGAACCTGGACAGCCGGGGTCTCGATTTTGCCGAACTCGATATTGAGTTTTTTTGCGACTTCAACCGTCCTTCCAGCCAAGGCCGACCGGTTCAAGGCAATTGGCGAATTCGGAGAGATCATCCTGGCCGTGATTTTCAAGCCGCTTGGTTCGGAGTCGATTTCGGTGATCTCGATGCGCCGTGCCAGCCGAAAGGAAAGGTCAATATATGAACAATCCTAAATCGCGTGTTCGACCGCTTACCGATGCGGAGGAAGTGGAAATTCAAAGACAAATTGTTGATGATCCCGACGATGCGGAGACGACAGACGAACAGTTGGCGCAAGCCAGGCCTTTCGCGGAAGTGTTTCCAGAACTTTTCGAGAGCATAAGGCGTGCTCGTGGCCGGCCAGCCGTGGAGAAGCCTAAGCAAGTCGTGTCCATCCGTCTGGATCAGGATGTCATCAGTAAATTCAAGGCGACCGGCAAGGGCTGGCAGGCCAGGATCAACGAGGTGCTGAAAAACGCGAAGGTAGGCTAGGCAATCCGCGTCAGTTCAGCGGAATGTCGTTTTCGGCCTTGCGCGCCTGATAAGCGCCGGACAGTTCGTCGTAGCGGGCGGAAATATTGCCGATCCTTGCCTCAAGCCGGCCGCGCTCGGCCTCGGGCAGCGCCCGCACCAGCCTGCGAATGGAAAAACTCTTCCAATAAGCGTTCTCGGCATTGTAGCCGCCGGGATCAAGAG
The DNA here is from genome assembly GCF_040321555.1 of Mesorhizobium sp. M0317. Lineage (NCBI taxonomy): Bacteria > Pseudomonadati > Pseudomonadota > Alphaproteobacteria > Hyphomicrobiales > Phyllobacteriaceae > Mesorhizobium > Mesorhizobium sp. M0317. The sequence goes on along the minus strand of NZ_JAMYRV010000007.1, from coordinate 8,006 downwards.
TGAAGACCTCTTTCAGGATTTTCAGATCGTGCGGGATCGCAAAGCTGTCGCGTGAATCCTCGTGGCTGAAGAGGTAGTAGAAATTGTCGAAGCCGGTCCAGGTGATCGCCGACAGGCAGAGCGAGCAGGGCTCATGCGTGGCGATGAAGATGGCGTCCTTGGTGTCGACGCGCTCGGCTTTCGGCATTTCATAGAAACGCTTCAGGCAGTGCACCTCGCCATGCCAGAGCGGATTTTCCATCTCGTTGTTGGTTTCGGCCAGCACCAGCGAGCGGTCGCCCTTCCGCAGGATGGCGGCGCCGAACAGCTTGTTCCCATGGGCCACGCCCTCTGCCGTTTTCGGCACGATGTCGTGCTCGATGACATCGAGCAGGCGGTCGATCAGCGATATGTCGGTCATTTCTCAGGTCTCGTTGGGGAGATGGATTTCGTAGGGGTGCGAGAAATGGAACTCTTCGACGTTGGAGCCGTCACCGCCGCGGTCGACGATGACGAAATCCTGCGCTTCGCCGAGCGGCGTCAGCACGCCGTGCCAGAGATTGCGCGGATAGTTGACGCCTTGTCCGGGTGCGGTGATGAAGGCGTGCGGCTCGCCCGGACCGTCCTTGCCGTCATGGCAGACGACGACCAGGAAAGGCCGCGGTGACAGCGGGATGAACGCCTGGCTGCCTAAGGGATGGCGCTCGACCATGGTCAGCTTCAGCGGCAGGTCGTAAGGCGTGCCGCGCGCCATCGAGATCAGCACGCAGGCATTCGGTCCTGCGGCTTCAGCGGTGGCGAGATTGTGGTAGCGCTCGGTCTTGCCGCCATTGATCGGGTAGTGATTGCCGCCGCCCATGTCGATGACATCGCCGAAGCCGGCAAAGCTTTCGCGGGTCAGCGGCCGCGCTGTGATGCGGGTCACCGCGCGCGACCGCCAATGCCCGCCCCGCCGAGCTTGGCGTGCCGGTTGACGTCCTTGTAAAGGAGATAGCGGAATTTGCCTGGGCCGCCCGCGTAGCAGGCCTGCGGGCAGAAGGCGCGCAGCCACATGAAGTCGCCGGCCTCGACCTCGACCCAGTCCTGGTTGAGGCGGTAGACCGCCTTGCCTTCCAAGACATAGAGCCCGTGCTCCATGACATGCGTCTCGGCAAACGGGATGACGGCGCCGGGCTCGAGTGTGACGATGGTGACATGCATGTCGTGGCGAATGTCGGCCGGATCGACGAAACGGGTCGTCGCCCAGCGGCCCTCGGTGCCGGGCATCGGCGTTGGCGCCACTTGCTGGTCACTGCTGAACAGGGCTTCCGGCGCGTCGATGCCGTCGACGGGCTCATAGGCCTTCCTGATCCAGTGGAAGCGTACGGCGTCGCGACCTTCGTTGCGCACCGTCCAGCCGCTGTCCGGCGGCAGGAAGGCAAAACCGCCGGCTTGCAGCACGTGCTTCTTGCCGGCCAGCGAAACGGTCAACTCGCCCTCAACCACGAACAGCACGCCCTCGGCGCCGGCGTCCGGCTCGGGCCGGTCGCTGCCGCCGCCAGGCAGGATCTCGACGATGTACTGCGAAAATGTCTCAGCAAAGCCCGACAGCGGCCTCGCGATGATCCAGGCCCTGGTCTCGTCCCAGAACGGCAGTGGGCTGGTGACGATGTCCTGCATCACCCCCTTGGGGATGACGGCATACGCTTCGGTGAAGACGGCGCGGCCGGTCAAAAGCTCATTTTGGCCAGGATGGCCGCCACGCGGCGCATAGTAGGTTTTCTGGTCAGTCTTGATCATATCCATAGGTCCTGACCCCTCGGTCATTTCATTAGAGCGGGAGCATGTCTTTCAGGCGGAGCAGCGCGATGCGCTCGACCTGTTTGCAGGCGGTATCGAGTTCGATGCCGCGGCTGTTGCCGATGCGCGCCTCGAACTCGGCGAGGATCTCCTCCTTGGTCTTGCCCCGCACCGCGATGATGAAGGGGAAGCCGAAGGTGGTGACGTAAGCGGCGTTGAGCTTGGAAAACAGCTCGCGCTCCTTGTCGGTCAGCGCGTCGAGGCCGGCGGAGGCCTGCTCGCGTGTGGATTCCGCAGTGAGGCGTCTCGCTTCGGCCAGTTTGCCAGCGAGATCGGGATGGGCGTTGAGGACGCCGATCCGCTCGGTTTCGCTGGCGGCGCGGAAGACGCGGCAGAGCGCATTGTGCAGGCCGCCGGCGCTGTCATGCGCCGGCCCAAGCTCCAGCTCATAGGCACGTTCGGCGATCCAGGGCGAATGTTCGAACACGCCGCCGAAAGTGTCGACGAAGGTCTCGAACGCCATCTTCGACGGCTTGAGCGCCGCCGGCTGGTAGGGGTGGTTCTCCTGCCAGTGCCTGGCGATATCGATGCGCCGTGCCAGCCAGACCTTGTGGTGCGATCTGACATAGTCGACGAAGCGCTTCAGCGCCGCCACCCGCCCGGGACGTCCGACGAGGCGGCAATGCAGGCCGATATTCATCATCCGCGGCCGGCCCGCTTTGCCCTCGGCATAGAGCGTGTCGAAACTGTCCTTCAAATAGGCGAAGAACTGGTCGCCGGAATTGAATCCCTGCGGCGTGGCGAAACGCATGTCGTTGGCATCGAGCGTGTAGGGGATGACGAGTTGCGCGCCGCCGCTGTGCTCGAACCAGTAGGGCAGTTCGTCGTCATAAGTGTCCGACACATAGTCGAAGCCGCCCTCTTCGGCCACCAACCGCACCGTATTGACCGAGGTGCGGCCGGTGTACCAGCCGGTCGGTCGTTGGCCCGTCACCTCGTAGTGCAGCTTGATCGCCGCTTCGAGGTCGCGGCGCTCGTCCTCGGCGCTGTGGTCGCGGTAGTCGATCCATTTCAGGCCGTGCGAGGCCATTTCCCAGCCGGCCTCCTGCATCGCCGCCACCTGGTCGGGCGACCGGGCTAATGCTGAGGCGACCCCGTAGCAGGTCACCGGCACTTGCGCCTCGCTGAACAGGCGCAGCAGCCGCCAGAAGCCTGCCCGCGCGCCATATTCGTAGATCGATTCCATGTTCCAGTGGCGCTGGCCGACCCAGGGCGCGGCGCCGACGATTTCCGACAGGAAGGCTTCCGAGGCCTTGTCGCCGTGCAGCACGCAGTTCTCGCCGCCTTCCTCGTAGTTGACGACGAATTGGACGGCCACATGCGCACCGCCCGGCCATTTCGGATCCGGCGGATTGGCTCCGTAGCCGCGCATGTCTCTAGAGTAACGCATTGCCCCTCCCCGCCGGACGCTGCCGGAAGTTATGATCAGGATAGTCGAAAGGGTTGCTCGCGCATTCCCCCGAAATTTTTGAAAGTGTTTTTGTGCCACTCCGCTCGACCGGGACTTATGCATCGCCTTTAATTGGCGCACAATTCACTGCTTTGTTCGGCTGTATCGGAAATGGGAGGCGCCAGTGGCAGAAACGTCGAAAGCCGATGGCGGACGTCTGACGACGCATGTGCTCGACACCGCGACCGGCAAGCCGGCGGCGGGCCTGTCGATCGCGCTTTATCATCTTGAGAGCGACGCGCGGATACATTTGAAGACCGTCGTCACAAATGCCGACGGCCGCTGCGATGCGCCGCTGCTGGCAGGAGCGGAATTCCGCCTCGGCGAATACGAACTGGTGTTCGCCGCCGGTGACTATCTACGCGGCCAGGGCACCAAACTGCCGGAACCGGCCTTCCTCGACAGTGTGCCGATCCGCTTCGGCATGGCGGAATCCGTGCATTATCACGTGCCGTTGCTTATCTCTCCTTATGGCTACTCGACCTACAGGGGGAGCTGACGCATGGCCAAGATCACCATACGCAACGAGATCCGCTTCATCCTCAATGGCAGGGATGTCGCGCTGTCGTCGGTGGCGCCCGACGCGACCTTGCTCGACTGGTTGCGGCTCGACCGCTCGCTGCGCGGCACCAAGGAAGGCTGCGCCGAGGGCGATTGCGGCGCCTGCACGGTCCTGGTCGGAAAATTGTCCGCCGGCAAGCTGGTTTATGAAAGCGTCAACGCCTGCATCCGTTTCCTCGGTTCGCTCGACGGCACCCATGTCGTCACCGTCGAGCATCTGCGCGGCGCGCCTGGCCAATTGCATCCGGTGCAGCAGGCGATGGTCGATTTCCACGCTTCGCAATGCGGCTTCTGCACGCCGGGCTTCGTCATGTCGCTCTACGGCTTGTGGATGAAGTCGCCGGACCCGTCGAATGCGGCGATCGAGAAGGCCTTGCAAGGCAATCTTTGCCGCTGCACCGGCTATGAGGCAATCATGCGCGCCGCGCGTGCCATCTCCAGCTACGGCAAGGCGGCGAAGGATCCGCTGGCGGCCGAGCGCAAGGCGATCACCGCCAGGCTCGAGGCTATGCATGACGGTGCCCGCGTCGAAATCGGCGCCGGCAAGCTGAGGTTGATCGTCCCGGCCAACGCCGATGATTTCGCCGCTGTACTGGATAAGGAACCCGACGCCACTGTTGTCGCCGGCTCGACCGACGTCGGCCTGTGGGTCACCAAGCACATGCGCGACATCTCACCGGTAGTCTTCATCGGCAATCTCGAGGGGCTGTGCGCGATCTCCGAAGACAATGACGTCATCACCATCGGCGCCGGCGTTACCTACACCGACGCCTTCGCGACACTGGCCAAGCGCATCCCCGCGCTCGGGCCATTGTTCGACCGCATCGGCGGCGAACAGGTACGAAACATGGGCACCATCGGCGGCAACATCGCCAATGGCTCGCCGATCGGCGACACGCCGCCGCCCCTGATCGCGCTTGGTGCGCAACTGACGCTGCGCCGCGGCAAGAAGCGGCGCACCATCGCGCTCGAGGATTTCTTCATCGCCTATGGCAAGCAGGACCGGCAGCCAGGCGAATTCGTCGAGGCCGTGCACGTTCCCGTGCCGGCCAAGGGCACGAAGTTTGCCGTCTACAAGATCACCAAGCGCCGCGACGAGGACATCACCGCAGCCCTTGGCGCCTTTTTCCTCGACTTGGCCAAGGACGGAACCGTGGCCGATATATGCATCGCCTATGGCGGCATGGCGGCCACCCCGAAGCGGGCTTTCGGTGTCGAAAAAGCGCTGCTCGGCAAGCCGTGGACGGAGACAACGGTGGAAGCGGCCATGGCTGAATATGCCGGCGATTTCACCCCGCTGACCGATATGCGGGCATCGGCCGAGTACCGGGCGCTGGCGGCCAGGAACCTGCTGCTGCGCTTTTTTGCCGAAACCAGCGGCAGCAAGGCGCCGTTCCAGGTGTCACGCAACGAGGCGGCCTGATGAACAAGCACGCCTCTCCAGATCTCAAGGCGCAGAAGATTTCCGGTGGCGTCGCCGCCGACCAGCGCCACGATTCCGCGCACAAGCATGTCAGCGGCAGCGCGGTCTATATCGACGATATGCCGGAACCGGCGGGCATGCTGCATGGCTGCCTCGGCCTGTCCACGGCGACGCATGCGACGATCAGCAAAATGGATCTGTCGGCGGTGCGCGCGGCGCCGGGCGTCGTCGATGTGCTGACGGCCAAGGACGTTCCGGGCGAAAATGACATTTCGCCGACCGGTCGACACGACGAGCCGGTGCTGGCCGACGACAAGGTGCAGTTTTATGGTCAGCCGATCTTCTGCGTTATTGCCAAGACGCGCGAACAGGCGCGCCGCGCCACCCGGCTGGCCAAGGTCGAATACAGTCCATTGCCTTTCGTCACCGACATTGGCGATCTCGACCCCCGCAAGGACAAGCTGGTCACGCCGCCGCTCACGCTGAAGCGTGGCGATGCCGCTGCCGCGATCAAGGCGGCGCCCCGCCGGCTGAAGGGCAAGATGCGCATCGGCGGCCAAGAGCATTTCTATCTCGAAGGCCATATCGCAGTGGCCATTCCTGGCGAGGACCAGGACGTCACCATCTATTCCTCGACCCAGCATCCGAGCGAAGTCCAGCATATGGTCAGCCATGCGCTGGGCGTGCCGAGCAACGCCATCACAGTGGAAATCCGCCGCATGGGTGGCGGCTTCGGCGGGAAGGAGACGCAAGGCAACCAGTTTGCGGCATTGGCTGCGATCGCCGCCAAGAAACACCATCGCGCGGTCAAGATCCGGCCCGACCGTGACGACGACATGATTGCCACCGGCAAGCGCCATGACTTCCTCGTCGACTACGAAGTAGGTTTCGACGACGCCGGCAACATTCTTGGCGTCGACTTCATGTTCGCGGCGCGTTGCGGCTTTTCCTCGGACCTGTCCGGACCGGTCACCGACCGCGCGCTGTTCCATTGCGACAACACCTATTTCTGGCCGGCGGTGCATGCGCAATCGGCGCCGCTTTACACCAACACCGTGTCGAACACGGCGTTTCGCGGCTTCGGCGGCCCGCAGGGCATGGTCGGCGCCGAACGGGTCATCGACGAGGTTGCCTTTGCCGTCGGCAAGGACCCGCTCGAAATCCGCAAGCAGAATTTTTATGGCACCAGTGGTGATAAAGACGGGGGCCGCAACGTCACCCCTTATCACCAGACGGTCGAGGACAACATCATCCACCGCATCGTCGCCGAGCTGGAGGCGAGCGCCGACTATGCGGGGCGCCGCCGCATCATCCAGGCCTTCAACGCCAACAGCCGCTTCATCAAGCGCGGCCTGGCGCTGACGCCGGTCAAATTCGGCATCTCTTTCACAGCCACCCACTACAACCAGGCCGGCGCGCTGGTGCATGTCTACACAGACGGTTCGGTGCATCTGAATCACGGCGGCACCGAGATGGGGCAAGGCCTCTACGTCAAGGTGGCGCAGGTGGTGGCGGAAGAGTTCCAGATCGACCTCGACCAGGTCAAGATCACCGCGACGACCACCGGCAAGGTGCCCAACACTTCGGCCACCGCGGCGTCGTCCGGCACCGACCTCAACGGCATGGCGGCGCAGAACGGCGCCCGCCAGATCAAGGAACGGCTGACCGACTTCGCCGCCGAAAAATACCAGGTGCCGCGCGAGCAGGTGCTTTTCCTGCCGAACCGGGTGCGCATCGGCAACCAGGAGATCGCCTTCACCGACCTTGTCAAGCAGGCCTATATGGCCCGCATCCAACTGTCGGCGGCGGGTTTTTACAAGACGCCGAAAATCCACTGGAACCGTGACAAGGGCGAGGGCCGTCCGTTCTATTATTTCGCCTATGGCGCCTCGTGCTCGGAAGTCTCGGTCGACACGCTGACCGGCGAATATGTCGTCGAGCGCACCGACATATTGCATGAAACCGGCCGCTCGCTGAACCGCGCCATCGATCTCGGCCAGATCGAGGGCGGCTTCATCCAGGGCATGGGCTGGCTGACGACGGAGGAGCTGTGGTGGGACGACAAGGGCCGGCTGCGCACGCATGCGCCGTCGACCTATAAGATCCCGCTCGCGTCCGACCGGCCGAAGATATTCAACGTCACGCTGGCCGACTGGCCGGAGGCCAACGAGCCGACGGTGCACCGTTCCAAGGCGGTCGGCGAACCGCCCTTCCCGCTCGGCATGTCTGTGCTGCATGCGCTGTCGGACGCGGTGGCAAGTGTGGCCGATCATAAGGTCTGTCCGCGTCTCGACGCTCCTGCAACACCAGAACGGGTGCTGATGGCGATCGAACGGCTGAAGGGTGAAGCCAAGAATAGCGCCTGACTCTGACCTGGATTCTGGCAAAACGTGCAATTCAGACTGAAAAACCCTATATTTCCCGTACGGGAATGCGAAATATGAAGTCGAAAGTGCAAAGCCTCAGAGCTTTTCTCGCCAGCGCCGGCCGGCTTGCTCTGGTCGAAGTGGCCGGCACCAAAGGCTCGACTCCGCGCGAGAAGGGCGCCTTCATGCTCGTATCGCAGGCGGCGATTTTTGGCACGATCGGCGGCGGTCAGCTCGAGTACATGGCGATCGACAAGGCGAGGCAGATGGTGGGGTCTTCACCCTCCCCCTTGTGGGGAGGGTCGGGGGGGGGGGGGGGGGGGCGGGGCGGGGGGGGGGGGGGGGGGGCGGGGCGCGCGCCGGCGGCGGCGGGGGCGGCGGGGCGGGG
>NZ_JAMYRV010000006.1:0-163647 GCF_040321555.1 Mesorhizobium sp. M0317 | reverse complement strand
AAGCGCTAACGTCGTCTCGCGCTGCAAAAGGAGTCAGCGCTTCACGCGCGGCGACCCCCCTCTGGCCTGCCGGCCATCTCCCCCTCAAGGGGGCAGCTCCAACGCCGTCTTTTTTCAGCCCAATGTTGTCATGTATCCTTGGAATCGAACGTAGAGCAGGGTTTATATCATGCGGTGGGTCTGGACGTTTCTGTTTGCACTGGTGAGCAGCGTGGCTTTCGCGGCCTCGCCGGAGGACGACTATGTGGCCGCGCGTGACAAGGCGATTGCTGATATCGCGGCGCTGAACAGCGCGAACGCGGCAATCGAGACCATCGACGCTGAGAACGAGAAGGCCTTGGCCGACCTCCAGCAGCGTCTTGCCGGCATTATCGGGCCGCTGGCGGTCAAGGACTTTCCGCCAACCGGCACAATCAATATCGAAAGCCTCAGCGATTCCGATATCGGCTATGGCATGCTCGATGGGCTGCGATACACCAAGGACGACGACGGGCCTAGCCTGGTGGCAACGACGCGAGGGCTGCTGGAGCGCTGGCTCCAGTCCAGAACCGCCGAGACCGACGAGAGTTTCAAACTGCCCGCTGGCATCGATGAGGCGCTTAAGCTGGATGCCTTCTATACCCAGGCGATCAACAGCGACGCCGCCTTCGAGGGAACGCTCGACTTTCCATTGAAGAAGCCCGAGGGCGCCGACATCGCCTTCGCACGGCTCGGCGGCTGGACGCAGGACGTCGGGCCGATCTATGAGCAGGAAGTCATCGTTACGCTCGTCAAAGGCAACAGCGTGAGAATTATCGCAGCGCCGGCAGCCCCTGCAGTTCCGAAGATCACCGCTTGCGACGCCGTGTGGGCTGCTGCGGACGCCGCCGCGCAGAAATTCCAGGAGGCCTACCAGGCGTCGGATCTGAAGGACGAAAAAGCGTTCGATTCCTCCAACGCCGCCTGGGACAAGGGCGACAGCGACTACCGGGCCTGCATGGCGCAGCGCCTGCCGGCTGACACGGCTTTCCCGGCGCTGCTCGCCCAGGCGCAGGCGCTGGCCGATCAAATGGCTGGGAAGTAAGCCTCCCGCAAGGGCCCGCGCGGCAAGATCAGGCGGCTTGTTGCAATCTGAGACGAATATGACTTCGCCGCTGGGTTGCAGAACTCTGCAACCTGGCGTCCTACTTTCGGACACTCATTCAGATTTCGGCTGGACCCTGGCAACCAAAAGCTTACCGTTTGTTCTCGGATTCGTCTCGAAGCTCAAATTTAAGCTTTAGCTACTATGGTCGACCGAAGGACTACTGTCCTGGAAAGGTCTTCGGATCGAGTTGGCAGGTGCAATGCTCAATTCCGGCCGGTTGAAACGGGCCGTTTTTTCTTCCGCCAACTTGCCGGCGGCGATTGCCTTTGTCGTGCTTCTCGTCTGCGCCCTGGTTGCCGACCAGAGGAACAGAGAGGTCTCCGATCAGCTGGCGCGCGCCGACGTCCTGGCCAAGGTCAACATCATACGTGCCAAGCTCGAAGGCAACATAAGCGGCAATCTCCAGCTGGTTCAGGGTCTCGTTTCGACAATCGTTACCGAGCCCTATATGGGCCAGCAAAGATTTGCGGCACTCGCCCGTAATTTGTTCGAGCAAAAATCGCAGTTGCGCGATATTGCCGGCGCCCCCGACCTCGTCATCGCGCTGATATATCCGCTGGAAGGCAATGAAAAAGCCATCGGGCTGGACTACCGCAAGAGCGATACGCAACGCATGGCCGCGCTTCGCGCCCGTGACCAGCGCGCGCTGGTGCTCGCCGGGCCGGTCAAACTGGCGCAAGGCGGACGTGGCTTCATCGGCCGTATCCCGGTTTTCGTGCCGACGGCGGGTGGCGGCGACCGTTTCTGGGGTATCGTCTCGGCCGTGATCGATGTCGATCGGCTCTACGCTGCCAGCGGACTGACCGACCCTGATCTGGATATCGATGTGGCGCTTATCGGCAAGGATGCGCTCGGCGGCGGCGGGGAACTGTTCTTTGGCGGCGATAATGTCGTGTCCGGCAATCCGGTGATGGCAGAGGTGCAATTGCCTTCAGGCTCCTGGCAAATTTCAGCCATACCGAAGGGCGGTTGGCCGACCGCTCCGAAAAATGAGTGGCTGTTGCGTCTGCTCATGGCGCTTGCCGGCGCGCTGGTGGTGCTGCCGATCCTCGTGGCAGGACGTCTTTTCGGTGAGCGGCAGAAAAGTGACGCCGAGTTGAGGCGCCTGTCCCGGCGGCTGGAGTTGGCGTTGGAAGCCTCTGCTATAGGCGTGTGGGAGCACGATACCGTCAGCAACCAACTCGTATGGGACGACCGCATCAACGAAATCTATGGCAAACCCGGCGGCGGCAAGACCCGTAGCTATGACGACTGGGCGCTGGCGATCCATCCCCAAGACTTCGAACGGGCTAAAGCAGATTTCGATTCGGCTGTTGCAACACAAGGACCCTACTCTTCGCAATATCGGCTCCTGCGGCCGGACGGCACCATTCGCCATGTGCGCACCCGCGCCAGTTTCTTCCGGGACATCGACGGCACGCCAAAAATGATCGGCGCCGAATGGGATGTGACAGGCGACGTGCTGCTCAACGAGAATCTCGTGCGTGAACGTCGCCTTTCAGAATCGAAAAATGCCGAACTGAACCTGGCCAAAGCCCGCATCGAGCATGTCGCGATGCATGATTCGCTGACTGGTCTGCCCAACCGTCGGTATCTGGACGAGATGCTTGCCGAAAACCGCGAAGCCGACGGCCGTGCGGCGTTGCTGCATCTCGACCTTGACCGGTTCAAGCAGATCAACGACACGCTCGGCCATGCAGCGGGCGATGCATTGCTGGTGCATGCTTCGAAAGTCATCAAGGCCAGCGTCGGCAGTGCCGATTTCGTTGCGCGCATCGGCGGCGACGAGTTTGTCGTGCTGAGCCATGGACGCGACGACAAGGACCTCGCCGCGCTGGCCGACCACATTATCGATGCGATGCGCCAGCCGGTCGACTATCTGGGTCACCAGTGCCGGTTCGGCGTCAGCATCGGCATTGCGGCCAATAGCGGCGTCGATGCCAAGCAGTTGCTTGTCAATGCCGATCTGGCGCTGTACCGGGCGAAAGGCCGCGGCCGCAACCGCTACGAGTTTTTCAACGAAGAGCTGCAGAGCGAGATCGTGCGGACCAAGCAAACCGCCGACGAGATTCTGGGCGGGCTCGAGCGGAACGAATTCATCGTCTACTATCAGCCGCAGTTCGACGCCAAGACGCTGGAGATCGTCGGCGTCGAGGCGCTGTCGCGTTGGGATCATCCGCAACGCGGCATGCTGGCCCCCGACGCCTACATCAAGGTGGCTGAAGAACTTAATGTCGTGGCGCTTATCGACCGCACCGTCCTGGAGCAGGCGCTCGATAATTTTGAGCGTTGGTCGCGCAGCCACCTCAACATCCCGCGCGTCTCGGTTAACGTTTCCGCACGGCGCCTGGAAGACAGGGACCTGATCAAGGGTTTGCGCAAGCTTCCGATCAAGGAAGGGACCGTGTCGTTCGAACTGGTGGAGTCGATTTTCCTCGACGAAAACGACGAGCTGGTCAGCTGGAACATCGAACACATCAAGGGGCTCGGCATCGACGTCGAGATCGACGATTTCGGCACCGGGCATGCCTCGATCGTCTCGCTGTTGAAGTTGCGGCCCCGTCGCCTCAAGATCGACCGCCAGCTGGTCACCCCCATCACCAGCTCAACCGCACAGCGGCAGCTTGTGTCGTCCATCATCGACATCGGCAAGTCGCTCGGGATCGAAGTGATCGCCGAGGGCGTCGAGACGATGGAGCACGCGCGCATCCTGAAAGAGCTTGGCTGCGACATCCTGCAAGGCTTCCTGTTCGGCTACCCGATGGATGCCAAAGCCTTCAAGGCCTTCGCGCAGTCGCGCAAATGGCTGGCGGCGAGCTGACAAATCCTGGCTTTGCTGGACGCAAATGCGGACGCAGGACCTGCGTCAGGTCCGCAGCCCCGGCGCCTCGTGCCCGGTCCTCTCCACATATTCGGTATAGCCGCCGCCATAGGTGTGGATGCCTTCTGGCGTCAGTTCCAGCACGCGGTTGGAGAGTGCGGCCAGGAAATGGCGGTCGTGCGAGACGAACAGCATGGTGCCTTCGTATTGCGACAGCGCCGTGATCAGCATCTCCTTTGTGGCGATGTCCAAATGGTTGGTCGGCTCGTCCAGCACCAGCAGGTTGGGCGGGTCGAACAGCATCAGCGCCATCACCAGGCGCGCCTTTTCGCCGCCTGACAGAACCCGGCATTTCTTCTCGATCTCGTCGCCGGAAAAGCCGAAGCAGCCGGCGAGTGCCCTGAGCGGCGCCTGGCCGGCTTGCGGAAACGCGTCCTCCAGCGTCTGGAACACGGTGCGTTCGCCCTCCAACACCTCCATGGCGTGCTGGGCGAAATAGCCCATTTTCACACTCGGCCCCCGAGCAACTGTGCCGGCATCCGGGTCAGACGCGCCGGCCACCAGCTTCAGCAGTGTCGACTTGCCGGCGCCGTTGACGCCCATGATGCACCAGCGCTCGCGGCGGCGGACCTGGAAGTCCAGCCCCTCATAGATCGAGCGGCTGCCATAGCCCTTGTGGACGTTCTTCAGCGTCACGACATCCTCGCCGCAGCGCGGCGCCGGCTGAAAATCGAAATTCACGATCTGACGGCGCTTGGGCGGCTCGACACGATCGATCTTGTCGAGCTTCTTCACCCGGCTCTGCACCTGGGCGGCGTGTGACGCCCGCGCCTTGAAGCGCTCGATGAAAGCGATCTCCTTGGCCAGCATGGCCTGCTGGCGCTCGAACTGCGCCTGCTGCTGCTTGTCGGCGATCGCCCGCTGCTGCTGGTAGAATTCGTAATTGCCGGAATAGGCGGTGAGCGAACCGGCGTCGATCTCGACCACCTTGTTGACGATGCGGTTCATGAACTCGCGGTCGTGCGAGGTCATCAGCAGCGCGCCCTCATAACCTTTCAGGAACTGCTCCAGCCAGATCAGGCTTTCGAGATCGAGATGGTTGGACGGTTCGTCGAGCAGCATGACATCGGGCCGCATCAACAGGATGCGGGCCAGCGCCACGCGCATCTTCCAGCCGCCGGACAGTTTGCCGACATCGCCGTCCATCATTTCCTGGCTGAAGCCCAGGCCGTCCAGCACTTCGCGGGCGCGGCCATCGAGCGCATAGCCGTCGAGTTCCTCGAAACGGTGCTGCGCCTCGCCATATTTCTCGATGATCTCATCCATCCGGTCGGCCTGCTCGGGATCGGCCATGGCCGCCTCGAGTTCGGCCATTTCGGCCGCCACGTCGCTGACCGGCCCGGCGCCGTTCATCACTTCGGCCACAGCACTGTGGCCGGCCATGTCGCCGACATCCTGGCTGAAATAGCCGATGGTGACGCCGCGATCGACCTGCACCTGGCCCTCGTCGGGCTGCTCCTGGCCGGTAATCATGCGAAACAAAGTCGTCTTGCCGGCGCCGTTCGGACCGACAAGGCCGATCTTCTCGCCCTTCTGTAGCGAGGCCGAGGCCTCGATGAAGACAAGCTGGCGGCCGTTCTGTTTGCTGATGCTTTCAAGACGGATCATGCGACTGGAAGAACCTTGGAGGATTTTCCCCGGCCCTTACGCGATCGGCCGCGCCAGAGGAAGCGCCCATTTGACGCCGCGCGCAAAAGCCGCTGCGGTCCGCACCTCCAGAATGCAAAACAGCCCGCCGCGCGATTTTGCGCAACGGGCTGTTTTTGAACCAGCTTCTGTACTCAGTTCGGTGCGGGCACTTCCGCTTCTATTGACGGCACCTGCTGGGCGGCGAGCGAGGCGAGCTTGCCCCGTCTGACGAGTGTCGGCTTCTCATAGGATCGTTTCATAAATGCCCCTCTCTTACACAAGCGGAGACTGTTCCGCCGAACTCGCCATGTCAATAAGCAGCGGTAGTGAGGTGCTTTGGCTGTGTCCGACGAATTGTCACTTCGCGTCGTGGAAAATGATCCCCACTGTATGCCGCCTGCCGGAGCGCAGGCGGCTGACGCCGTGCCTGAGGTTGACGCGGTAATGGCCTTTCGTGCCTTGCACCGGGCGGTTGTGGACAGCAAAGATCACCGCATCGCCCCGGGTCAGCGGCACCACTTCGGCACGGCTTTGCATGCGCGGGCGCTGTTCGGTCAGGACGAATTCGCCGCCGGTGAAATCCTCGCCGGGCTGCGACAACAGGATCGCCACCTGCAGGGGAAAAGCGAGATCGCCATACAGGTCCTGATGGAGGCAGTTGAAGTCGCCGGGGCCATATTGCAGGAGAAGCGGCGTCGGCCGCGTTTGGCCGCTTTCGTGGCAAAGCTGGAGGAAGGCGGCGTGGTCATCGGGATAGCGCCGTGCCGCGCCCATGCGTTCGTTCCAGTCGTTGGCGACGCCGGCGAGCCTGGGATAGAGCGCGGTGCGCAGGCCACCGACCAGATCCGGCAGCGGATAGCGGAAATAGCGGTACTCGCCCTTGCCGAAGCCATGGCGGGCCATCACCACATGGCTGCGGAAATGGTCCTCATGCGGATAGAGACCGGCGATCTCGGTGCACTCCTCGGGTGAAAGCAGCGCCGGCATGACGGTGCTGCCGTGGCTGTTCAGTTCGCCGACCAGAGCACTCCAGTCCTGCGCTGCGACGCGCGCTTCGGCCGAATGGGCTGCGCGTTTGGTGCTTATCGAATGGATGGTCATGGATGCCTCCTTTGCTTGCGGTCAAAGTGGGGCGAACGAGGCGCCTGGGCCACCCGATTCCTGCGATGAACATTGTCATCTGCTGCCGGCAGCGATTAACTGTGTACATGCATCTTTCGATCGAACCGCTAAATGGCGTCAAAGGGCTTCCTCTCGGATCGTCTAAGGCGACTGTCAGATCCTTCTTTTCAGGAGAGCTCAAGGTCTTTCGGCGGAGCCCAACCAGCGTTCCGGCCGACTATTGGCCGGACCTTGGAGTATTCGCCTATTACAAGGCCGATGGCGCACTCGAAGCGCTAGAATTCACCTCGCCTGCGATCTTGGAACTGGGTGGCGCGTCGCTGTTTCCGATTTCCATGGAGGTTGCGCTGAGGTTCTTGAGACAAACCGACCCCAATGTGAAGGTCGAGATCGATAGCGCGATTTCGAATGCTCTCGGCATCAGCATCTGGACAGCCATAGGAAAAGAAGCGGACTCCCAGGTGGAAACACTTTTGCTGTTTGGAGCCGGCTACTACGGCTGATCCTTCCGGGCGATATCCACTGCAGATCGACTGCGTATCGATCGCATCAGACCGGATCGGCACCCTTGCGGCGATACGCCTCCAACTCAGGGTCCAGATCGACCCTCACCGCGTTTGTGAACAGGCAGGTCGCCACCATGATGCCGGCGAAGGCGACGAGGTTGACCAGCAGTGTGTCGTCGTAGCTAGCCTTGAGTGCCGCCCAGACATCGTCGGGAACGGCGTTGGTATCGGCAGCGACTGCCTTGCCGAATTCGATCAGCAAAGCTTCTTCAGCGCTGGGCTCGATCGCCTCGGGATCAAGACCGCTGTCGATCAGCGCGCGGCGGAAGAAGGTAAGCGGTATCTCGGCGCGGCATCTCTCGGAGATCGCCAGCGACAACAGCCAGACAGCGCGGTCGTCGAGTGCGGGCTTGAGCAGATCGCGCAGGGTGAACCATTCGGCATAGATGCGGTGGGCCGCCGGTGAATGCAGCAGGATGCGCTTCATGTTGGTCATGCGTCCGCGCAGGCCAAGCTCCCTGTCGTGCTCGGCGCGGATGTCTTGCGATGCCGAGGCGTAGTCGATCGGCGGGATCATGGCCATGGGACGGTCCTTGGTTGGTGGCAGCGAGGCATTCTGCGAAGCCCTCACCCAAGCGTCGTATGCAATTGCGGCGCGGCGCGCAGCGTGTTGGACACCGTGCAGATCGCTTCGGCGTCCTCGACGATCCGCTGCTTGGTCGCAGCGTCGAGATCGCCTGAGATGTCGAGCCTGATGTTGAGCCTTTCGACGCGCGACGGCTCGTCCTTGGCCTTCTCGCCGCTGACCTCGGCGCGCACCTCGCCAAGCGCGGCGGCAACCCCGAGGCGGGAGGCGGCGATGCGCGCACTCAGCACCATGCAGGCGGCGAGCGAGGCGTAGAGCAGGTCGAGCGGATTGAAGCCCGGCGCGCTGACGCCGGTGACGACATCGACTGCACCGCCGGTCGGAGTGGTGATGGAAGGCAAGCCGCCGGGCTGCAGCGTCGCCGTCGCGCCGGTGACGCGGGTTCTGACCTTCAACTCAGCCATCGCAAATCCTTCTGGCCGGCAGTCCGGCAAAGGGGTAAGGATCGCCCGTGGCGTGTCCTGTCCCGCTATATGGTATGTCCTGGGCCGATACCGCAACCTCCGCAGAAGCGGCACCCTGTCAGCAATCTTCACCACGCCCGTTCCCTCTCCGCCCTGCCCTGCGGTAGGCTCGCGCGATCCGCAACAGGATCGCGAGAGCCATGATCGTCCAGGCCTGCATCAATGGCGCGCGCGCCGCCGATTTTCACCCCACACTGCCGCTCGACTCCGACGCTATGGCGCGCGACGGGGCGGCTTCGATTGCCGCGGGCGCAGCTGAGCTGCATGTCCATGCCCGCAGCGCGGACCGCCGCGAGAGCCTTGCGCCGGCAGCGATGGATCCGACCATCGCAGGGCTGCGCCGTGCCTGCCCCGGTACGCTGATCGGCGTCTCCACCGGCGCCTGGATCGAGAATGACGATACAAGCACGCTGGT
Source organism: Mesorhizobium sp. M0317 (assembly GCF_040321555.1). NCBI lineage: Bacteria > Pseudomonadati > Pseudomonadota > Alphaproteobacteria > Hyphomicrobiales > Phyllobacteriaceae > Mesorhizobium > Mesorhizobium sp. M0317. The sequence continues at coordinate 154,858 of NZ_JAMYRV010000006.1, read as the reverse complement.
CGCCATCGCCGGCTGGCGCGAATTGCCGGACTATGCCTCGGTCAATCTCAGCGAGGCGGCCGCGCCTATCGTCATGGAGAGCCTGCGGCAGCGCGGCATCGGCATCGAGGCGGGTCTGGCGTCGGTCGCCGACGCCGAGCGGCTGGTCGGCCTCGACCATGGCGGGCGCGTGCTGCGCGTGCTGATCGAGATTTCCGAGCAGACGCTAGACGAGGCTTTTGCGGTCGCCGACTGCATCGAACAGGTCCTGGAGCGCGCCGGCATTCGCCGTGCCATCCTGCTGCATGGCGAGAACGCGACGGTGTGGCCGTTCGTGCGCCGTGCCGCGGATCGCGACTGGTCGACGCGCGTCGGGCTGGAGGATGGGAAGCATCTGCCGGATGGCACGGTTGCGGCCGGCAATGCCGCGCTGACGGCGGCAGCCGTGGCGATCTTCCAGGCCGGGCGATAGCGCATACAAGCAGCGCGCCAAGGCATCGCCGAGACGATGGCGATCGCAAGGCCCGGGCCGCGAAAGTCGGTGAAAGCTATTCAAATTTTATGTATTAATTAAACCGGCAGTTAATCGTCGCATCAACGATCTCATCGGTGTTAATATTCTCCGGCATCGGGGACATTTTTTAATGAACGTCATTCCGGATAATGATCACGCTGCGCCGCGTCGGATTCAACAATATACATCGATACAGACCCTGCGGGGGCTAGCAGCCCTAATGGTTGTTATCTATCATCTTCCGGCCGCACTAGGCGTGCTCGATTTGCCTATTCCCATTCTAAACAGCGGCGTCGACCTGTTTTTCGTCATCAGCGGTTTTGTCATGGTTCTCTCGACGGAGAACAGACATCGCGACCACCGTGCTTTTTTGATGCAGCGGTTCACGCGCGTCGTTCCGTTCTATTGGGTCATGACCTTCCTCATGGTCGCCGCACTTTGGCTGTTTGCCGGTCGTGGAGTGTCCTTTGAGCAGATTACCAATAGCCTGCTTTTCGTGCCCTATCTCGATACGGCCACAGGCTATGTCCAGCCAGTGCTTGGCGTGGGTTGGACGCTCAATCTGGAAATCCTGTTTTACATTCTGTTCGCGGCGACTATGGGTTTTGGTGCGCTGACGCAAATGGCCACGATTGGCGTTGTCTTTGCAATCGCCGTAGCCGCACGCATTATCTTCAAACCCGCCGCCGACACTGTGCTGTTTTTCTATACCACGCCAATCCTGTTTGAGTTCCTTGCCGGCATGGCTGTCGGCCATCTGGTCGGCAGACTGGTGCGTTTGCCGGCTTTCCTGGGCGCCTCGGCTGTCGGGTTCGCTATTGTGTCCACACTGGTGATGGTACTTGGCTTCAACTTGCCGCGAACCCTTGCTCAAGGTATCCCGGCGCTGATCCTTGTCGCGGGTTGCATCAGCCTGGAGAGCTACTTCCGACTTTTTGCTCCTCGCGTGCTGGCAAGGCTGGGAGATGCTTCCTACTCTCTCTATCTGACCCATCCTATCGTGCTGCTCGCGATCGCTCCTGTCGTTGCAACCGCCAATGTGTCACCATGGCTTGCAAGCATAGCTATTGTCACCGCCTGCATCGCCGTGTCCCTGGCGAGTTATAGTTTTATCGAAAGGCCGCTTTTGGCCATGTCGCGAATGAGCCTCTCCGCCTATCAGGTGAAGGCGTGAGTTGCGGCTACGCCGCAGCTCGGTCGGCCTGCCATTCGGGTGCGTTGCTCACTACGACCTACCGTCGCGTTCAAGCGACCACGGCCGCGGCAAGATCGTCTTCGAACTCCCTCACCTAGTGCTGTCGCGCACATCCTCGACTGCCCCAAAATGTGCAGCGGTTTTGGGACGACATGCATCCTGTCTTGCCTGAACGCACACGGGAACTGACACAGAGGGATGACATAGCTCTTGCTGCTGTTAAAAATTCCCCATAAGGTATTTTTCATATCCGACAGAAAATCCGATCGTTTCTTTCCCATTATGAAAGCCTTGCCTTTGCGTGAGCATCTCGATCAAACCGATCGACGGCTGGTAAAGCTGTTGTCGCAGGATGCCCAGCCCGGCATCAACCGGCTCGCCGAGACGATGGCGATCTCGGTGCCGACGGTGCGCTCAAGGTTGCGCAATCTGCTCGACCGCAACCTCTTGAAGATCGTCGGGCTGCTCAATCTGACCGAACGCCCCGAGTTGATCTCGGCCATTGTCGGCATCAACGCTCAGGGACGTGGCCGCGCCCGGGAACTGGCGCAGCGCATTGCCGAACTGCCTTTCGTCAACTCGGCCTCGGTGGTTACCGGGCGCTTCGACATCATCGTCGACGTGACCGTCGCCGGCGATGTCGCCGACCTCTACCGCATCACCAGCGAGCTGATTCCGGGCGCCGGCATTCCCGGGGAAGTCGTGCGCAGCGAAACCTTCGTCGTCATGGCTTCATGCAACAAATGGGTCAGCCTTCCCGAAGGCTGCTGGTCGGAAGAAACACCGTCACGCAAGGAGCCGGCATGAGAATAGCTGTTCTCGGCGGCCTCGGCCTGCAGGGACGGGCGGCCATCGCCGATCTCGTCGCCAGCGCCGGTGTCGAGGAAGTCGTCTGCGTCGATACGTCGGCTGACGGCCCTGCCCGGCTTGCCGGGCTGACCGACCTTTCCCGCGTGCGTTTCGTCATGCCCGAGGGCGCGATCGGTCCGGCGCTTGCCACCGTGCTGGCGGATGTCGACGCCGCCATCGATCTGTTGCCGCAGCCATTGATGCGCGAGGCGGTGCAGGCCGCGATCGCAACGCGCACGCCGCTGGTCACTACCAATTACGGCAAGGCGATTGCCGATCTGGCGCCGGAGGCTGAACAGGCCGGCGTTTCGATCATGACCGAATGTGGGCTCGATCCCGGCATCGACCTCGTGCTCTATGCGCGCGCCGCAAAGCAGTTCTCTACGATCTCCTCGATCGATTCCTATTGCGGCGGCATCCCCGAACCGAAGGCGATGGCGAAGCCGCTTTGCTACAAGGTAAGCTGGAATTTCGACATGGTTCTGGTCAGCCAGAACCGCGACAGCGTGATGATCGAGCATGGCAAGCGCGTCGAAGTGCCGGCCGGCCGACAGCACGACAATGCCTTCATCCACGAGATCGAGGTCGCGGGCCTCGGCCGGCTGGAAGCTTTCCCCAATGGCGACGCTCTGCACTATGTCGAGATGCTGGCAGCCGCCAAGGGATTGCAACGCTCGGGCCGCTATACGCTGCGCTGGCCGGGATGGTCGGCGTTCTGGGCGCCACTGAAGGAACTCGGCTTCCTCTCCGAAGACAAGGTGCCCGGCACCGGCGCCAGCCCACGCGAATTTCTCGGCCGTCTGCTCGGCCCGCAACTGCAATATGGCGCCGACGAGAAGGACCTTTGCGTGATGCGCAATGTCTTTTCCGGTCTCGAAGGCGGCCGCGCCAAAACGGTGACGTCGGACCTGATCATCGAACGCGACCTGGCATCAGGCCTGTTCGGCATGAGCCTTGGCGTCGGCTATCCCGCCAGCATCGTGGCGCAGATGCTGGCGCGGCGCGAGATCGCCACACCAGGGCTTTTGAACCCGCTGCTGCATGTGCCGGACGGGCCGTTCTTCGACGAGCTGGCCAGGCGTGGCATCAAGGTTGCCGAGACGGTGGCCTGGGACTGAGGATTTTCGAACGGTGGCTGCCGCCGGCAAACGGTGCCGCCGCTCAAAAAACACCCGAAAGGGTGGAATAACAAAGTGGAACAACAACGATAACAGGAGGAATGCCAAATGAAGATTGCCAAGCTTTTCATCGCCGGACTTGCGCTTGCGGGCCTGACCGCTGCTGCCAGTGCCGGAACGCTCGACGAGATCACCAAGCGCGGCGAACTGCGCGTCGCGGTACAGACGCAAGGACCTCCCTTCTCGCTGGTCGGCGCGGCCGGCGAGCGCACCGGCAGTTCGGTCGAACTCGCCGAACTGATGGCCAAGGAAATGGGCGTCAAGATCACCTTCCTCGACTATGATTGGGACGGGCTGATCCCCGCGCTGCTTTCGGGCAAGGCCGACCTGCTCGTCGCCGACATGACGCCGACGCTGGCGCGCGGCATGAAGGTCGCCTTCACCACACCTTACATGTATACGGGCAGCACCGTCTTCACCAAGGCCGACAGCAAGTTCAAGACAACCGAGGACTGCAAGGCCAAGGGCACCAAGATCGCCGTGCTGTTAGGCGCCACCGGCGAAAAGGAAGCCAAGAACGCCTTCCCGGATGCCGACATCAAGAGCTACAAGGGCGGCGGCCCGCTGCTGCTCGACGCGGTCAACAACGGCCAAGCCGATTGCGGCGTCAACGACGTCTCGGCGGTCAAGGGTCAGTCGACAGCCTATCCCGCCGGCACCTTCACCATCATGCCGGACCTGTTGTCGAAGGAGCCGCTTGCCTTCGCCACCCGCTACGACGAGCCGGACCTGTTGATCTGGATGAACCTGTTCCTCAACCAGGTCAGCATCGACGGCCGCTTGCAGAAGAACCTCGACTACTGGGTCAATTCCGACGCCTGGAAGAAGGATCACTAAGCAGAGGTAAGCAGGGAGTAGTGAGTAGGAAGTAGTGAATGGTGAATGGTGAATGGTGAACGGCCATTCCGGACGCCCTTCACTGCTCACCACTCACTACTCACTACTGCCCATTCACCATTCACAATTCACCGCCATGCTCGAAAATTTCAGCTTCCGCACCATCGTCGAATATCTGCCGCTGTTCGGGCAGGGTCTGATCACGACCGTGTGGCTGTCGGCGCTGTCTTTTGCGGGCGCGCTGGCCGTCGGCATCGTGCTCGCCGCCATGAACCTGCAGCGCGGCCAGCTGTTTCGCGTGCTGGCCAAGGGCTATATCGATGCCGTGCGCGCCACGCCGTTGCTGGCGCAGCTCTACTTCCTCTATTTCGGCCTGCCGCGTCTCGGCTTCGTCCTGCCCGAGCTCGTCGTCGGCATCATCGCTTTGTCGCTGAACAGCGGCGCCTATGTCGCGGAAATCATCCGCGCCGGCATCCTGTCGATCCCGCGCGGCCAGGTCGAGGCCGGGGTTGCCTCGGGAATGACCTATGTCCAGCGCATGCGCCTGGTCATCCTGCCGCAAGCCTTCAAGGTGACGATCCCGCCGCTGCTCGGCCAGGCGATCGTGCTGGTCAAGGATTCCGCGCTTTTGTCGCTGATCTCGGTTTCCGAACTGACGCGCGCCGGCCAGTTGCTGGCGTCCGACCGCTTCATGCCGGCGGAAGGCTTTCTCACCATCGCCGCTTTCTATCTGCTGCTCTATTACTGCCTCAAAGGACTGGCGGGGCTGTCCAGTCGGTGGCTCGGTCTGCAGCCGGCAAGGAGCAGCACATGATCTGGCAACAGCTGCAAAGCCTGGCCGGCAGCTACCCCCTCGCCTTGCGCGGCCTTGGCATGACCGTGATGCTGTCGGCGATCAGCCTGGTGCTGGGCACGCTGCTTGGCTTCGGCCTCGGCATATTGCGCACCGGCGGCAACCGGCTGATCTCGAGCGTGATCGGCGCCTGGGTCGACCTGATCCGCGGCACGCCGTTCCTGGTGCAGATCTTCCTGATCTTCTTCATCCTGCCGGAATTCGGCATCGAGCTCGATGCCTTCACGGCCGGCATCATCGCGCTCACCAACCTCGCCGCGTGCTTCATCTGCGAGATCGTCGCCGCCGGCATCCGCTCGGTGCCGACCGGCCAGGTTGAGGCAGCTCTGGCGTCTGGCCTGTCGCGCTGGCAACGCATGCGCCAGGTGGTGCTGCCGCAGGCGATGCGCATCGTGCTGCCGCCGCTGGTCGGGCAATATGTACTCTTGATCAAGGATTCCTCCGTCGTCTCGGCGATCGGGCTGACCGACCTCACCCGCGTCGGCTGGCTTGTGGTGCAGCGTGTGCCCAACGGCCTGCTGGTCTTCTTCCTGGTCGGCGTCGGCTATTTCGTCGTCTGCTATCCGCTGATCATGCTCGCCCGCCGGCTGGAGCGCCGCATGGGCGCGGGGCATGGCGAGGTGCAGCTGTGACATCGAACCCAAAGGGCTGACCGCCATGACCAATCCAAGCCCGACCAAGACAAACCTGACCAAAACGGGCATGATCGACTTTCGCGGCGTCAACAAATGGTTCGGCTCGCTCAATGTGCTGAAGGACATCACGCTCAGCGTCGAGCCGCGCGAAGTGGTCGTCGTCTGCGGCCCAAGTGGTTCGGGCAAGTCGACGCTGATCCGCTGCATCAACGGCCTGGAAGCGATCAAGGATGGCGACCTCGTCGTCGACGGCCAGCGCCTCGGCGACCCCGCCACCAACATGACGCAGCTGCGCACCGAGATCGGCTTCGTCTTCCAGTCGTTCAACCTCTACCCGCACAAGACGGCGCTGGAAAACGTCACGCTGGCGCCGATCCATGTGCGCAAGATCCCCCGCGCCGAGGCCGAGCAGGCCGGGCGCGACTTGCTGGCCAAGGTCGGCCTCGCCGACAAGGTCAACGCCTACCCGTCACAGCTGTCCGGCGGCCAGCAGCAGCGTGTGGCCATCGCGCGCTGCCTCGGCATGCGCCCCAAGATCATGCTGTTTGACGAACCGACCTCGGCGCTCGATCCCGAGATGATTTCCGAAGTGCTCGACGTCATGGTCGCGGTGGCCGAGGAAGGCATGACCATGATGGTGGTAACGCACGAAATGGGCTTTGCCCGCAAGGTGGCGCAGCGCGTGGTGTTCATGGACGCCGGCGCCATCGTCGAAAGCGGCACGCCGGAAGCGTTTTTCTCCGACCCGAAGACCGACCGCAGCCGGGCTTTTCTAAGCAAGATTCTAAGGCATTAGAGCTTAGCCAAAGCCGGTCGTCCGAAAGGCCGCGGGGCAGGAACTGTCGACGCACAGCGCCAAACAACGAGCCGCCGGTAGAGTGGATCGGCTACGTTTAGGTCTCCGGCTACGCCTCTGGGACCTTCCACGTGCCGTCCAGAACCTTCGCGCGTGGTCGATAGAGCCGTACCATCCAGTTCCAGCCGGGCCACCATCGGCTGTACGGTCAAGCCACCGGCGCCGCGCCGCGCCGCTCGAGCGCGGTCCTGCGGATGATTTCCGCGATTTCCGGGCTGCTGCTGCACAGCATCTGGAAATCCGCCGCGTGCAGCGACAGGAGTGAGACAGAAGTTGCGGCAGTGACGGTCGCCATACGCGGTTCGCCGCTGATCAGCGCCATCTCGCCGAAGAAGGCGCCAGGGCCAAGCTCCACCGGGTTCGGCGTCGCGACGCTGACGCGGCCCTCCACGACGAAGAACATCCGATCGCCGGTCTCGCCGCTGCGGCAGATCACGGCGCCCGCCGGCACCGTGCGGGGTCTTAACGCGCGCACGATCTCGACCAGCGTGGCCGGGCCAAGCTTCTGAAACAACGGAACGCCGGCAATCAATTGCCAATTGCGGACGAAATCCTCGCGACGGACTTCTTGATAAAAGCCGGAGGCAAGAATGCCGGCCCAGAGCCCGAAGATGCCGATGCCACACATCATGACAGCCCCGGCAAGAACGCGGCCGGCGAAGCTTTGCGGAATGTCGTCGCCATAGCCGGTAGTGGACAGCGTGACCACCGCCCACCACATTGTCTCGGGGATGCTGCCGAACTTTTCCGGTTGGACGTCGCGCTCGATGACATAGGCCGCAAGTGCGACACCGAACAGAACCAGGCCGAAGACCGTGGTGACGCCGACCAGGTTGCGCGCTTCGTTGGCCAGAACCCTGCCAAGCAGCGGGAAGAACGTCGAGTCGCGCAGCGGCTTCAGCAGCCAGACAGCACAGTAGAGGCTGCGGTCGGGCGTGCCGTCGAGCAGGAATGCGGCGAGTGGAACCAAAACCGCGAGCACATCGATTGCGATTGCCGGCGTCCTGTCCCGAAGGTCTCCCGCCCAGCGCTTGAGCAGGGTCTCGGCCATCTGCAGAAGATAGGCGGCCCAAATGACAGCGAGCACGGCAGCCAGAGCCAGTCTGCTTCGTCCGGACATGTTCGGCATCGTGAGCGCAGCCACCGCCAGAAGCCCAGGCGCAGCGAGCACCGCATTTAGCGGTGCGTAGATTCTCAGAAAAGGCAGTACCGACATTCTATCCCACCAGCGGCCACTGTGCTCCAGAATAGAGGCCTTCCGGGCAAGCGCAAAGGGTGCTTTGCGATCGCAAGATCAGGTCACGCCAATGGCTTTCGGGCGCCGCTATCGGCGCTCCACGGTCGCACCGCAGGCGACGGATCAGCTCGGGAGCCGCCACATTCGCACGCGACCCGCACCGCGCAATTCCGTTTCCTCGAGTGGGTCGCAAGCAAATTTCGGTCCAAGCAGTTGGCAAGTTGCATCGGAAATACGGATTTCATCGGGCTCCGCGGACGTTTGAATACGTGAGGCGAGATTAACGGTCTCACCCCACAGGTCGTAGGCGAACCGCCTCTTGCCTATGACGCCGGCGACGATCGGTCCTGAGTGAATTCCAATTCTCAGCCTTATCGGTTCTCCTGCGAAGCGTTCCCGCTTGACCGCTTTGCGCAGCTCAATCGCATAGCGCGTGAGGGCCTTTGCATGATCGGATCGCGCCGTGGGCAGGCCGGCGACCACCATCACACAATCGCCAATTGTTTTGATCTTTTCGCAGCCGTATCGCTCAGAGAGCCGATCCGCCGCCTTGAAGAAGTAGTTTAAAATAGCGAGCGTCGTCACCGCTCCGACGCTGCGCGCTCGTTCCGTAAAACCGACGATGTCGGCAAAAAGCACACTCACCTCTGCGTGGTTGTCGGCAATTTTCTTTTGCGCTTTCAATCGCTCCGCGATCGAGGCCGGGAGAATGTTGAGGAGCAGGTTTTCGGCGCGCTGATATTCACGCGCCAATCCCTCCTGGCTCTTCCTCAACGCCTCGTTCGTCGATTGCAATTTTTCGTTGAGTTGACGCTCCCTCTCTTGCAGGAGCGTCATTTCATAGGCCTTCTGTTGAAGCCGCTGCCTGTTGTCTCGTTCGGCAGTGGCGTCCAGAAAAAGCAGCCACACGAACGCGTTGTCAGCAAAAAAATGGAGGTCGGCGACACGCCCGCCGGGCAGTTCAACCATGTCCATGCGAAACGGAAGCTCCGGGCAAGGCAGCAAACCCTCCATGAATTCAAGCTGCTCGGCAACAGGCTTGCCGATGCGAAGTGATGACAGCCCGTAATGTTCAACATTGCCGCCCTTGGCAGCTATGCAAAGCTCAGGGTCGATTTTCAGATAAGCGACAGCGTGCCCGTCGAAGAAGAAATTGAAAAACCAATTTCTGACTTCTTTTGGCAATTCATGCATGGTCTATTTGGTGACCATCAAGGCAAGTTGACGAAAGGCGTCATCGACCTGCTCGCCCGAAAGCGCACTTGTTAGATAGATTTGCCATCCACGTTGCCTCAACTCGTTGATCTCACCATCCGATATCGCCCACCGATCGGCCAGATCGGACTTGTTGAACAGCAATACGAACGGCATGGCGCCGAATTCGGCCTCGACCCGTTCGCGCAGCGTGAGTGCCACGGCAAGAGTAGCAGCGCGGGTTCCATCGACGACTAGCACGAGCCCGGTTGCACCTCGAACATAGCTGACGCGGAATGAGCCGATATCGTCCTCGCCGGCCAAATCCCACAAAATCAGATCCACGGTTTTGTCCGGGAGCGCGACGCTTTTCTTGTCGATTTTCACTCCGACGGTGGTCAAGTAGGTTTCTGAGAAGATGCTCTGCACAAACCTGCGGACCAGACTCGTCTTTCCGACGGCGAAGCCGCCCAGCATGCAGATCTTTTTTTGCAACATGTTGGGCTCCGCTAGTCCAGGTTTACCGTAATCGAAACCCGGCGATTGGTGGAGCTACCGGTTAGACTGTTTTCAGGTACAGCCGGCTCAAAAGTGCCCGCGCCCCGAACCAGCAGCAGTTCGGGAGCAACGCCGCGCTTGTTGAGAAGCGCACGAACTGTCTCGGCGCGGGCGGCGCTGATCGACGCGTTGGCCGTCTCACGGCCCGTGGTGTCCGAATGCCCGGTCAACATGAACCGCGCCGTTACGCCGGAATTGCGGGCACTCTGGGCGAATTCCTTTATTTGATCCGCCAACCTGTCGAGAACCGGCGTCTGCTCCGGTCCCGGCACAACCTTGCCGGAAGAGAAGAAAATATCGGTCGTCTGGATCGCCTGCCTCAAATGATTAAGTTCTGCAAGGTTCAGCTCACGCAGTTGCGAGACATCCAGAACCACTCCGTCCGCCGAAAGTTGTTCAGCGGCGGCCCGCGCGCGGTTGATCCAGCCGGCAGGAGCCTCACCCACGGCCACGATGCGACCCTGGATGATCGAGAGCTGAACGGTTTTCGGCGGGGACAGCGCCGCCGTCAGCCGCTTCACCACAAACTTCGGATCAAGGCTCTGATAGAATTGCCACTGTGCATGAACGCGGGCAGGATCAACGTCCGTTCCGGACAGCAGGGCTTGCGGGTCGGCGGCAAGCGGGTCTCTCAAGCCGGAAATGTAGAAATGTCCGCCCCTCGCGCTTTGTTGGGCGACGATGATTCCCGGTTGGGCCTCAAGCCGCGACACATAATACTGCCAGTGCTCCGCCGCGCGCGCTTCGGGGCTCACGTCACGAACCTTGGAGATGTCGAATTCGGGTCCGCCTGCCGAAAGCTGCCGGGCCGCCGCGCGCGCGCGATCGATCCAGGTGTCGGGAGCCTCGCCCTCGGCAACGATGCGATCATCGATAATCGAAAGTCGTACTGTATCCGGCGGATACAGCGACGCCGTCAGCCGCTTCAACACGAACTCCGGCTCAAGACTCTGATAGAATTGCCACTGCGCATGAACCCGGGCGGGATCGACCTCTGTTCCCGACAACAGCGATTGCGGATCGGCGCCAAGCGGGTCTCGCAGGCCGGCGATATAGAATTGGCCGTCGCGTATCTTTTGGTCTGCAACGATGATGCCCGGCTGGGTCTCCAGTCGCGACACATAAGCCTGCCAGCGCTGCGCCGCGCGCACTTCGGGGCTTACGTCACGAACCCCCGAGATGTCGAAGAACGGCCCGCCTGCCGAAAGCTGCTGGGCCGCCGCGCGCGCCCGGCTGATCCAGGTGTCGGGAGCCTCACCCTCGGCGACGACGCGACCATCGACGATCGAAAATCGCACTGAATCCGGCGGAGCCAGCGACGCCGTCAGCCGCTTCAGCACGAACTCCGGCTCAAGGCTCTGATAAAATTGCCATTGCGAATGAACCCCGGCCGGATCGACTCCCGTGCCTGACAACAGCGACTGCGGGTCGACGGCAAGCGGGTCCCTCAGGCCGGCAATATAGAACTGGCCATCGCGTACCTGCTGTTCGGCAACGATGATGCCCGGCTGGGCCTCCACTCGCGACACGTAAGCCTGCCAGCGCGACACGTAAGCCTGCCAGCGCTGCGCTGATTGCCAGGAAAGAAAGTACCAACCGCCTGCCAGACTCAAGAGCAACAGGGCAACGGCCGCCACCAGCCACGGAAATCCGTCGTTTGATTCCTCCTGCTTCAGCTCGACGCAGGTCTGCAACTGCGCCTCTACGGAGGCCAGCTGCGAACCGTCGCCGTCGAACTGCTCTAAAGCCTCTGAGGATTGCTCATGGATGCGAAGCAACACATCGCGAACGATTTCATGCAATTCCTCCGGCGGATTTCCCCGGATCACCGAAACCAGTGTCGCAAACGGTCCAACTTCCGACCAGAGACGAAGCTCGCCGAAACGGATTGTGTCCAGGCCGCTCTGCTCTTTCTCGTTAAATGAGTCTTTTACAAAATCCTGAATCGCACTGAGCATCGAAGAAATGAGCTGAGGATCTTCGCTCGTCGCATTGTCGGCAGTTACATGCGCTATCAAAAGGCCGGAATTCCGATGAATGAGAAAGGCATGTTCCACACGGTAGACAAGGGAATGCTTCAGAACAACTGCCGAGAAGCTTGCCCCTGTTCTCCAGGCTTCAAGTCTCCACTTGAGCCCGTGCCAGGTGAATATGTGCCTTAGAGTTTCATTCAGCGACTGAAAGGTCTGGTCGATCTTTTCCCCGATCGACTTGCGAATTGCCGGCAGAAACACCGGGTACAATATGTCCGTCAGCGTGCGCGGGCTCTTCTGGATCGACCGTTGCACAGCCCGTTCGACAGCTGGCGCAAGCGCCTCGCCGAGTTGCGCGTAAGGCGCTCGTCCGGCAGCACTGGGAAGAACGTCGCCCACGGCCGCCGCAAGCTGCTCGGGTTCGTCGAGCAGATGCGTAACGCGTGAAAGCTCCGAGATTTCGCGGCTGACCAGCAACTGCCGCAGCGTTTCCATGCGCGGATCGGCGGTTGGAACCGCCTCGAACTGCGCACGGTAGTCCGGATCAACGTTCCGGGCAATTTCGATCAAAAGACGAGCCAGAGCCTCGCGATCAATCTCTGTATCGTTCGAGGCTGTTCTTTGCGGAAGGTTGAATGGGTCGACGGTGGACGTCAAGGTCCCATCAACTCACTTTCCAGCTGCGGTCCGAGTTGCTCTTGCTCCCGACGGGATCCTGATTGAGACATTTTGCAACCTCGACAAACAGGCCAGCCAAAAGATTTCGGTCGGTCTTGACGTTGCTGAGGTCGGCAAACATCTTCTCGATCAGCATCTGAACGCCTTCATTCTTCTGCTTGATTTCCTCACGCAGCAAATGATCGTTTCGATTTATCCGGTCCGAAACGTCGCGCTCGAGCGCGCTCAACTGATCCGACAACGTGCGCACCTGCTTTTCAAGAGCCTGGTTTTGCTCGCGAAGATTCCGGTCGATCTCCTTGTCGGCATCGGCTCGTGAATCTTTTTCGCTCCGCAATTGCCCTGCAAGCGAATCGATCTGCTTCTTTGCATTCGACTCGTACATTTCGAGATTGCGCTTGGCCTCGGACTCGACATCCTTGAAGCGCTGCAACACCCGTTCTTCAAGCTTGGAAAAACGGCGGTCATAGTCCTGCATCTGGTTGCCGAAGAGCAGGTCACGGATCTTGTCGACACCGACGGCGTCGCCGGCGGTTCCGTTTTCGCGGGCCTGAACTCCCATGAAGTTCAGCCCGTTTCCTTCTGTGTTACCTATCAGATTTACGTCCGCCTTCTTTTCTGAAGAAGCGGAATTCGAAGATTCCTTAGCCATCCATATACCCCCATTGAACACATGCCGTCAGGTAAGCATGTCAGCAATCGGGCCGCAAGCCGGATTCGTCTTGACTTATGCCTATTCATGGGGCAGCCGAGCGCGGTGGCTAACGGCTCGGCAATGGCAATCAGGGGGCGATGCCCTCTCAAAGGCGCGGAGCGTGCGGACGGTTCCGGGTATCCAAAAAGCGGCCTTCAGTCGAACGTCGCCAGCGGCTCGGCGTTGATCTCGACCCACTCACAGCGACGGCTTTCGTGGTAAAAAGACTGGAAGGGCGGCGGGAACGACGGGTCGGCGAAGGCGCCGACGGGAATGGCGATCACACCGGGCTGCGTGTCGATGCGATAGTGGACGGCGGCGCCGCACTCCGGACAGAAATTGTAGATGACGCGGCCGCCCTCGTCGCCGGCGCGCGTGAACTGCTTCGCCCGCCCCTCGATCGATACATCAGCTTGCGCAAACCGGACATTGTAGCTGAAGGCGCTGCCGGTGCGGCGCTTGCAGTCGAGGCAATGGCAGACCGAGATGCGCACCGGCTCGCCCGAACAGACGGCTGAAAGCTGGCCGCAGAGACATTGCGCGCGGCGCGTGACCATTGTTTCTTCCTCCCCTTCACATCACTGCGTATCGGCGCTGGCCCTCAGTTCCGTCCGCTTCTGTTCCGAAACCATGGCTAGATCCAGCACCTTCTGCAGTTCGGCGGCATGGTGGAATGAAGGCTCGGCCTGCACGCCGCTGCGAACCGCATCGACGAAGCGCTGGTAATTGGTCGGCACCGTGCCGGCGTCGAGCACCTGCCATTTGGCGTTCTCGATATCCTCGCCGACACACGCCTTCAGTTCCGAACCCTCGAGATTGTGCACGACTTCGATGCCGCCCTTGTCGCCATAGATGCGCAGGCGCAATTCGTTGATGTGGCCGGTCGCCCAGCGGCTGGCGTGAACGACGCCAAAGGCGCCGTTGGAGAAATCCAGCGTCATGGCGAAGCTGTCATTGGCGTCGAGGTCGTATTCGCCGATACGGTTGCCTGGCGCCTTGTCGAAGGTGCGCAGCCGGCAAAACACGTGGTCGACGTCGAGTGCGGCGCCATAGCTGGCGAAATCGAGGATGTGGATGCCGACATCGCCGAGCACGCCGTTGGAGCCGTGGTCGCGCGACAGCCGCCACAGCCATTTCGGGTCGGTGCGCCAGTCGCCCCAGAATTTCGAGACCAGCCAGCTCTGTAGATAGGAGGACTCGACGTGGCGGACGGTGCCGATCTCGCCGGCCAGCACCATCTGCCGCGCCTTCTGCAAGGCAGCGACATTGCGATAGGTGAGATTGACCATGTTGACGATGCCGGCCGCCTCAGCCGCTTTGGCCATCTCGCTTGCCTTGCCGAAGTCTTCGGCCAGCGGCTTTTCGCACAGCACCGGCTTGCCGGCCGCGATCAACGCCATGGTGGTCGGGTGGTGAATGCGGTCCGGCGTGACGTTGGCGACCGCATCGAACTCGCCCCACGCCAGCGCGTCTTCCAGCGATGTGAATCGCTTCGGTATCTTGAACCCGTCGGCGAATTCGCCCACGCGCTTTTCATCGACGTCGACAGCACCGACGATCTCGACGCCGTCGATACCGCCGAAGCGGCGGGCATGCTCCTGCGCCATCCAGCCGGTACCCAGTATCAAAAGCCGCATTCTCTGCACTCCGAGCGAATTGGTTCGATTCAATCATATGGCGCAGATACGGTCTAGGAAACCCATGCGGAAAACCGCTACGCCTTTTTTCCTGGATTTTGCTTTAGCGGAAGCCGGCCTCGCCCGAAGCGTGCAGCTTGCCGCCGCGCTCGACGATCGGCTCCAGCGCCTTCTCGACCGGCACGTTCGGCGCCTCAAGGATCGCCGACTTGGTGCCCTGCGGATTGTGCGCCCACTTCACCGCATTGCGCAGCACCTTGTGCACATTGGCGTCGTGATAGGTCGGATAGGTCTCGTGGCCCGGGCGGAAGTAGAAGACATTGCCGGCGCCGCGGCGATAGGTCAGCCCAGAACGGAACACCTCGCCGCCCTGGAACCAGGAGATGAAGACGGTCTCCAGCGGTTCGGGCACGGCGAACTGCTCGCCATACATTTCTTCATTCTCGAGCTCGAAATATTCGCCGACGCCTTCGGCGATCGGATGGCTGGGACTGGTCGCCCAGAGCCGCTCGCGCTCACCCGCCTCGCGCCATTTCAGCGTGCAGGGCGTGCCCATCAGCCGCTTGAAGATTTTCGAGAAATGGCCGGAATGGAGAACGATCAGCCCCATGCCTTCAAAGACCCGGCGGGCGACGCGCTCGACGATCTCGTCGGCAACGGCGCCATGGTCCTTGTGGCCCCACCAGACCAGCACGTCGGTCTCGGCCAAGCGCGCCTCGGGCAGGCCATGCTCGGGCTGTTCGAGCGTGGCGGTCGAGGCGGAGATCGCCTTGTCGGCATTCAGCGCCTTGGCGATGGTCGTGTGCATGCCCTCGGGATAGAGGGCTGCGACCACCTCATTGGTCCGCTCATGGATGTTCTCGCCCCAAACGACAGCGCGTATTGTCATGATGTCCTCGTGGTGAAGCCGACCCGCAGGGGTCACTCATAGTCTGCCTGGGGGTGAAAAGGGAATAGGCAGTGGGGAATAGGCAATAGGGGCAGAAAGACAAGGAACAGGCGATGGACGCTCCTGGGCCTACTGCCTACTGCCTACTGCCTACTGCCTACTGCCTACTGCCTACTGCCTACTGCCTTACGCTCCCCGGCCTTCCTGAGCGACCCGCGTCAGCGGCTTGGTCAGGCGCGGCACGACGACGAGGCGTTTGATCTTGCCCTTCTTGTAGGCAGCAAGGAAGCGGGCATAGTCCTTGAAGACGACGCAGCCATTGGATTCCGCACGGCCGCCGCGCAGCATGTAGGTGTGGGCGAGCAGGCCGTCGCGGCCGTATTTGTTGCCGCCGCTGACGGGAGTGAGACGGAGCGCCTCGACGCCATGGAAGCGGGATTCGCGCAGTCGCAGATCATAGGTGTTGGGCGGCGTCGGGCCGACATTCTTCTTGTGCACGAAGCGCGGCTGGTCGACCATCGAACCCAGCCCCGAATGGGCCTCCAGCCGCGAGCCGTCCGGCATATAGACGGTCTTGGCCGAGATATCGTACACGGCGACGCCGCCGCCCATTCCGGGCGTGGCGAACAGATCCTTGAAGGCGCGACCGACACCGCCCGCCGGGACGTCCGGCTTGGCATAGGCCAGCATCTCGCCGGCCTGTGTCTTCGACCGTTTGCCAGGCTTGATCCGGCTTGATTGGATGCTCTGGCTGTCTGGCACGCCAGGCAGTGCGGCGACCTCCGAAGTACTGCGGGGCGAGCGCGGCGACGAATTGCCCGGCGACTGGGGTGCGGGGCTCTCGGCCGTCCTGTCGGTCTGTGGCTTGGCTGCCCTGGGCTTGCTGGCTTGCCGAGCCTCGGCAGGCTGAGCGGTTTCGGCGCGTGGACGCCAACCGGGCAACGCAATGTTGTCGGGCAGATCGTCCTGCGGCGGCAGCGAAGCGACCTGAACCTCGGCCTGCTCAGGATCCTGCCCTCCGGCGATTGCTTCAACGGCCGGCGGCGGGGCCAGCATGTCAGCGTCTTCCGGCAAGCTGTTGGCCAGCGCCAGCGCCAGGCGCGATGAGCGTTCGATCTCAGCCACTTCCGGCCCAAAGCGTTCCGAGGCCGGGCCATGCTGATCGGGCAGCCGGACTTCGGCGAAACGGGCAGCGACCGGAAGGCTGGCAAGCATGAAGGGCGCATTCGAGGCCTTGGCGAAGGCGGCAGCCAGCTTTTGCGGCGACAGCTCTGCCTTGGCCACCACGCCGTCGAAGCGCATGCCGCGCGAAGTGGCGAGAGCGACGCTGGTGTTTGGCGCAATGTTTGAGGCGACACTGCTCGGGGCCACAGCGTGCGTGGCCGGCTTCAGCCGCGCCATCTTGCCGTCATGCGCGAAGTTCGCGGCGGCATGCCCGCAGCCGGCGTCGCATTGGCTGAGCAGCGAGGCCTGTGATTTTTGCGCCGAAAGCCGCGGCGCCCACGAATTGGCGAGGCTGCGGCGCGAATCGGCAAGTGCTGCGTTCGGCAGAAGCAGACTGTGCGGAAGGCTGTTGGAGGCTGCGGTGAGCGAGGTGCCGAGCGAATAGAGGCCGGCCATGGTTGCCACCGACCACAGCGCCAAGGCCGCGCCGACAACCGGCACCACCACCCAGCGCTGGCCGGATCTCTTCGAAGTCAAACCCCGTTCAGGAGTATCGCCCCGGTCTTTCAAACGCAAAAACGCCATACAACCACTCTCAATCGGCATGCAGGCTTGCGACCCTCGCATCCGTGACATCCACAGTTCGCTGGTGCCCCCTGCACCTTTCGCGTCTGTTGCCGATTGAATCAAAAGATGGACAAAGTTGGTTAACCAATCCCTCCATCAGCCACCGATTATGCGGCGCCTGATACGAAAAAAAGAGCACTCCATGGTCTGCGCCACGGTAGAATGCTCTCCCTCACCCCCGCCTTGCTGCCCGTTTTTGCGATCCAAGTCAAGGAAACGCTGCGTCAGCTTGCTGCAAGCCTGTGCTGATTGCCCGCTGATCGGCCTTCTCAATCAGTTGACCTTCCGGTGGCTGGAAGGTCTATCTGCTCAGAGACGGAGACCTCCGGCGACGGAAATTTACCGATGAGAACCGGCATCACGACCGAAGAATCCGACTGCAGGTCGAACCCCTGCTGCGGCTGGCTGAGCACGGATGAATGGGGCAAGGACATGGCGCCGTGAGATGGACTGTGAAAGCGGCGCTGCTGTGGCTGGTCTGTGCCCTTACGATGGGCGCCTCCGTCGGCAGCGGACCGATCGTCGCGGCCCGCCAGGCGTCGTTGAAGGAGATGGCGGCGGCTGCGAAAACCATTGCCGGCATGTTCGACCGCAGGCAAGCCTATGACGCGGCAGCCTTCAAGGCGGCAGCGGACACGCTGCGCGCGCGCATCGGCCCTGCCCTGATTGCCGAATTTCCGAGCGGCTCGCTTGGACCGCCTTCGCAGGCCAGGCTGGAGATCGATCAGTCACGGGCGGAATTCGAGGCCCTGGCAAATCATATCGGAACGCTGGCCGACGCTCTGGCGGCCAAGGCCGAAAGCGCGCCGGCCGTCATCACCGATGACATGCGCATGGGCACCGGCCTGGCGATGGGCGGCGGCAGCCTGCTCGGCAAGCGCTCGATTCCAGAGGAAGCCGATCCGACCAAACTGCCGGCGGAGCATATCCTGCATCTCATCCTGCAGGATTGCTCGACCTGTCATTCGAAATTCCGGCAAAAGGTACAGTGAAGCGACATTATCCGGCGGAGCATTTCTTACTGGCCTGCGCCACAGTCACTTTGCATACAAGTAAATTCGTTTGTGCTAATATATCGCCGGTCGTGCATATCCATGCATGACGAGCATCGGGAGGATGCAATGAAAACCATGAATCGCAGGTCTGCAATTGCCCTCGGTCTGACGACCGCCGCGGTAGCGCCTTTGTTCACCTTGGCGGCATCGGCAAAAATCAAGAAATACGGCCCGAAAGAGGGCAAGGAGATTGCGCCCGGTGTCAGGGTGGTGGAGGTCGGCACCGGCAATGCAGACATTCCCGCCTACAAGAGCATCGCAATTATCGACGTTGTGTTTCAGCCCGGAGCACATGCTCCTCAAACCGTGATGGACAACGACATGGTGTGCACCATTACCTCAGGTGCATTCACGATCAAGAAAGCGGACAAGGAATTCAAGCTCAAGACGGGTGATATGTACACCTGCTCCAAGGGCAAGACCGATGAAGCGACGAATACAAGCAAGGAGGTCGGCGTGCATCGCATCGCCGTATTGATACCCGCATAGCAGATGGAATTCCGGCCGGACCACGCCGTCGCGAGTCCGGCCGGCCAGACGAGGCGATCTCGTTCCGTCGTCAGCGCGGCCATCTCACGCCAGCCACTCCCTAATCGCCGAGCGGGCGGGAACGGCGCCCATGTGGTCTTCGCGCTATGGCTTTGTTTGGGCATGATCTTTTGGGGAAGCTGGCTTGGTTTTCAAATCATCGGCTAGGTCGAATGGCTGATCAACCAGCGCATCCACGTGGCCAATACGGAGATCGAAAACCGCAGGAGTTTTGCCGGCCACCAGGCGGTGTTCGAGGCGATCGAGCGCCGCGCATCTGGAAAACGCCCGGAGCAAGTTCAATTCAGGTTCGGGCAGATTGGACTAGCCGGCAGACGCGGCAGCGCTCTGGCGCAAAGCAAAAGCCCGCCGTTCAAAGCCGGCGGGCTCCCTTCAATCATACAGCGCGATCCGGTCGCCGATAACCAGGACGACCGAATTTCGGCCTTCAGCGGCTGGTTGCGCTCAGGGGGCGGGCTTCGACGGGTTTGAAGCGACCAGCGATCCGAGTTTGCCGGCTTTGGCCAGACTCGGCTTTTCGTAAGTTTTCTTCACAGAATCCCTCCTCTAATGGCATCAATTTCCTCTGCCAGGCCTGTTTTGTCAAATCTGGCAGCAGTCCGTCACAGGTCCCGGCGGCAATTCGTGCCGTTACGCCGGCTCGCGCTTCAGCGCCTGCGCCATGCAGTGAATGCCGCCGCCGGTCTTGGAAATCTCGCTCATGTCGACGGCAGCAACCTCGAAGCCGCGCGCTTTGAGTTGGCCGATCAGCGACTGGCTCGACGTCGGCGCGATCACCCTGTCCTTGCCGAGCGACATGAAGTTGCAGCCGAGCGCCATCGTGTCCTGGAAGGGCACGTCGATGATCTCGTGGCCCTTGCCCTTCAGCCAGTCGACAATGCCGGGCTCGGTGCAGGCGAGGCACACCGCGGTGAGCTTTTCAGCGATCGGCACCACCATCAGGTCGATATGGACATAGTATTCGTCGATGAAGGCGAGGCGCGTTTCCCAGCCTTCCTTTTCGAACCAGTCCTGCACCTGCCGGGCGCCCTCTTCCTGCGTGCGGGCGCCGCCGCAGCCGATCAGCACCACGCCCTCCTCGATGACGTTGAAGTCGCCGCCTTCGAAGGTGCCAGCCGTGACCATGTCGTAGATGGGGATGCCGAGCTTTTCATAGGTGCGGATGGCGGCATAGTTCTCGCCGCGCCGCCACCAATTGGCCATGGCGGTGATGAAGGCGCCGTAGGGCGTCATGACGCTGGAGTCTCTGGAATAGACCTGCATCGGCAGTTCCGGCGTCGGCTCGTGCCAGTGGATGTTGACGCCGAAATGCTCATAGGCGGCGACGAGGTCCTTGTGCTGCGCCTGGGCGATCTGAACGTTGCAGGGCGCTTCGCGCAAATGCTTGCGCGAGAGCGAGCTGGTCGAGAGGTGACGCAGGAAGTTTGGCGAGCCGAGCAACACGTCTGTCAGCACGTCGGTCTCGTTGGCAAAGCCCCATGATGTCAGCGGCTTGGTGCCGCCGGCGGGATTGCGGCGCTGCAGCGAGAACGGTTCGGCGATGATGCGATCATGGACGGTCATAAGGTTCTCCTCGATTTGACTATGCAGCTTGATTGGATTGGCTGCTCGGAATCCACCAATCGCGTCCGCGCGCGGTGGTGATATATTCCGGCCAGCGGAAATTGATCGGCGGGTCATAGTCGCAAAGCGGCGCGATCCAGTTGGAGCCACCAATGCCGCCGCCGGTGCAGGTGACGAATTCGTCCATGGCTGCATCACGCGCGGACTTGTCCTCGAGCAGGCGGAGGGCTGCAAGCGCAACCGTCTTGGCGGCGCAAATGACCATCGGGTCAATGGTGGCCGAGATACCGCCCAGCGCGTTCATCGCCCAGGATGGATAGGCATGGCCATTCGCCGAGCGCAGCGCCGGGCGAGCGACATAGAAGCGTGCGGTCGGCGTGTGCCACGACATGTCGGTGTAGTCGTCGGAGGTCGAGTTGATCTGCGACGGAGGCAAATCGCGGCGCAGGATTGCCTCGGCCTCTTGCGGCGCAACCAGCCGCTCCATCTCGTCGATGAAAGGGTTGTCGGTCGCGGTGCCGCCGGCATTGACCTGGACCTCGCGACCGATCGCTTTCGCCGCCTCGTCCCAGCTCGGAGCGCCAACGGTGGACAGCGCCTCATAGGCAATCCCCGCCATGGCGTGATTGGCGAGGCCCGGCCTCGACTTCGACACCCAATGGCGCTCATAGCGACAACCGCTGATCGCCGCGGCCGCGGCCGCATTACGGTCGAGCACCGCGGCGACCTGCTCTGCCATGGCAATGGTCGGCACGCGGATCATGTACTGGATCTCGGCCAGCCCCGCCGGCAGATTGTCGGCGGTCGCCTGCCCGGCGGTGAGGATCGCCTCGCTGATCGACCAGCCGCCCTGGTGAGGCAGCATGGAATCGCGCAGCGCCTTGGAGGTCATGTACATCGTCATCAGCGCGTCATTGGCACCGGGCGCCCGCACCGCCGAATGCGCCTGCGGGATCGGCGCGCCATCGCTTGCGCGAACCCAGTTTTCGGGTTCGTCGCAGACAAAACGGTAGATCATCGCGTAGGCCGCGCCGCAATGCGTGTCCCAGCGCGCCGTGTTGCAGAGCGGCAGCATATAGAAGGGGTGGAAGGAGATCATGCCGGCAAGGCCGTCATAGTAGCCCTTGGCCGCATGGATCGGCTTCGAGCCCCTGACCTTCTCGGCCGGCTCGCCGGTGAAGCGCAACGTCCCCTCGATGCCGTGGCGTTGCATTGCCGCCTTGGTGGCGAGAAGTCCGCCGAGGCCGGCAATGCCAAGCCCGGAATGCGGATCGGTGTGGCCGCCGGCCTCGCTGCCGAGGCCCGGCCGCGATCGCTTCACCGTTGCCGCGTCCTGGCAGTTGCCGGGCACGGCGTCGTATTCGCCGTACATGCCGATGGTCGGCCCCGGGCCGTTCGTCCAGTGGGCGCAAAAGGCGGTCGGCATGCCGGCCGACCCTTCCTCGACCGAAAAGCCCTCATGCTTCAGCCGCGCGACATACCAGGCCGCCGACTGGTATTCGCGCCAGGCTGTTTCGCCGAAATCGAAAATGGTGCGCGTCCACGCCGACAGCGACGGCTGGATGCTATCGAGACAGGCAAGCGCGGTGGCTTGCGCCGAGGTCGTCACCGGTTTCTCCATGCGGCCCAAGAAAGCAGTGAAGCGGCATTGCAAAAAGTGATATGTTTTTCCGGTTCATGCAAATTCGGTTCACCTGAGGCCTCTTGCGAATACCTTCCACACAGGCGCTGCGCGCCCTCGACAGTTTTGCCCGTCACGGCAGTGTCTGGCGCGCAGCCGATGAACTGCATTTGACCCGCAGCGCCGTCAGCCATCAGTTGCGGCTGCTCGAACGCGACCTCGGCTTCGACCTGCTGGAGCGCATCGGCAAGGGCGTGGCGCTGACACCGCGCGGCCAGCGCTATGCCGCCGATGTGAGAAAGGCGCTGACGGTGCTCGGCGATGCGGTGACGCGCCAGGCCGGCACGGGCGTCGGCGGTTCGTTCGCCGTTTCCTGCACGCCGGGCTTCGCCTCTCTGTTCCTGTGCACGCACATCGGCGAGTTCCGGCAGATGTATCCAGACGTGGCGCTGTCGATCCTGACGCCGCGGCGGCTGGACGATGTCAGCAATCCGGACGCCGATGCCTTCATTGCCTTCGGCGTCGGCAACTGGCCGAACCGCTCGGTGGAGTTGCTGTGCGAAATCTCGTTCACGCCACTTTGCAGCCCGACACTGCTCAACAAGGTCGGCGGCTTTTCAAAACCGGCCGACGTGCTGCGCGCCAATCTCCTGCATCTCGGCGACACCGAGGACTGGGCGCGCTGGCTGGCGCTGTCCAAGGTGGAAAACCCCGACACCGAAAGCGGTATCTTCTTCTCGGACATGAACCTCGTCTTCTCCGCGGCGATCGCCGGACAAGGCATCGCAATGGGCGACGAACTGACCAGCCGCCGCGCGCTCAGCGAAGGCCGTCTGGTGCGCCCCTTCGACATCGCGATCCCCTCGCCGCGCTCGTATTTCCTGGTGTCGGAACATGCCAAGGCCAGCCACCCGGTGCTGGAAGCATTCAATGGGTGGTTGAGGTCGAAGCTGTCGGAGAACCGGATCAGCCCGTACTAGCCCCCATCCGTGAATCAAATTTGCCGATCAGGCGAAAACTATTCGGTTGCGGTGAGCCGGCGCACTGCCCTACGCTCAAGCCACGATCAAGGAAGAGGCAGGATGCAGCAACCCGGCCGGGCCGCAGAGATCAAGGCAATCGGGATCGGCAAGAGCTTCGGCTCGTTCCAGGCGCTGGACGATCTGACGCTCAATATCGGCCGCGGCGAGTTTTTGACGCTGCTCGGCCCCTCGGGTTCCGGCAAGACCACCTTCCTGATGATTCTGGCCGGCTTCGTGCAGCCCACCGTCGGCAGGCTTTTCAGCGACGGCGTCGATATCACCGAACGGCCGGCCGAGCAGCGTGCCGCCGGCATGGTGTTCCAAGGTTATGCGCTGTTTCCGCATATGTCGGTCGAAGCCAACATCGCTTTCCCGCTCAAGGTACGCAAGAAATCGGCTTCCGAGATCAAGCGCCGCGTTGCCGAGATGATCGAGCGCGTCGGCCTCAAGGGCCATGAGACGAAACTGCCGGCGCAGCTTTCCGGCGGCCAGCAGCAGCGCGTGGCGTTGGCCCGCGCTTTGGTGTTCGAACCCGGCGTGCTGCTCCTCGACGAGCCGTTCTCGGCGCTCGACAAGAGCCTGCGCGGCCAGATGCAGGCCGAGATGAAGCGGCTGCATCAGGAGACCGGCACCACCTTCGTCTTCGTCACCCACGACCAGAGCGAGGCGCTGGCGCTGTCGTCGCGCGTCGCCATCTTCAACCACGGAAAATTGCTGCAGGTCGGAGCGCCGGACGAGGTCTACGACCGGCCGGACAACCGCTTCGTCGCCGAGTTCCTTGGCGAGATCAACATGCTGCCGTTGAAGGGGGTCAAGCCCGCCGACAATGGCTCGACGGGCCTCTGCGAGGACCGCGCGGTCAACATGCTCTGCAAGGCCGAGAAAGTCCGTGGCGATGCCATATTGGCGATCCGGCCCGAACATATGTCGATCACGCGCGAAGCCGCCGCCGGCGAGAACGGCATTGCCGCCACCGCCATCGGCTCGACCTATCTGGGTGCGGCGACCAAACTCGATCTGACGACACGCCAGGGCGCCAAGGTGACCGTCTCGGTGCCGAACGAGGTCGCGGCGGCTGCACTCAGCAAAGGCAATTCCGTCTGGCTGACATGGCCGGCGGAAAAGGGTTTCCTCCTTCCGGACGGAGGATGACGACGAGAACGGCGAAGTCTTCCAGCAAAGAATCTGGAGCGCGCCATAACCACCGGAACCAAAACGAAAAAGGGGAACTAAAATGACAAACCAAAGCAAAAAACAAGCCATGGACGGGCTGACCGCCCGGGCTGTGCGCGGCGAGATTTCGCGCCGGCAATTCACCCAGCTTGCAGCCCTCGTGCTGGCCGGCACACCGATGCTGCTGCGCTCGACCGGTGCCTTTGCGCAGGCCAAGGAGCTGGTGCTGGTCAACTGGGGTGGCGATGCCCTTACCGCTTATGACGCCGCCTACGGCCAGGCCTTCACCAAGGAAACCGGCATCACCGTCAAGATGGACGGTTCGGGCCCGACCGAAGGCGCGATTGCCGCACAGTTCAAGAGCGGCGCGCCGACCTGGGACCTTGTCGACGTCGACCCGTTCTCGGCCATCACGCTCGGCGCGCAGGGTGCGCTCGAGCCGATCGACTACGCCATCGTCGACAAGAAGAAGATGCGCGAGGGGTTCGGCTGGGAATACGCGGCGTCGACCTATTTCTTCTCCTATGTCATCGCCTATGATTCCGAGAAATACGGCAAGGACGCGCCGACCGGCATGGCCGACTTCTTCGACGTGAAGAAGTTTCCGGGCAAGCGCTCGCTCTACAAATGGGGCGTGTCGAGTTGGGAAGCAGCGCTGCTTGCAGACGGCATCGCGCCGGCCTCGCTCTACCCGCTCGACCTGAAGCGAGCGCATGACAAGATCGCCGCTTTCAAGGAAAACGTCGTGGCTTACTGGGGCGGCGGCGCCGAGAGCCAGAGCGTGCTGCTCAACGGCGAAGCCTCGATGGCGATCGTGTGGTCGACCCGCGCCTCGCTGATCGAGCAGGACTCGGGCGGCAAGATCAAGTTCATCTGGGATCAGGGCCTGATTTCGCCCGGCGCGCTGGCCGTGCTCAAGGGCAACCCCGGCGGCAAGGACGCAGCGATGAAGTTCATCGCCAGCGCCCAGGATCCGCAAAAGCAGCTGGTGATGTTCGACAAGCTCGGACAGGGTCCGGCCAATCCGGCCGCCGATGCGCTGATCCCCGCCGACAAGAAGCGCATCAACCCGGTCGATCCCGAAAACATGAAGAAGCAGATCGCGCTCGACATGGACTGGTACGCCAAGAATTACGGGGCAGCACTCGACGAATACACCAAGATCATCTCGGCCTGACCAGGCCGGGCACGAGCTTCGATGAGAGGCACCCTCTCCGACAGGATGGGCGCGGCGGTGCTGATGGCGCCGCTGCTCCTGTTCCTTGTGCTGGCCTACGCCTGGCCGTTCCTCGGCGTCGTCAAGTGGAGCGTCACCTTGCCGACACCGGGGCTCGGCCAGTATGGCGCGCTCGCCACCGATGCCCTGGTGCAGTCTGTGTTCATCCGCACGCTGCGCATCGCGCTGATCGTCACCGTGGTTTCCGTGGCGGCGGCATACGCCATCACCATGGTGTGGGTGCGCGGCAGCCCGGCACAGCGCATAATCGCTGAATTCTGCATTCTCGTCCCCTTCTGGATCTCGGTGCTTACCCGCGCCTTCGGCTGGGTGGCGCTTTTGTCCAACCGCGGCCTGATCAACACCTGGCTGCAATCGATCGGCTTCATCTCCGAGCCGCTGGCGCTGGTGCGCAACGAGTTCGGCGTCATCGTCGGCATGACGCATTTCCTCATTCCCTTCGCGGTGTTCCCGCTGGCCTCCGCCATGCGCAGCCTCGACGAGCGCGTGCTGCTCGCGGCGCGCGGGCTCGGCTCCAGCCGCATGCGCACCTTCTGGACCGTGTTCGTGCCGATGACGCGCTCCGGCATCATCGGTTCGGCGATGATCGTGTTCGTGTTCTCGCTCGGCTTCTTCGTCACGCCGGCGATCCTCGGCGGCGGCCGCAGCGTGATGATCGCCGAGCTGATCTATCTCCGCATCTTCCAGAGTCCCGACTGGGGACTGGGTGCGGCGATCAGCGTCGTGCTGGTGCTGTTCGTCGGCGCGCTCATGGCGCTGCTGTTCCGCTATGTCAGACCGAAGCAACTGATCTGATGCCGACCTATCGCCCCGGTCCCGTCTCGCTGATCCTCGCCGTGCTGGTGGCACTGTTCCTGCTGCTGCCGCTGCTGGCGGTCATCCCGGTGTCGCTGACGCCAAGCCGCATGCTGGCTATGCCGACGGGCGAACTGTCGCTGCGCCACTACCGCGCGCTGATCGAGGATCCGCGCTGGCTCGACGCCATCCTGCTGTCGATCCGCATCGGCATCGTCAGCAGCGTCATCTCCACCGTGCTGGCGCTGTGCTTCAGCCTTGGCGCCTGGATGTTCCAGCCGCGATTTACCGCCGCCCTTGTCGGCTTCGTGCTGTTGCCGATGGTGGTGCCGCCGGTGGTCTCGGCGATCACGCTCTACTTCCTGCTGACGTCGATCTCGGGCATGAGTTCGTTCTTCGGCTATGACACATGGCTCGGCGTCGCCATGGCGCATTCGGTGATGACGGTGCCTTTCGCCACGGTGCTGATCCTGGTCTCGCTCAGCCAGCTCGACCGCCGCATCGACCTTGCCGCGCGCGGCCTTGGCGCCGGCGTGTGGGAACGCGCCACGCGCATCATCATGCCCAACATCAAGTTCGGCATCGTCACCGCCGCGCTGCTGTCCTTCGTGCTGTCCTGGGAAGAGATCGGCGTCACCCTGTTCATCACCTCGGTCAACGCCATCACGCTGCCGCGGCTGATGTGGATGGGCCTGCGCGACAACATCGACCCGGCGATCGCCGCGCTCTCGGTGATCCTGATCATCATCACCGTGCTGGTGCTGGCGGTGAGGACTGTGGTGGTGAAGATGCGCGGCGGGCACTGAGCCAAGGTGGCCAACAACAATCGGCGATAGCCAAGCCGCTGTGTGAAGGGCGTTACGGACGGTGAGCGCCGGGTACATTACGCGGCGTCATGGGAAACCTGCCGCTGGTGACATTTGCCTTTGTGTCGGTGCTCGGAATGGCGGTTCCGGGACCGGACGTCGTGCTCGCCATCACCAACGGCTCCCGCTACGGTTTTCGACGCGCGTTTCTCGGCATGGCCGGCGTCGTACTGTCTGATTTCGTTCTTATCAGCATCGTCGCGCTGGGCTTCGGCGCTCTTCTGCTGGCTTCGGAATTCTATCTCTCGGCTCTCAGGATGTTCGGCGCGGGCTATCTGCTTTTCGTCGCCATCGGTACCCTGCGCACCGCATCCCGACCTTCGTTCAACCCTAACCTTCCCGAAACACGCCATTCAGCCAAGGCACTCATTGGGCGCTGCTTCCTGGTGGCGGTCACAAATCCGGCGGCCTGGCTGCTTTTCCCCGCGATCCTGCCGCATTTTGTCCGCGTGGATGAGCCGATCGCGATCCAGTATGGCATCCTGGCCATTATCGCCGCGCTTGCCGATGTGTTTGTGCTGACGTTTTACGCAGCCCTTGGCGCGCGGGCTGCAAGGCTTCTGGCTGGGCCAAACGCCGTGTGGATCGACCGGTTTTACGGTATCGCCCTGCTTGGTCTTTCGAGCACTTTGATCCTGCAATCCCTCGGCCATCTGAGATAGTCGACACAGGAACACACAGGCCCGGATTTTAGCAATCGGCCCGCAGTCAGCTTGCGAAGAATCTCGACAGCCTTGCAGCCGTGTCTTCGGGGTGCTCTTCCGGGAAGAAATGCCCACCCTTGACCGAGCCGCCTCCGACGTTATCAGCCCATTGCCGCCAGATCGCCAACGGGCCGCCCTCCTCCGCATACCAGTTCTCCAACCCGCCCTCGCCGCTCCAGAGCGCAAGCAGCGGGCATCTGATGCGACAGCCATCAGCCTGGTCCTGCGCGTCGTGCTCGCGGTCGATGCCGGCGGCGGCGCGATATTCCTCGCAGATGGCGTGGGCATGGGCGGGATCACGCAGCGCCTCGATATAGGCGGCCCTGACCTCAGCGGGAAAAGCATCTGGAGCCGAGCCCCAGCCGGCGATCGCATTGTCGACAACTGCGTCGGGTGCTGCGGACAACAGGCGCTCCGGCAGCGGTTCCGGCTGGGCGAGCAGGCTCCACGGCCAGAAGGCCAGCGCCAACCTGGCATCGGCCCGATCCCAGGCGGAGGCCGTGGGGACGATGTCGAGAACGGCGACTTTCGACACGGTTTCGGGATGGTCGAGCGCCAGCCGGTAGGCGACGCGACCGCCACGGTCGTGGCCGGCAACCATGAAACGGTCGAAACCGAGAACGTCCATAACCTGCACCATGTCGCGCGCCATCGCTCGTTTGGAATAGGCGGCATGATTGGCTCCGGAAGCCGGACAGCCGCTTTGTCCGTAGCCTCTCAGATCGGCGGCAACCACGCTGAAGTGCGGCGCCAATGCCACGGCGATGTCCCGCCACATAACATGCGTTTCGGGAAAGCCATGCAGGAGCAGCAGCGGCGGCCCTGAGCCACCGGCCCTGACGAAGATCGATGTCTCCTCCATTTGAACGGTCCTGGCGTCAAAGCCCGCAAACATCAGCTGCCGCCAACCAGTCCGTGGCTGGAACGGATTCGCAGCACCTGGACACCCTTCGGCAATTCGATCAGGAACTCCTTGTCGCGGTCGAGATGGTGGATGCTTTGCGGATCGCCGCCGGTAAAGGCGGCCATCGCCTCGACGCTCTCCCAATAGGAGATGGTGATGAATTCCGAATGCGTCGGCGTGTCCTCGCGAAAAGTCTGCACGCCCAGCGCTTTCTCGATCAGCGGCTTGATACCGACCTCGTAATTGTAGCGCTCATAGGCGTCGGCCTTGTCGGGCAAGGTCCTGCCGCGCCAGATGCGCGCAATCGTTGGGGTTTTCGGTGCCATCTGCCATAAACACCTGAGCGCCGGCCGTGTTCCGAAGATCTCGACTGGTGGCAGCCGGATCGCGGTCCGAACCTGCGAGCAGAGGCCGGCCAAGTTGACTAGCTGTCGCGGTCAATGCACAAGGAGCCATGGTCTGAGGGCGGGACGGTGACGCATCGGTCTGCAAAACCGACGTAGTGGGTTCAATTCCCACTCAGGCCTCCACACTATCTCTTTGAAGTTGTTGGCGATCCCGACAGGATTCGAACCTGTGACCATCGGCTTAGAAGGCCGGTGCTCTATCCAGCTGAGCTACGGGACCGCTGGCCGGCATTTGATATCTTGGCCGGCTGGTGTCTATGTGCCAGGCGCTGACCGCCGGTTAATGCGTCCAGGGTATCCTGCGGTCATAGCGGAAATTTTCCGCATAGGAAATCTGCCGGCGCTTGGTCTCTTTCGGCTCCTCGACACGGAAGGCCAGGCCCTGCTTTTCGGCATAGGCCACCGCCTCTTCCCTGGTGTCGAAGGTCAGCCTGATCTGGCTCAGCATGTCGCCCGATGTGGTGTAGCCCATCAGCGGGTCGATCTTCTTGCGTTGGGCGGGATCGAATTCCAGCACCCAATGGCCGGTCTTGGCCTTGCCGGACTGCATCGCGGTTTTGGCTGGGCTGAAAATTCGCGCGGACATGGGCACCTCGTAGCTGCGTTGGCGGTAGCGCCGCCTTATTTCAGTCAATACTGTGCAACACTGCCGACGGCAAGGCCGAAGCGGCCTGCAACCAGGCCGCTTCGGCAGCGGCATCGGCCCGATACACTGGCGTAGCATCAAAAGTCATGGTCATGATGGTGACACAAAGAGGCATGGACGCAGGGATTTTGCACGCCGAGGCCGACAGCCAAGCGATTTTCGACGGCGCGATCGTGATCGGCGCCGGGGCAGCCGGCTTGACCGCAGCCCATGCGCTGCTCAAGACCGGCTTGCCTGTGATGGTGTTGGAAAAGGAAGCCCGGCTGGCCGAGCCATGGCACGGGCGGCACGAGCGACTGCATCTCAACACGCATCGCGACCTTTCGGCGCTGCCGGGCGTTTCCTTTCCTGCCGGCACCCCTGCCTTTCCGCACCGAAACACCATCATCGGCCATTTGAACGAATTCCACGCCATGCACCGGCTGCCGGTCGAGTTCGGCATTGCGGTCGAGGAGATAGGCTTCGAGGGCGACCACTGGCTTGTGCGGACCAGTGCCGGGCCGCGGCTGGCGCGCCATGTCGTCATCGCCACCGGGCGCGACCGGCAGCCCTTCATCCCGGCCTGGAAAGGCATGAAGGCCTTTGCCGGACGCATCATCCATTCGGCCGCATTCGGCGACGCCAAGGCCTATGCGGGCAAGAAAGTGCTGGTCGTCGGCGCCGGCAATTCCGGCTTCGACGTGCTCAATCACCTGGCGGCAGCCGGCACGGGACAGATCTGGCTGTCGGCGCGCAACGGTCCGGCACTGCTGCCCAAGCGCCTCGGCCAGATCGCCGTCCACCGGTTTTCGCCGATCCTGGCGCGGCTGCCGTTCAAGCTCGCCGATGCGGTGATGGCGGCGACGCAGCGATGGGCCTTCGGCGACCTCACGGCCTACGGCCTGCCGCCGACGCCTTCGGGCGGCGCAAGCCGGCTGGCGTCGGATTATACCGCCATCGCCACCGATGACGGCGCCGTCGATGCCATCAAGGACCGCAGGATCATCGTGCTGCCAACCGTGCGGGAATTTACCGGCGACACGGTCGTTTTCGACGATGGCGCGACGATCCAGCCCGATATCGTCATCGCCGCGACCGGCTACCGCACCGGGCTCGAGGCCATGCTGGGCAAGCTCGGCGTGCTCGACCAAAAGGGCGTGCCGCTGTTCAACGGCGCCGACAGCGACCCGAAACTGCCGGGCCTGTGGTTCACCGGCATGCGGCCAAGCATCCGCGGCTGCTTCGCCAATGCTCGCATCCAGGCCAAGGCGATCGCAGCCAGGATTGCGCGGGAGCGCAGACCGCCAAGCCCCGTTTGATGTTTTAGGGGTTGCGCGACAGGGTCCGGAACCGTATACGCCGCAGGGCCTCGGAGTGTAGCGCAGCCTGGTAGCGCATCTGGTTTGGGACCAGAGGGTCGGGAGTTCGAATCTCTCCACTCCGACCATTTTTTCCCACAAAGCCAGTCCTTGCCCAAGGTCACTCCCAAGGTCGCCAATGGCTGCCTCGCCGGTAGCGCATGGCGGCACGCATTGCCCAAGCAGCAGCCGCTCGCCGATCGGACCCTACATTGGAACACCAGTTCGCTCCGAGAGTTGTGTATGTTCAACCCAAGGAGCAAACAATGAAAACCCTTCTCATCGCCTCGATGATCGCGTTCGCCGGAACGGCGGCTTTGATCGCACCGGCGCAAGCCGCCAGTCTGACTATCCAGTCCGATGACGACGATCAATATTCGTCCGACGATGGCGATATACAGATTCTTCGCCATCACCAGCGCCACAAAGACTATAGCGATGACTATGGCGACGACTACAGCGACAACCAGGATGGCCAATGGCGGCGCCACCATCGCCATCACCGCTGCCATATCGAACTGGTCAGGCACTGGCGCCATCACCACAGGGTCGTCGAAGAGGTCAGGGTCTGCGGCTGATCCGATCGCTTTAGACCTGCTACGGCCGAGTTTGGCGACCGGAGCACCAATCTGACCTAAAGCGCGTCTCATTTGAACGGACTCACGCGACGCGCTTGATGTCTTGTTTGATGCATGTTTGATGCATGTTTGATGCATGCGGTTCTCTCAAAACCGGGGCCACTTGAGCGACATGCATCAGGCGCCCGTGTCATCGAACAGCATCCCTTCGGCGGGTTTGGCTAAAAATCGACGCAGGGATAATCCCCTCGCTTCCACTTCTATCGCCGGTCTAAAAGCGCGTCGCGCTGAAACGTATCCAGGCGACGCGCTTTGATTTTTGTTTTGATGCATGTCGTTCTCTCAAAACCGGGACCACTTTTGAGCGACATGCATTAGACTCCGGGCAAGGGGAGATTCTGGATGCTTGGTCTCGAGGCATGGCTTTCGCTGATTGGCCCTGCCTACTTCGCTTACATCGGCATCACGGTTCCGTTCGTCGTCGTCTGGGCCATTATCTGTGCGGCCCTGTGGATCTGGAACAACCGGCCGAGCAAGAGGCAAGGCCCTCCCCGCTCGTGGCCCGCCAGCGTGCTGTTCTTTGTCGTCGTTGCCGCGTGCTACGTGGCAGCGCATACGGTGGTCTATCTGCTGGTCCGGTATCTGGCGGCGTTGTGGGCATAAACGTAGCTCTATAGAGCGCTCTCGATATCGGTCTTCGAAAAATCGTCGCCAACATAGAGTAAGCGGCAGGCTCGATCCTTTGCCACTTCATAGGCAAAGCAATCGCCGAAATTGAGCCCGGCCGGATGAATACCCTTGCCCCATCGCCCATACGCCTCGGCTATGCGTCGGCCAGAGGCTGGTGTCACCGCCGTGACCTCGAAGCCGAGCCCGTCGATCAGGCCGGCCATTTCCTCACCGACATTGCGCCTATCCGCCACGATCAGCGCCTCGGCCACTGTGCCAGCCGAGATCAAAATATCGTCTTCGGCTTCCAGCGCCGCAATGCAGGCACTGGATTGAGGTTCGGCAAGAACGATCGCCATCAGGGCCGAGGTATCGACCACGATCATTCGGGCAGGCCATCAGCGCCATAGAGGAAATCCTGGCTCCGCGCGGCATCCGACCCGGCCTTTGCCTTGGCAGCGCCGGATGCTCGCATTGCCTCCAGCAATGCCCGGCGGCCTTTCCTGTCAGGGGCAGCCTTCACGGGAACAAGGCGCACGGCTGCATGACCATGGCGGGTCAGGATAATTTCATCCCCAGCCTCGGCACGACGCACCAGTTCGGTGAGCTGCCCCTTGGCGTCTGTAACGGATACCTGCATTGACCGCTCCTTTATGGACCATGCTCTGGTCCATATCCAAAAAGTAGACCATCTAATGGTCCATTTCAATGCAGGACGATGAGATCTTGCGGCTTGGTGAAGTCTGAATGACAGCTGGCGCGCAATCGTAGGCCTTGCGGCGATTCTATCTGAAGGTAAGCTCGCCGGGCGAGAACCCCAATCATCACTCCCGGCGAGCCTACAACCCGATCAGGAACGCGATCAGGACCGGGGTCAGCCGGCAAACGCAGTGTTGCAAGATGGATGCCAGAGGTTTCTTCTCGAAATGGGACAGGAGCGGAGTCTTCTCCTTCCACTGCCTAAACCTCGAACTCGCCCTGCCCTTCATCCATTGCGCTGACGGTTTCGGCGGCGAGCGCCCTGGTGATCGGCGTCTTGCGCTCGAGCGCCGTGCGGTCGAGGCGTTCGACCACGCGCATGGCGGTGGCCAGCGAGCGCTCGATGCGGCGCACCAGATATTGCACGACATGCGGCTCGACCTCGACCTGGCGGTCGGCGAAGAGTTTGGCGATGACACCGGCCAGAAGCAAATCGTCCGGCTCATGGATCTCGACGGTTGCCGCCGCCTTCAGCCGCGAGGCAAGATCGGGCAACGTCACCCTCCAGGCGGCGGGGAAGCGCCGCGCCGTCAACAGCAAGGTGGCCCCGGCGCCGCGCACTTCATTGATGAGATGGAACAGGCCCGCCTCGTCGATGGCTGTCTTGTCGACATCGTCGATCAGCGCGGGCCTGCCGCCAAGCCCGGTGATGGCATTGCCGATGCGCTGGGCATCGACCGCCACAGCGTTGGCCCGCGCCTGCCAGATCGAGCCCAGATGTGTCTTGCCGGAACCGGCCGGGCCAGCGAGCACGATCACCGGCGACGGCCAGTCCGGCCAGCGATCGACAAGGGCTGCCGCCTCGCGGTTGGTGGCCGACACCACCAGTTCGTCGCGCGAGTAGCCGGTGCTGTGGCCAAGGTCGAGCGGCAGTTGGCGCGGCGGTTCGGTCTTATGATCCGTCACGTTCAGCCGCGCGGCGACCGGTGCCCGCCGCCGCGAGCGGCGGGCCGCGGCGGGACGGGCTCGGTGGAGTGTCCCTTGTAGAGCGGCGATTCGAGATAGCGGGCAATGGCAAACCGCACCAGCACGGCAACCGCCGCCGAAGCAGGAACGGCGATCAAAAGGCCGACGAAGCCGAACAGGGCGCCGAAAGCGAACAGCGCAAACATCAGCCAGACCGGGTGCAGGCCGACGCTTTTTCCGACCAATCTGGGCTGCAGGATGTTGCCTTCGATGAACTGGCCGATGAAGAACACCACGGCGACAGCAACGATCATGGTCCAGTCCGGCCAGAACTGGACGAAGGCGACGCCGACGGCCAGGACCAGTCCGGTCAGCGAGCCGACATAAGGGATGAACGAGATCAGCCCGGCGAAGAGGCCGATGAGGATGGCGAAATTCAGCCCGGTCAGCGTCAGGCCGGTGGCATACATGCCGCCGAGCACCAGGCACAGCGTGCCCTGGCCGCGCACGAAGCCGGCGGTCGCGGTGTTGATGTCCCTGGAGATCGCCCTGACCGTCCCGACATAATCGCGCGGCACCCAGCTGTCGACGACCGCCACCATGCGATCCCAGTCGAGCAGCATGTAGAAAGCGACAACCGGAGTGACCACGAACAGGCTGACCACCGACACCAGAGCAACGCCGGAACTCCAGATCGAGGTGAAGACGGTGCTCAGCAGGCCGAAACCGGAAGTGAGCAGCGAATTCAGCCCGTCGCGCAGGCCATTGGCATTGACGCCGAATTTCTGCTCCAGCCATTTCGGATCGAAGCTGGTGATCAGCGACTGCAGCCGGGTCAGATATTCCGGCAGCTTGCTGGCGAAATCGGCCATCTGCGTGGCCAGAACCGGAACCAGGATGACGAAGGCCAGCACCAAAAGGACGATGAAGGCGATCAGGATGACCACCGTCGCCATCAGCCGGGAGAGGCCGAGGCGTTGCAGCCGGTCGGCGACCGGGTCGAGGAAATAGGCCAGCACCATGCCGGCAACGAACGGCAACAGGATGCTGGAAAAAATGTAGAGGAACAGCGCCAGGAAGATTGCCGTGCCCAGCCAGAAGAAAATCTGGCGGCGAAACGCCAGGGACGCAGCCGCCTCTGCCAGCGCTGCAGTCGCGGCATTCTTGTCAACTACCCGGGGTGGAGCCTTCGCCATAGCCGCTCATATGCCTCAGCCAAGCCACGAGATAGGCCGCGGCCGAAGCCACGGTCAAGACCCCGGACAGCAATATGAGCGTAGGCCTGAGCGGGTCGAGGTGGAGGCCAAGGGCAAGTTCGCCCAGCACCACCGCCGCTAGCACGATCTGGGCGGCGGTGTTGGCCTTCGATACATAGAGCGGCTTCATCTCGACCGGATGCGCCATGACGGTGGACAAGAGCACGGCGCAAATGATCAGCGCATCGCGTGACACCATGGTGACCACGAGCCATAGCGGCAATTGCCCGATGAAGCCCATGACCACGAAAACCGAGACCAGAAGCACCTTGTCGGCCATCGGATCGAGATAGGCGCCCAGTTTCGAGTGCTGGTTGAAACGGCGGGCGATGAAGCCGTCGACGCCATCGGAAATTCCGGCAACGAGAAATCCAGCAAAGGCCCAGTCCCAGCGCATGTTCAGCATCGCCAGCACCACCGCCGGCACCAGCACGAAGCGCAGGATGGTGATGAGGTTGGGAATGGTCAAAGGCATGTCCCGCCATGCTTGTTCTGCAGATAGATGATGGAGTTGGATTGTGGGTGCAAGGACCAGCGGTGAAGGGGCGACTGTCCACGTATTTATCTTGGGCAAAAGCCCGGTATCCTGTCGTCATCCTTGCCCCCCGAAACCATTCATGCGAAGAGCCGCCGAGGGAAACAGGGATGCGCCGACGATGAGCAAGGGCGACCGGGCCAAGCGCAAGAACGGGCTCACCTATGCCGAGGCGGGTGTCGACATCGATGCCGGCAACCTCATGGTCGAGAAGATCAAGCCGCTGGTGCGCGCGACGCGCCGGCCGGGCGCCGATGGCGAGATCGGCGGTTTTGGCGGCCTGTTCGACCTCAAGGCGGCGGGCTTCACGGATCCGGTGCTGGTTGCCGCCAATGACGGCGTCGGCACCAAGCTGAAGATCGCCATCGATGCCGGCAAGCACGACACGATCGGCATCGACCTCGTCGCCATGTGCGTCAACGACATCGTCGTGCAGGGCGCCGAGCCACTGTTCTTCCTCGACTATTTCGCCACCGGCAAGCTCGACCCCGACCAGGGGACGGCAATCGTCGGCGGCATAGCAATCGGCTGCCGACAGGCCGGCTGCGCGCTGATCGGCGGCGAGACCGCCGAAATGCCCGGCATGTATAACGACAAGGATTACGACCTTGCCGGTTTCGCCGTCGGTGCTGCCGAACGCGGCCAGTTGCTGCCGACCGACGATATCGTCGAAGGCGACGTGCTGCTTGGCCTGGCTTCCTCGGGCCTGCATTCCAATGGCTTTTCGCTGGTGCGCCGCATCGTTGGCGTCAGCGGGCTTGCCTGGAGCGATCCGGCGCCGTTCAACGACGAAGCGACGCTGGCCGAGGCGCTGCTCGAGCCGACCCGGATCTATGTGAAGTCGGTCCTCAAGGCCATCCGCAACACGCATGGCATCAAGGCACTGGCCCATATCACCGGCGGCGGCTTTCCCGAAAACATTCCGCGCGTCCTGCCCAAGGACTTTTCCGCAGAGCTCGATCTCAATGCCATCGATGTGCCGCCGGTGTTTTCCTGGCTGGCGAAGACTGGCGGCGTGGCGCCGGAGGAGATGATGCGCACCTTCAACTGCGGTATCGGCATGATCCTCGTTGTCGCCTCCGGCCAGGCCGCACAGGTCGCAGCCGTGTTGCAGGAGGCCGGCGAGACGGTGACGCCGATCGGCCGGATCGTGCCGCGCCGCGACGCCGGCGTTATCTATCGGGGCTCGATCGGCCTATGAGCAGGAAACGCACGGTTGTTCTGATCTCGGGACGCGGCTCCAACATGACGGCGCTGATCGCGGCGGCGAGCGACCCGGCCTATCCCGCCGAGATCGTCGGCGTCATCTCCGACCGAGCCAACGCCGCCGGCCTTGGCATCGCGGCCGCGCGCGGCATCCCGACCAAAGTCATCGTGCGCGCCGACCATGCCAGCAAGGAAGCGCACGATGCGGCGATCGACGCCGCTCTGATTGCGTTCAACGCCGAGATCGTGGCGCTGGCCGGCTATCTGCGCATTCTCTCCCGCGGCCTGGTCGAGAAGTGGCAAGGGCGCATGCTCAACATCCACCCTGCCCTGCTGCCGGCCTTCAAAGGGCTCGATACGCATGCGCGCGCCCTGCGCGCCGGCATTCGCATTCATGGCTGCACGGTGCATTTCGTCACATCAGAGATGGATGACGGCCCGATCATCGCGCAGGCAGCGGTGCCGGTGATGGTCGGCGACAACGAAGACACACTGGCCGCCAGAGTGCTGAAGGCCGAGCACCGGCTTTATGCGCTGGCGCTCGGGCTGGTCGCCGACGGCAAGGCGCACATGGAAGGCGGCTGCACCGTGCTGGCACATTTCGCCGACGATGCCGAAAACGGAACTTCCGTGGTGATGGCGCCCGACCCGCTGCGCGAAGAACGCGATCTCGAACATCTGGCGCGGATCACGCCGTAGGCCGACATTGGCGACACCGAGACAATTGCTCCTGCTGCGCCACGCCAAGTCGATCTGGGACGACCCGGCGCTTGCTGATTTGGACCGGCCGCTCGGGCCGCGCGGGCTGAAGACGGCGCCGCTGATGGGGCGCGAACTGGCGCGACGCAGTTGGCCGCCTGACCTGGCGCTGGTGTCGCCGGCGCTGCGCACGCGCGAGACATGGCGGCTGGTCTCGGCGGAACTGTCGGCGAGCGTAACGGTGGAGTTCGCCGAGGCGCTCTTCGAAGCCACGGCTGGCGACATTCTGGCCGAAGTGCGACAGGCAATCTCCTCTGCCGGCTGTCTCCTGGTGCTCGGCCATAATCCCGGCCTGGAGGACTTTGCCCGCCGGCTCGCCGGTCCGCGATCGGGTGTGGCTGCTCTCAGGAAACTTGAAGAGAAATTCCCGACCGGCGCCCTTGCCCGCTTTGTCATCGACGGCGACTGGGCGGATCTCGGCTTCGGCGCGGCCCGGTTGACGCATTGCATCAAGCCGAAGGATCTAAGCTAGACCAAGCTGCCTAACGGGCTAGCCGCAGGTGACAGCCGCAAACCGTGTTTTGAAAGACCACGGTAAAACATGGAGATAGGACCAACTGCTGGCGGATTGATTCAAGATCTTTGCGGCCCGAGTCGATTGCATAAAAACAAGAGCGGTGGGCCGGGCCTACCGCTCTTGTGGTCGTCGATTTCTTAGAAAATCAACGACCCCAGATGCCCTGGCCGGATTCCGGCTGGTTCGAGTCGCCCTTGATCGGGAAATCGCCGAGGCTGGCCGGCTTGCGGATCGAGGCGGTATAACTGTGATCGATGTTGCCGGCGGGCGCTGCCACAGCAGGCTGGTTGACGCCGTCGGAGCCGTAGTGGTCGCTGCCTGCGAAAGCGGTGCCGGTGGCAAGGAGGATGGCAGCAGCGGTAAGTGCGATCTTGGTCATTTCAGGTAATCCAGATTTTTCAGTTCTGTCCGTCAAGTGGCGTGCCTTGGGAGGAATTCGCGTCGCTCGGACCACCCGGAAATGGGTGTGCGTTGCTGCCATTGCCAATCACAAAAATGTGCGAACCGAACCGTTCGGTTCGGCGTGGGAAGGCGCGAAATGGCGTAGTTGTTGCTATATTCTATTCTCTAGGCGGCTCCGACCTCGCAACGCCCCTCGTTGCGTTACCCTTGCATCTCAAAAGGTCGTGAAGCCCAGTACGTCGCGCATGTCGTATTCGCGGGGCGGCCGGACGGCGACCCAGCGTACTGCCGCAATGGCGCCGCGCGCGAACATCGAGCGGTCGCCGGCTGAATGCGAGAGCGTAAGCGTTTCGCCCTCACCGAGGAAGCTCACGCTGTGCTCGCCGACGATGCTGCCGCCGCGCAGCACGGCAAAAGCCGATCTCGCCGGCAGGGCGTGGACCTGTAACGCCGTCGCGGATGCGTTTCGCCACATCGTCCAGCCTGACGCCATGTCCGCGAGCGGCCGCCTCGCCCAGCATCAGCGCGGTGCCCGACGGTGCGTCGACCTTCATGCGGTGATGCGCTTCCAGGATCTCGATGTCGGCGGCGGGACCAAGTGCTCGCGCCGCCTGTTCGACCAGCCCAGCCAGCATGTTGAGCCCCAGCGAGTAGCTGCCTGAGCGAACGATGGCGACGGACTTCGAAGCAGCAGCGATGGCGGCGAGATCGGCAGGTTCGAAGCCGGTCGAGCCGATGACCAGCGCCGGGCCGCCGCGGGCCGCGCAAGCTTGTGCAAGATCGACGGAGGCCGAAGGCGTGGTGAAATCGATGACGACATCCGCAAGCGCCAGTGCTTCGTCGCGCTCGACCAGCCCCTCACCGATGCTGCCCGGCCTGTGAAAACGGGCGACGAGCGCCAGCCTGGGATCGGTCTCGACGGCATCGACTATCTCCCTGCCCATGCGGCCGAGCGCACCGGCTATGGCTATCTTCAACAGATGCGGCATGGCGGCTTTCACTGGAAATGCGAGTCACAACAATGATCTACCATGCCGCCCTGCCAGATTGATTCAGCCGGCGCCATGCGTCTTGAGCATCATGCCGGCGATCTCCTTGACCAGCTTGGCGGCAACCAGCGCGGTGAGATTGGAGACGTCCTGGCTTGCATTGTATTCGACGACATCGGCGCTGACGATGGGCTGGTCGATCCGCTGGATCAGGTTGATCACTTGCCGGGTTGTAAGACCACCGGGTTCGCGGTGCGACACGCCCGGCGCACAAGCCGGGTCGAGGCCGTCCAGATCGACCGAGAGATAGACCGGCGTCTTGAGATCGAGCTGCAGGTCCTCGCTGAAATGCCGCGCCTCGATCATTTCGACGCCGAAGCGCTTGAGCTGGTCACGAAGTTCATCATTGAGGGTGCGCAAGCCGATCTGGATCAGCCGGTCGGCCAGCCCCTCCTCCAGGATGCGCGCGAAGGACGAGGTGTGCGATCGCCTGTTGCCCTGATAGGCATCGTAGATGTCGGGATGGGCGTCGATCTGGACGATCGTTAGCCTGGCATGGCGGCGGCGCACGGCACGCAGCACCGGCCAGGCGATGGCATGATCGCCGCCGAGGCTGATCAACGGGTGGCCGGCATCCAGCGCGCGGCCGACCTCGGCCTCGATTCGCTCCCACGGATCGCCGGCGCCTGAAAAGTCGATGTCGCCGTGGTCGACGAAATTGTCCGCCACATCGAAGCCGGTTTCGCTCCACGAGCTGTGGGCGTCGCTTTTGAGTTCGCGCCGGATCAGGGCCGGCGCTGCAGCCGCGCCCTTGAGATAGGACGAGTTCTCGTCATGCGGTATTCCCAGAAGCGAAACCCTGGTCATCGGCGTGCGATCTCCGGCAACAGGCCATCTCCCTAAACCCGGCAGCTGGCTGGCGATAGCAGTGCCGCTTGGGCCAGCTGCGAAGGCGATCAGGCGTCACTTCACGATCGCGCCGCCCAGCCTTTGCCTGACGATCGCGATATGGAAATCCGTGCCGTGCAACAGCCCGTCATCGTTGAAGTCGTAGCTGGAATTGTGCAGCGGCGGCGAGGTCTCGCCATTGCCGAGAAACACGAAACAGCCCGGTACGTGATCGAGGAAGCGGGCGAAATCCTCCGAGGCGGTCATCGGCTCCGCCGCGATGCTGGCGGCGCCATCGGCCAGCACGCGCCTTGCGGCGACAAAGGCCGCGTCCACCAGGTCGGCATCGTTCTGCAGCGGCACGAATTCCCTGCTGTAGGTCACGTCGGCGGTGACATTGTAGGCGGCGGCGGTGCCCGCCGCGATGACCCGCATCTGGCGCTCGATCTCGGCGCTGACCTCGGGACGAAAACTGCGGGCGTCACCAAGGATGCGGGCGAGGCCGGGCAATGCGTTGCGGGTGCCGTCGGCGATCAGCTCGGTCACCGAAACCACCGAAATGTCGGCGGGACTCAGCCGGCGCGAGACGATGGTCTGCAGGTTGGTGACCAGCGCGCAGGCGGCGACCAGTGTTTCATTGCCCGAATGTGGCCGCGCCGCATGGCCGCCGATCCCCTTGAGCACGATCTCGAAATTGTCCTCCGCCGACA
This sequence comes from Mesorhizobium sp. M0317, assembly GCF_040321555.1. Taxonomy (NCBI): domain Bacteria; kingdom Pseudomonadati; phylum Pseudomonadota; class Alphaproteobacteria; order Hyphomicrobiales; family Phyllobacteriaceae; genus Mesorhizobium; species Mesorhizobium sp. M0317. The sequence goes on along the minus strand of NZ_JAMYRV010000006.1, from coordinate 113,258 downwards.
TGAACGGGCCGGCACGGGTCTCGAAATGCCCGACGGGCAGGCCAGGCATGTTGTGCAGGCCAAAGATCTCGTCGAAGGGAAAGCGCTGCAGCAGCCCGTCGTCCAGCATCGCCAGCGCCCCCCTGCCCCATTCCTCGGCGGGCTGGAAGATGAAACGCACGGTGCCGTCGAAACCGCCCTCGGCGGCGAGCAGCTTTGCCGCGCCGAGCAGCATGGTGGTGTGGCCGTCATGGCCGCAAGCATGCATGACGCCGGGGTTCTGCGAGCGATAGGCTGTCGCGGACTGCTCGGTGATGCGCAGCGCATCCATGTCGGCCCTGAGCGCAATCGCCCGGTTGCCGCTGCCGCGCTTCAACGTGCCAACGACGCCGGTGCCGCCGACCCCCTCTGCAACATCGTCCAGCCCGAATTCGCGCAGCTTCGCGGCGACAAAGGCAGCGGTGTGCTTTTCCTCGAAGCCGAACTCGGGGTGCGCGTGCAAATCGCGCCGCCAGCCGGTCATTTCCTGCTTCAGCACATCACGATCGAGCTCAGCCATTTCTTCTCCCCGGACCTATCTTGCAAGCTCACTGGCGACATCAAGCAGGATGTTGGCGCCGGCGACAAGCTCGGCATCTTCAGTGTGTTCGCGCGGATTGTGGCTGATGCCGCCGGCGCTCGGCACGAAGATCATCGCCGCCGGTGCGATGCGGGCCATCATCTGTGCATCATGGCCGGCGCCCGATGTCATGCGCCTGACGCCAAGACCGCGGTTCTTCGCGGCCGCCTCGATCCGTTCGACGATGCCGATGTCGAATAGCACCGGTTCGAAACGGGCCAGTTGCTCTGCCGAAATCGACAGGCTTTCGGCTGCAGCGAGCTCCTCGAGATAGGCAGCAAGGGCCGCCTCATGCGCCTGCAGGCACTGTTCGTCGGGATCGCGCAGGTCGATGGTGAAGACGGCGCGCGCGGGAATGACGTTGATGGCATTGGGTTCGAAGCGCATTGTGCCGACGGTGGCGACTGTCGGCGTGTTCGATGCGCTCGCCCGATCATGCAGGAAAGTGATGACGCGGGCGGCGGCATGGCCGGCATCGCTGCGCATCGACATCGGCGTGGTGCCGGCATGGTTGGCGGCGCCGTCGATGGTGATGCGCTGCCAGGAAATGCCTTGCAAATTCTCGACCGCGCCGATCGGCACGCCTTCACGCTCCAGCACCGGCCCCTGTTCGATATGCAGTTCGAGATAGGCATGCGGCTTGAGGAAGCCGGGTTCGCGGTCGCCGGCATAGCCGATGCGGGCGAGTTCCCGGCCGAGCACGCTGCCGTCCGTGCCGACAGCGGCCAGCACCGCATCGGCGTCGACGCCGCCCGCATGGGCGAGCGAGCCCATCATGTCAGGTGTGTAGCGCACGCCTTCCTCATTGGTGAAAGCGGCGACCGCGACCGGGCGTGACGGCGAAAAGCCCGAAGCCTGCAGCGTCTCGATCACCTCCAGCCCGGCCAGCACGCCGTAGCAGCCATCATAGATGCCGGCATCGATGACGGTGTCGATATGCGAACCGATGAGCAGTGGCGCCTGCCCGGCATTGTCGGGGCTTTGCCAGATGCCGAAAATATTGCCGACCCGGTCGATGGCGACTTCCAGCCTGGCCTGCCTGAGCCAGCCGACAAAGAGGTCACGGCCCTGTTTGTCTGTGTCGGAGGCGGCGAGCCGGATCAGCCTCTCCTCACTGTCGCGGCCGACGGCGCCGAGTTCCCGGATGCGGCCAAGCAGACGCTGTGCATCGATCCCGATCATGGCTATGCCTCGGCCTTCAGCACATCGGCGGGGCTCTGCCCGACCAGCTCGGTATAGCGGTGCGGGTCTGTGGCGCCTTCGGTGTTGATTACAAGCACGCGGGATTTGTCGTCGAGCCCGAGAGCGGACTTGTGGTCGGCCGTCGTCCGGATCAGCCCGGCAAGACCGACGCCGCCGCTTTCGCCGGCGACGATCACTGGATCATTGCCAGCCGGCCGTGCCAGCCGCCGCATCACCGCGACCGCCTCCTCCTCATCCACCGTCATGAAGGCATCGGCAACCCGCGCCAGAACGCGCCAGGCAACTTGCGAGGCCTCGTAGCATTCGAGCATCGCCATCACCGTCGGCTGATCGTGTGCGACCTTGACCACGTGGCCCGCCCGGGCGGCTGCGACAACGCAGGCGGCGCGGGCCGGCTCGACGACGATGAAGGTCGGCCTGGCGTCACCGAGCACGATGGCGAGATGACCGGCCACCGCGGCGGCAATGCCGCCGACACCGGCCTGCACGAAGACATGGGTCGGCGGCTGCGGCAACTGGCCCAACGCTTCGCGCACGATCGCCGTATAGCCCTGCATCACCAGACCGGGGATGCGCTCATAGCCCAGCCAGGAGGTGTCGGACACCACGGTCCAGCCTTGCTCAGCTGAAACCTCGGCGGCCTGCCTGACCGAGTCGTCATAATTGCCGTCGACGCGGATCATCTCGGCGCCATAGCGGGCTATTGCTGCAATGCGCGCCTCGCTGACGCCGGCGTGAACGAAGATTGCCGCTTTCGCGCCAACCAACTGTGCACCTTGCGCGACCGAGCGGCCATGATTGCCGTCGGTGGCGCAGGCAACCGTCATGCCGGCAGCGACCGCCCGGACGTCGAACCGGTTGAGATCGGCCACGTCAACGGGCCGACCAAGCGATCGGCTCGCCTCCTCCAGCACCAGTCGAAAAACGGCATAGGCGCCGCCGAGCGCCTTGAAACTGCCGAGACCGAGGCGAATGCCTTCATCCTTGATGTGGACGGCGCCGAGGCCGAGTTCGCCGGCCAGCGTCGGCAATGCATGCAACGGAGTTGCCAGGTGATTGTCGCGATGGGCCAGAAAGCGCTCGACCGTATCGGCACCGGCATTCCCCAGCGTTTCGGCATCGACCGGATCGAGCGGCCGACGGTGCAAGGCATTGCTGTTGAGCAGGAACACGGGTGGCCTCCTTTGGGTGTGACGAAATCATATTGCAGCCGAGGCGCAAATAGCGCTGTTATTGGCGCTTCGAAATGCAAGTTTGTTTCGCCAGGATAGCGCTTTGCCTCGATCGCCTTCACTCGACAGTTTCGACCTCGCCATCCTTGCCATCCTGCAGCGGGACAACACGATGCCGCAGCGGCTGATCGGCGAAGCCGTCAACCTGTCGGCGCCGGCGGTGCAGCGGCGCATCAAGCGCATGGAACAGTCCGGCGTCATTGCGGGCAATGTCGCCGTGGTCGACCCGGCGGCGGTCGGCCATCCCATCACCATCTTCGTCGAAGTGGAACTGGAGAGCGAACGCTCGGACCTGATCGACGCCGCCAAGCGGCAGTTCTCGGCAGAGCCCGAAGTGCAGCAATGCTACTACGTCACCGGCGAGGCCGACTTCATCCTAGTCATCACCGCGGCCGACATGGGGGCCTATGAGGCCCTGACGCGCAGACTGTTCTTCGACAGCAAGAATGTCCGAAAATTCCGCACCTTCGTTGCCATGGACCGTGTCAAGGTGGGGCTGACGGTGCCTCTGCCGGGATAGCCAGTCACTTTTACGCAATTCCGGACGGAAAACCGCTCACACTTTTCCTGGAATTGCTTTAGCCCGCCGGCCGCAGCCAGACCTTGTTGTCGTGGAAGGCCGCACCGCCATAGGGCGCTGGTGCGTCGGCGCCGGTGAGCACATTGATGCCTTCGCCACGCTCATGCGCGCTGTTTGGCCAGATGCCCTCGGCGATCACCACGCCGCGCTTGATGCCATCGAACAGCTTTGCGTGCAGCACCACCTCGCCGCGCCGGTTGCCGACCTCGATACGGTCGCCGTCGTCCAAGCCAAGCGCGGCAGCGTCGTCCGGATGCAACAACAATTCCGGCCGGCCTTCCTTGGCCTTCGACACCGGCGTTTCCGAGAAGGTCGAATTGAGGAAGTTGCGCGCCGGTGATGTCGTCAGCCGGAACGGATGCTCGGCGTCCGCCACCTCGATCAGGTCGACATGGTCAGGGAATTCGGGGAGTTCCGCCACCGGCCCGAACAGGCCCATGCTTTTCGGCGGCCGGTTGGGCGCCGCCTGCCCGCTCCAATTGGCGCGGAAGTGAAATTTCTTGTCGGCATGGCCGAAGCCAGCGATGAAATGCGCGGCCTCGAAATCCGGCTGCAGGTCGACCCATTTGTCTTCCTTCAGGCTGGCGAAGGAGCCCAGCCCGCGCTTGCCCAGGATGATGTCGATATGCTGCTGCTCGGTCAGGCCAAAGCCCGGCCGGTCGGAGACGCCGAGACGCTGCGCCAATTGCTCGATGACGAAGTGGTTGGTGCGCGGCCCTTCCGGCGGGTCGATCAGCTTGGGACCAAGCGTGATGTGCTGGTTGCCGCCGCCCTTGTAGACGTCGTCATGCTCGAGGAACATCGTTGCCGGCAGCACGACATCGGCAAGCTTTGCCGTGTCGGTCATGAACTGTTCGTGCACGCAGGTGAACAAGTCGTCGCGCAGAAAACCTTGTTTCACCAGCCGCTGCTCGGATGCGACATTCACCGGGTTGGTGTTCTGGATCAGCATCGCCGTCACCGGCGGGCCACCGTAAAGCGCGTCCGCTGCGCCGGTCAGCACCGGACCGATGCGCGACTGGTCGAGATGGCGAATATTGGGATCGCGCATCGCGGTGCCTTCCAGCACATCCTGGTTGAGCTTGAAGATGCCGGAATTGGAATGGAAGGCGCCGCCACCCTCATATTGCCAGGCGCCGGTGACGGCGGCGATGCAGGATGCCGCGTGCATGTTGACCGAGCCATTGCGCTGGCGGGCAAAGCCATAGCCGAGGCGGAAATAGGTTTTCCTCGTCGTGCCGACGAGGCGGGCGAAAGCCTCGATCTCGGTGACGGCAAGACCGGTGATGGCGGAAGCCCATTCCGGCGTGCGCGTCTCCAGATGCGCTTCCAGCCCCTTCGGATCGTCGGTGTATCTTTCGAGATAGGCGCGGTCGGCCATGCCTTCCCTGAACAGCACATGCATGACCGCGCAGGCCAGCGCGCCATCGGTGCCGGGCTTCAGCACCAGGCCCATATCGGCCTGCTTCATCGTCGCGTTCTCGTAGACATCGATGACGACGATCCTGGCGCCACGCTCCTTCCGCGCCTTGATGGCGTGGGTCATGACATTGACCTGCGTGACAACGGCATTGGTGCCCCAGATCACCACGCAGTCGGACTTCGCCATCTCGCGCGGATCGGGACCGCGCAAGGCGCCCGCTCCCATCATCCAGCCGGTCCAGGCCAGATTGGTGCAGATCGAGCCGAAGAAGCCGGAGTATTTTTTCGCATGGCGCAGCCGGTCGATGCCGTCGCGCTGCACCAGCCCCATCGTGCCGGCATAGAAATAAGGCCAGACGGTCTCGGAGCCGTATTTTTCCTCGGCCGCGATGAATTTCTCGGCGACGACGTCGAGTGCCGCTTCCCAGCTGGATTCTTTCCAGATGCCGTCGCCCTTGGCGCCGGCGCGAACAAGCGGCTTCAGCAGTCGGTCCGGATGATGGACACGATCGGCATAGCGCGCGACCTTGGCGCAGACCACACCAGCCGTATACGTATTGGACTTGGCGCCATGGACACGGCCGATGCGGTTGCCATCGAGCAGTTCGACCTCGAGCGCGCAGGTCGAAGGGCAATCATGCGGACAGGCGGAGTGGCCGATTCTGAGCTTGGCGTGCTGGTTCATGCGGCGTTTTTAGCGGGTTTCGCGGGCGGCGTGTAGGGCCAGATCTTACCCTCCCCCTGATGGGGAGGGTCGGCGCGCAGCGCCGGGGTGGGGTGCGGCGCAGACCCCCACCCGCTCCGCTTCACGGATCGACCGTCCCCATAAGGGGGAGGTAATCACTCCGCCGTGCCTTCCTCATATTCCGCCGACATGGTCAGCCACTTTTCCTCGTGGCCGGCAAGCTGCTGCGCCAGTTGCGAGCGCTCCTTGGCCAGTCTGGTCGCCGTCGACGAATCTTTCTCATAGACCGCCGGGTTGGAAAGCTCGTCCTCGATGCCGTCGATGCGCTTGCGCAGCCGGTCCATCAGCGCCTCCGTGGCGCGTATTTCCTTGGCCAGCGGCTCGAAGGCGGCGCGGCGCGCGGCTGCATCGCGGCGGCGATCGGCCTTTGATGCCTTCTCGGCCTCGCGCTTGCCGCGGCGGTCACCCGACACGCCGGTGACCAGCGTCTTGTAGTCCTCCAGGTCGCCGTCATACGGGTTGACCGCGCCATCCTTGACCAGCCACAGCCGGTCGGCGGTCGCTTCCAGCAGATGGCGGTCATGCGAGATCAGGATGACGGCGCCGGGAAACTCGTTCAATGCATGGATCAGCGATTCGCGACTGTCGATGTCGAGATGGTTGGTCGGCTCGTCGAGGATGAACAGGTTCGGCCCCTCGAAAGCCGACAGGCCCATCAGCAGGCGCGCCTTCTCGCCACCCGACAGGTCCTTGGCGGCGGTGTTCATCTTTTCGGTGGTCAGACCGAACTGGGCGACGCGACCACGCACCTTGGATTCCGGCGCTTCCGGCATCAGCCGGCGGACATGCTCATAGGCATTTTCATCCGGGCGTAGGTCGTCGAGCTGATGCTGGGCGAAGATCGCCACTTTCAGGCCCGGCGCGACCGTCATGGTGCCGCTCTCCTGCTTCAGCCGGCCCGACAGAAGCTTGGCGAAGGTCGACTTGCCGTTGCCGTTGGCGCCGAGCAGCGCGATGCGGTCGTCGGCATCGATGCGCAGCGTCATCTTCTTCAGGATCGGCTGGCCCTCGGTGTAGCCGACATTGACGTTGTTCAAGGCAATGATCGGCGAGGCCACCGTTTTCACCGGCTCGGGGAAAGAGAACGGCCGCACCGTGTCGTTCACGAGCGCCGCGATCGGCTTCATCTTCTCCAGCGCCTTGATGCGCGACTGCGCTTGCCTCGCCTTGGAGGCCTTGGCGCGGAAGCGCTCGACGAAGGATTCCATATGCTTGCGCGCGGCTTCCTGCTTGACGCGGCCCTTCTCCTGCAACTCCTTCTGCTCGGTGTACTGGCGCTCGAACTGGTCGTAGCCGCCGCGCCAGAAGGTCAGTTTCTTCTGGTCGAGATGGACGATCGAGTTGACGGCGCGGTTGAGCAGGTCGCGATCGTGCGAGATCAGAAGCACCGTGTGCGGGTATTTCGAGACATAGTTTTCCAGCCACAGCGTGCCTTCGAGATCGAGATAGTTGGTCGGCTCGTCGAGCAGCAGAAGGTCTGGCTCGGCAAACAGCACGGCGGCGAGCGCCACGCGCATGCGCCAGCCACCGGAGAAGGACGAGGCCGGGCGGCGCTGCGCGGCATCGTCGAAGCCCAGGCCGGCCAGGATGGTCGCGGCACGGGATTCCGCCGAATGCGCGTCGATGTCGGCCAGCCGCATGTGGATGTCGGCGATGCGGTGCGCATCGGTGGCGGTCTTTTCTTCCTCGAGCAATGCGCTGCGCTCCAGGTCGGCCTTGAGCACGATCTCGATCAGTGGGTCCTCGGTGCCGGGCGCTTCCTGCGCCACCTGGCCGATGCGGGTGTTCTTGGGCAGGCTTATCGAGCCGGTCTCGGAGGGAAAGTCGCCGGTGATGGCCTTGAACAGCGTCGTCTTGCCGGTGCCGTTGCGGCCGACGAGGCCGGCCTTGGTGCCGGCCGGCAAGGTCAGCGAGGCATGATCGAGAAGCAAGCGTCCGGCCATGCGGAGCGAAAGATCGTTGATGATAAGCATGCCGGGGCTTTTGCACGGGAGGGCGGCGCTTCGCAAGGGCCTGGGCGCTGGCGGGGGCATAAGGCATGAAGACGGCGCGCCTTAAGCGCGCCGGGCCATGCAAACAGCAGCCTGACTTTTCAGAGGCTGCCTGGTTCAGGCTTTGGGTTTGCGCTTCGTCACCTTGGCCGCGGCGGCCGGAACGGCCGGCTTGCGGCCGAGGCCCGAGGACTTGGCCAGTGCCGAACGGGTCGCGGAGTAGTTCGGCGCCACCATCGGATAGTCCGACGGCAAGCCCCATTTGCCACGATATTCCTCCGGGCTCAGACCATGGTCGGTCATCAGGTGGCGCTTCAGCGACTTGAATTTCTTGCCGTCCTCAAGACAGACGATGTGATCGGGAAACACCGACCGCTTCGGATTGACAGCGGGGTTCAGCGCGGGGCTTTCCACGGCGGCAATGCTGCCCAGCTTGCGCACCGATGCGCTGACGCTGGCGATCAGATCCGGCAGGCCAGACGCAGGGAGAGGATTGTTGCCGACATAGGCCGAGACGATGTCAGCAGTCAGTTCAATAGCGGTCTTGCTGTCGATGGTGTGCAATTCTGTTTCTCCCGCCGGTCATGAAGTTGCCGGCTTTTTTTAAGACTTCTCTTGATGTATCGACCTAGCTGCACCCCCCAACGGGTCGCTAAAGTCTCAATAAACGATCAAGAATCGGAACAGGAGGATGTTTCCACAACAGGTTGCAACGTTGCAAATTAGAAAATCTAATACTTGGAAACGGCCGACTTCGCGCCAGCAGATTTCAACTGCACGGACGCCGCAGGTTTAGAGTCGGCCAGTATGTCCAGAATGCGCTTCCAGCGGGCGCACCGGCCGAAATCTTTTTGCTCTATCGCCTTTTCGGCCTTCATGGCGGCGTAGAGCGGCGCCTCGGCGCCGAACTCCTTGAGCAGCCAGAATGCTTCCTGTCTGGCGAGGCGTTCATCGTCGTCAAGCATGTTCAGCCTCCGAGCGTTCTATGCCCACCGCAATACAGCTGCCGATGACGAGGACCGCACCGGCTATCGCGGTAAGCGTCAGCCTTTCGCCCGAAAGTGTCAGCAGCAGCGTCGATGCGATCGGCGTCAGATAGGCGATGACCGCAACCTTGCCGCCGCCTTCAAGCTTCAAGGCGCGCGACCAGAAATAATATCCCAGCCCCATCGGGCCGGCACCGAGATAGAGGCCAAGCAGGAGGTGCTCACTGGATGGCCAGGCAGCGCCGTCGTGAATACACCACAGCAAGGTCAGGCCGACGCCGACCAACGCCGAAGGCAAAAGCAAACGCTCCGACGGTGTGGCCAGGCGGGCGACCGCAATCGAATAGAAGGCCATGCACAGCGCCGAGCCGAAGGCAGCGAGATAGCCGACGATGCTGCCTTGGAGAAAAGGCTGGCCGCGACCACCCGAGATCACCAGCGCCACGCCGACAAAGCCGAGCACGGCAGTCAACCCCAGCAGCACGGGGCGTTGCCGCTTGCCCAGCACGATGACCGCCGCCGCGACCATCAGCGGCCAGGTGTAGGCGACGAGATTGGCCTCGATCACCGGCATGGAGGCAAAGGCGATGTATTGCAGCACCATGGTGCCGACCAGGCCAATAAAGCCGACCGCGACCGGCGCCAGGGTGCCGTCAGCACCCTTGGAAAAGGCTGCGTCTTGCGTGTCCCCCTTCCGGCTCGCCAGATGGATGACGGCGAACACCAGAGCCGCTCCACAAAATTGCAGCAACTGCACGAGCGACACTGGATGGCTGGCCAGCAGGGATTTGCCGACCAGCGCGTTGGTCGACCACAGGGCGACCGCGCCGGCGGCGAAGACCAGGGCCGATGGCGAGCCGGATCCATCCCGGAATCGGCGCGACGGTGCCTTGTCCTTATCGCCGACCATGATGTTACCGACGACCAAACCGGCGTCCACTTCTATGCTCTGGCTACCATGAATCCCTTGACCCGCCCGGGACCGGCGCATCGGCCGCCGCCGCAACCGGACGTTCTTCCTCGAAGCGGCGATAGGCCGGCAGCTGGTTCGTCCAGACGTCTTCGGCCAGTTCGTTGACCCATTCGCGATCGTGATCATTGTCGGCTGCGAGATAGAACATGCGATTGTCGTCGACGTAGGGCTTGGCCACAGAGCGCTGGTTGAGGACCAGCGTGACGCGCGAGCCGAGCTGTATCGGCGCGGTGCGGTGCAGCACACCGAGAAACTGGCCGAGCGTGGCGTAGTTCATCTTGTGGTCGATGCGCATGACCTGGTTGCGCGGAATCTCGCGGCCGGATTCAAGGATGGCGCGGCCGGTCTCGGAATCGTCGCAGTAGATTTCGAGATGGCCGCCGACCAGCGGATTGCTGATCGACAGCGGAATGAGTTCGGTGACCGGGACACCGTCGCAATGCCAATCGACGGCGCCGTCCTTGGGATTCATGAAAGTGACGGTCGAGCCGACGATCGACAGCGGATAGGGCTCGAGCTTGGTGCCCATCATGTCGGACAGACGTTCCAGGCGCAGCTTGTCATGCAGCAGTTCCTTGATCTCCGGGATAAAACGGTCGGCGCCGGTGATGAAGGTAAGGTCGAGGTGCTTGTGCACGGCGTGGCTGGCCTTGAGCTTCAACGCCGCCTCTTCGATCGCCGCCAGCAGCGCCGGGTCGTAGCCATGCAGATACTGCGCAACGCCGAAACCCGACACTTTCCAGGCCGTCTCATGGCCGATAATGGCTTCTCGGCTCATCGCGTAGCGCAGTTCAGGTATGGTATGGGCGTTCATTCTACTTCTCCAGGATGGGGGCATCACTTGGTAAACTGTCGATTAATTTCCCCACCCCTGTAAAATTAGGAATGCTGGTGCTAGTGTAAGCCCAGCTTAAGGTCGAAACGCGTGCGTCTGCTCAGTCAGGTCAACCTCAATTCGCTGAAGATTGTCGAAAGTGCCGCCCGGCACCGTAACTTCACGCGCGCGGGCGAAGAGCAGTTTATTACTGCTTCCGCCGTCAGCCAGCGCGTCAAAAGCCTCGAGGACCAGCTGCGCTTCAAGATCTTCCAGCGCGGCGGCAATGCGGTGTCGCTGACACCCGAAGGCGAGACCTATGTGTCGCGCGTTCGCGAGGCGCTGGAGCGCATCGTGGCGGCCAGCATGGAGGCGACCGGACAGTCGCAGGCGCATGTGCTGAAGATTTCGGTACTGCCGACGTTCGCAGCGCGCTGGCTGTTTGCCCGCCTGCCGCTGTTCCAGCGGCAATATCCCGAAATCGAAATGCGGGTCTCGACCTCCTACGCCACCAATGAGTTCGCCACCTCCGAGTTCGACCTCGAGATCCGCTATGGCGACGGCAGCTTTCCCGACCTCAAAGCGGACCTGCTGTTCAAGGAGGATTTGACGCCGGTGTGCAGCAGGAAGCTGTTCCACGAGGTTCTCGGCGACACGCCGCCGTCACAGGTGACGCCCGACGACCTCAGGCATTTCACGCTGCTGCATTCCGACACCTGCACGCAGAACTGGCAGTCGTGGCTGGGTTTTGCCGGCGCGAGTTCCGTGCTCGGCGAGACCAAGAGCATCTATTTCGATTCCTGCATGATGTCCTATGAGGCGGCCAATGCCGGCATGGGCTTTGCAGTCGCCAACCGCGCCTATATGGCGAGCGAGATCCGCGCAGAGAGACTGGTGGCGCCGTTTGCCGTGCATCACCCCAACACCGCCGGCTGGTATTTCGTCTGCCCGGTCACCGCGCCCTACACGCGCAAGGTGGAACTGTTCAAGCAGTGGATAATGGCCGAGGCGGCGCTGACGCAGTGCCAGCTGGACGCCGGGATTGCCGGCGGCCCGGTGCTGCGCAAGGCCATTGCCTGAGGTCCTCCCGTCGAGTTTCGTTCCGCACGCCATCTGACATCGAAGTTGTTTTGTGCAGAAGCGCCGTCATGAAGCAGGTCGATGCGGCCCACCTCATGACGCAGGCGAGAGACTCAGCTATCTTCGGTTGTTGCGGCGGACCTGATATCCGCCTGGCCGGCGCTATCAGCTCACCTCCCAAGCGGCGCCGGCCTTCTTCTCCTGAAAGCCGTTTCTCGTCTCCCGCCGGAAAACGATCATTGCGCCGGCTGATCGCCGCTGGCCGCCGGCTTTGGCGCCGAATCCGTCTGCGGGGTTTGGTCGAGCACCGGGGCTTTGGTTGGCTGGATGTCGCCGTCGCAGGCGGCGAGCGCCAAGCTGGCGGCCAACAGAATCAGAAGCCTCTTCATGGCGACCTCCTAGGTCTGCCCTCTCCTTCATAAGGCAACGAGGTGGTTCGGCTTTGGTTGCACGCTCGCAAACGACGCCGCGTCGGCTGGAACCAAACGGCGGCTCTGAGGTTGGTTGCCCAAAGGGAGATCGCGCCATGATCCGTCTGCTCATTACCGGCCTTTTCGCTTACGCGACCTATCGCATCGCCAAGGAGATCATCAAGGACGTGCCCGACAATTTCGATCCGTTGCCGGTGCCTGGCGACGAACGCGCCGCCTTGCGGCGCCAGTCGGCGGCAACGGGTGTCGCGCCACGGCGGTAAGGGCGACTTCCGCCCGTTGCGAACAAAGCGGAAACGATGCTTGATAGGCGATGACCATCGCCATCAATGATTCGTCCTTGCGGCCCGCCTATCTGGCGAAGCTCAACGCCGAGCAGCGGCTCGCTGTCGAACATGGCGACGGCCAGATCGCCGGGCCGCTGCTGGTGATCGCCGGCGCCGGCTCCGGCAAGACCAACACGCTCGCCCACCGGGTTGCGCATCTGATCGTCAAGGGCGCTGATCCCAGACGCATTCTGCTTATGACATTCTCGCGCCGCGCCGCCACCGAAATGGCCAGGCGGGTCGAACGCATCGCCGGCGAGGTCCTGGGCCGAGACGCGTCCGTCATCGCCGACGCGCTGGCCTGGGCCGGTACGTTTCACGGCATCGGCGCCAGGCTGCTGCGCGACTATGCGCTGACGATCGGCCTTGACCCCGCCTTTACCATCCATGACCGCGAGGATTCCGCCGACCTGATGAATCTTGCCCGGCATGAGCTTGGATTCTCGAAGACCGAAAGCCGGTTTCCGACCAAGGGCACCTGCCTGGCGATCTATTCGCGCGCCGTCAACGCTCAGGCGCCGCTCGGCGAGGTGCTGGGTTCGGCCTTTCCCTGGTGTGCCGGCTGGGCCGAACAGCTGAAGGCGCTGTTCGCCCGATATGTCGAGGCCAAGCAGGCGCAGAACGTGCTCGATTACGACGACCTCCTGCTCTACTGGGCGCAAATGGCCGCCGAGCCGGAGATCGCGGCGCATCTGGGCTCGCGCTTCGACCATGTGCTGGTCGACGAATACCAGGACACCAACCGGCTGCAGGCCTCGATCCTTTCGGCGCTGAAGCCGGACGGCGCCGGACTGACGGTGGTGGGCGACGACGCGCAGTCGATCTATTCGTTTCGCGCCGCGGAAGTGCGCAACATCCTCGATTTCCCGCAACAATTCGCGCGAGCCGCCGATGTCATCATGCTGGAGCGCAACTACCGCTCGACCGTGACTATTTTGGCGGCAGCCAACGCGGTCATCTCGGAGGCGTCGGAGCGCTTCACCAAGAACCTCTGGTCGGAGCGCAAATCCTCGCAAAGGCCGAAACTGGTCAGCGTGCGCGACGAGGCCGAGCAGGCGAACTATGTCTGCCAGGCCATCCTGGCCGAGCGCGAGGCCGGCACGGTGCTGAAATCGCAGGCGGTGCTGTTTCGCGCCTCGCACCACAGCGGCCCGCTGGAGATCGAACTGACGCGCCGCAACATCCCCTTCGTCAAGTTCGGCGGGCTCAAATTCCTCGACGCCGCCCATGTCAAGGACGTGCTTTCGGTGCTGCGTTTTGCCGAGAACCCGCGCGACCGCGTCGCCGGCTTCCGCGTGCTGCAGCTCCTGCCCGGCATCGGCCCTTCGGCGGCGAGCACCATCGTCGAGACCATGGCGACATCGCTCGATGAGGAAATGGGGCTGGCCCGCTACCGGCCGCCGCAACGCGCGGCTGAGGACTGGCCAGCCTTCGTTGCGCTTTATTCCGGCCTGCGCGCCCGGTCGGGGAAATGGCCGGCCGATCTCGAACAGGTCAGGCTGTGGTACGAGCCGCATCTCGAGCGCATCCACGAGGATGCGACGACGCGGCGGGCCGACCTCATGCAGCTCGAGCAGATCGGTTCCGGCTATGCTTCGCGCGAGCGCTTCCTGACCGAGCTGACGCTGGATCCACCGGATGCGACCAGCGACCAGGCCGGGCCGCCGCACCGCGACGAGGACTATCTGATCCTGTCGACCATTCATTCGGCCAAGGGCCAGGAATGGAAGAACGTCTTCGTGCTCAACACCGTCGATGGCTGCATCCCGGCCGATCTCGGCGTCGGCACCAAGGAAGACATCGAGGAGGAGCGCCGGCTGCTTTACGTCGCCATGACGCGGGCCAAGGACGGCCTGCATCTGGTGACGCCGCAGCGCTTCTTCACTCACGGCCAGGCAGCGCGCGGCGACCGCCACGTCTATGCCTCGCGAACCCGTTTCATCCCGGCCTCGATTCTCGGCGCTTTCGAGCAGACCTCTTGGGCGAGCGTCCACGCAAAGGACGATCCGCGCCACAGACCTGAAGTCCGCGTCGACCTCGGCGCCCGCATGCGCGGCATGTGGAAATAGAAGGCGCCGCAACCGCGGATGCCGGCCGGGGAGCGACCTCAAGAAGCAAATCGTCCTGTCACGGCATCTCTCAGGGAACCTCGGGCCGCCGGCCGCGTTTTCTGGCGTCCAACCCGCGATCGGAGAGCGGCGACCGCCGCCTTTCCGCCCATCCAGAGAGGCCAGAATGCACGACGCGATGTTCTTCACCCCGGTTGCCGTTAGCGTTGGCGCCGGCCACAAACGCATGCTCGCCTCGCTGTTCGACATGCATGATTTCCTGACCGAATTTCCGCCATCACGCCGGCGCCTGAGCTATGGCGCGGCCGTGAGGGCCTGCAAGGCGGCGCGCGCCGGCGAAATCTCGACCGAGGCCGCACGCGATGCCCTGATCACCTTTGCAGTCACGGCAGGCATCCTCTGGCCCGCGGTCCAGCCGGCCGTCTCGGTCAAGCCGGTCGCACACGGTTATGGCTACGCCGTCTGAGACGGCCGGGACAGGGCCTGCCCAGCAAAAAGATCACTCGGACTTGCCGGTAGACGTCGAACGACAAACACGTCTTGGTGATCCCACCAAGCGTCCACTTCATCTTGGAGTAACTCGGCATTGGAAACGTCTTGAGATAGTTTGATCACGAACCCAAGATCCATGGCCATCATGCCGTATTTCTCAACCGCGATGTCGGCCTGTTCACTGTTCAAATGCAAACCGAAAGCCAAATTCACTCGGTGGCGTCTCCATTTGAAGAAAAGGCAGGGTTCGCGAGCCGTTAGTTGTGAAATCGGAATGCCACCAGGCCGCACAAAGCTGAACAGACGAACCAGCCATCGCGACAGTTGTTATCGGCATGTGGAAAAGAATGAAAGCGCAAAGACTGCATCATAGAGCCGGCCAAAACTGCCTCCTCCGGTATCGATCGCGACTGAATGGCTTTAACCTTGAATTCGTTCGCCAGGAAAGAAATCGCTTGTGGATAATCGGAACTGACGAGATCGATGTCTTCACCCTTTACAAGGTGCCGCGTCACGCATCCATACCTTGAGGCGAACTCGAGGAGTGAAAAAGGCCCCCGGCCTAGATGCCGTGTTAAAATTCCTTTGAGTTTTTGCAGATGCTTGCCCATTTCTGAGATATTAACTGGCCTTTGAGACGTCAGACACAAATCCATTATGGCTGATCAGGAATTGAATATATCATGATCTTGATGAAAGGATGGAACAACGGAAACTCTACGGATTATTTGTTCTCTAAGTAATTGTCGTTCCAACAGTTTAGGCCGACTTCTGGATCACTGACTCATCCGATCTATGAGCAGTGGATAACGGTACAAGCCGCCGAGGCGGGTACCACGCGCGATAGCGAGCGACGCTGCAGCCACCGTTTCGCCATCGGGTTGATCCACACCTCGAAGCAGAAATGGACGGCCAACCCGCAAGCAGCGGCGGACGCAGCAAGCGAGGACTATTTTAGGTACATCTGAAGGCATCATATCGATGCGGCAGGCCAACGGATCGCAGCGCCACCATTAGACCGAAACACTTGCGTTAAGGAACGAGGCCTGCTGCAGTCGACACCATGGAAGCTGACGGCGCCGCTGCGTGTTCCAGGTCGCATTGCCGCGATCCGTTTGAAAAGCGCCTGCGCCCGACCGGAGCCTCGCCTGGCGCCCGCATTTCAATGCAACGTCGGATCACCGGCCAGCAGGGCGCGCGGCCCGGTCGTTTCGAAACTGACCTGGTCGCGGCCGTTGGACTTGGCCTTGTAGAGGTGCCGGTCGGCCGTCAGGAACATGTCGGCATAGGTGGTCGGTCCGGTGAAGGCGACGCCGCCTATGCTCACCGAGAGCGGACAGGGCCGTCCACCCGGAGCAAACTCGACCTCGCGGATGCGCCGCCGGATCCCCTCAGCAACCAGCCAGGACTGCGACGGGTCGGCGCCAGGCAGGAAGATGGCGAACTCCTCGCCGCCGATGCGTCCAACGATGTCGGCGCCGCGCAGCTGAGCCTTGATCGTCTGCGCGATCAGCTTGAGCGCTTGATCGCCGCAATCGTGGCCCAATCGATCGTTGATAGTCTTGAAATGATCGGCGTCGACGATCAGCAGGGCGCCGGCATCGACGACGGCCTGGCTGCGCGCCTGTTCGAGATAGGCCTCGACCAGCATCGAAAACGCGCCGCGGTTGAACACCGCGGTCAGGCTGTCGGTCGCCGCGACAATGCTCAGATTCTTCTGGGCGATCGCCAGCTGGCGCATCTTGTACATAAGGAAAGAGAAGAACGACCCACCCAGCACGAGCGGCAGCAACAGGTCGGTGAGCTGCGCCCAGCGCAATGCTTCGGGCGACAGCGACGGAAAATTGTAGGAATCGACAAGGAAGGCCGCCGCGATGCAGATCGCCGTGCCGACAACCGTGACTGCTATGACCCTGCCCCAGCTCGTGGGCGACAGATCGACCCGCATGCCAATTTCTCCCACTGTGTTCGCTATTTTGCAGCGGGAACACAAATGAAACCCTAAACCCTTGCCTTCAATTCTAATGTGGTTAACGGTTAATCGAAAGTGTGACCGATTGCCGTGAAGATGCCGGCGGTCACAAAAAGCCCGCCACTTGCGCGGCGGGCTTTCCGACTGGCCGGAGGCTTCTCGTCAGCGCATGTCCCTCGGGAAGTCTGGGCCATGCGGTAGGAGAGTGCCGTAAAGCCTCACGGCTGGTTCGACACTCCCGGCGAAACCTGTCTCAGCGACGCGAGATCATAAGGCATAGCTGCCGCAGATCGCTGTCGTAGGTGCCCTCACTGGCGAGCACATCGACGCAGCGCTTCTTCATACGTGTCAGCTGGCTGTTCGACATGCTGGCGACGACACCGGGTGTCCCAGGTGTGCCTGGTGTTCCAGGAGTTCCTGGAGTGCCGGGCGTACCCGGCGTACCGGGCGTTCCGCCAATGCCGACGCCGACGCCGACGTTGATGCCGCTGCCGACGTTGACGCCGACACCGGCCTTGATACCTCCGCTGCCGCCGACCGTGGCCCCAACACCGGCCTTGATGCCACCGGCTCCGCCGACCGTCGCGCCAGCGCCGGCCTTGATGCCGCTGCTACCGCCGACTGAGGCGCCGAGGCCCGCAGTAACGCCGCTATTGCCGCCGACCGTTGCGCCAGCACCCGCCTTGATACCGCCGCTGCCGCCGACCGAGGCGCCGGCACCTGCATTGATGCCGCCAGCACCGCCGATAGATGCGCCGACACCGACGCCAATTCCGCCTCCTGCATTCGCGGGAGCGGCAAAAATAACGATAATTGCACCCGCCGCCAGTGTTCTAGCGATCTTCTGAGTGATATTAACCATGACACTCTCCTTGTTGCCGTTCTGCTTTGTGCATTGCAACATGCCAGCAAACCAAAGCAGACATATGCTTATGCACTCACAGCTACGCACGAGTCTTCCTTATAGTTTCTTTATTTTTTTCGACATAGGCCGTTGTAGTTCTCAATCAGTGTACTCGGTTTCTAAAAAAAAATATGTTTTTGCTTCAATATTTAAACTTTGTTGAATTTATTAAATAGAAACTCTACTGAAAAATGGAGCAGGTTGTAGCGGCCGGCCGAGCAAGGGGCGGCGCCAAAGGGCGGCACAAGCCACCGGGCAGCGTCGTGCAAACCACGGGCTTCAAAAACCCGGCTTGGGATTCAGGCTGGAGGTTGAGGCTTTGGCGCTGTCCGTCGCGTCCAGAGGCGTTTCACTGGTATCGGCGGCCAGGTCGCAGACGGATGGCACAAAGGCACCGAGGGATGTCGCCTCCGGCGTCTTCAAACGCAAACCGCGGTCAAGAAATCAGGCGTAGGCGCGGCCTTCGTCGGTGCGTTGGAAAAACGCCAGGTCGAGCTGCACCGAAGGCCGGCCGAGAATGGTCAGGATGGTATGCGCCTGGCCGCGGTGATGGGTCTGGTGGTTGAAGACGTGTCCCAGCGCCGGCGCCAGCCGCTGCGAGACGGTGCGCATGTCGGAAACGGTCATGTAGGAGAAGCGGCCGGACAAAGCCTTTTCGGTCAAACCGCCGACCCAGTCGACGATCCGCCTGTCCTCGGCCTCACGCGCCAGCTTTAGGCCAGGCAATGCGCGGTGCAGGATGGCGTCGAGTTTTGCCGGCGCGTCGCCCTCGCCGGTGAAGCGTTTCATCCAGATGCGGTCGGTGGCCAGCAGATGGTTGAGCGTGCCCATCATCGAGCCGAAAAATGCGCCGACATCGCGGTTGAACTCTTCTTCGTCAAGTGCGGCGACGGCATCGTAGATGCGGCCATTGGCCCATTGATTGTATGCCGCGAACATCATGAAATGCTGTTTCATCTTTTTCCCGCCGACGAGTTCCGCTTCAGCCGCAGGCGCCTAATTAGACCGCGAGGACGCAGCCGCCAATGACCATTCTGTTCTATGAACTCGCCGGACACGACGCGACCCGTCCGTTCAGCCCGCCTTGCTGGAAGGAGGCGGCGGCCGCAGCTTAGGGAATAGGCAGTAGGCAATAGGGTCTGAGGGCTGTACTGCCTACTGCCTACTGCCTACTGCCTACTGCCTACTGCCTACTGCCTACTGCCTACTGCCCACACAAGTCTCCTGATCGCCATGCCACCACCCCCCGATTTCACCGATGATTTTCGCGCCGGGCTGGTCACGCTGCTGCGCTGGCGCCGGGATGTGCGGCGCTTCGAGCGGACGGCTTTGCCCGAGGGTACGCTGGAGCGGCTGCTGGAGCTTGCCAGCGTCGCGCCGTCCGTCGGTCTCAGCCAGCCGTGGCGCTTCGTGGTGGTCGAGAGCGCCGAGCGGCGGGGCGCGGTGAGAGACTGTTTCGAGCGCTGCAATGCCGAGGCTCTTGAATGCTTTTCAGGCGAGCGCGCCGCTCTCTATGCCCGGCTGAAGCTCGCCGGTCTCAATGAAGCGCCCTGCCAGTTCGCGGTTTTCGCCGACCGCACGACGCAACAGGGCCATGGGCTCGGCCGCATGACGATGCCGGCAACCATCGACTATTCGGCCGTCATGGCGGTGCACACGCTGTGGCTGGCGGCGCGGGCGGAAGGCATCGGCATGGGCTGGGTGTCTATCCTCGACGCGGCCGAGATGGCCGCAATCCTGGACACCCCGCCTGAGTGGACGCTGATCGGCTATTTCTGCCTCGGCTATGCCAGCGAGGAGCATGATCTGCCGACACTGGAACGCGAAGGCTGGGAGCAGCGGCGGCAGCCGGTGGTGATCAGGCGGTAAGGCTGCCGATCACTTCGTCTCTTCCTTGGCGATGAGCTTGACGCAGATCGGGTCGCCCTTCGGCATCGGGGTGCATTGCCATTCGGGGCCGAAGCCGAAGTCGTATTTGTGCGGCGACCCAAAAAGAGCAGCAGAACAAGGCCCACGGCAGCAAAAATGCCGATAGTCAATAGGCTCCCTTTTATGTCGCCCGGCCTGAGGTGGTGGTAGGGCCAGCGCGTCCCGTCAAACATGGTCCGATGTCTTTCCGTTCCGTGCGTGCCTGCGCAATCGCCATTTTCCCGCAAAGCCTTGCCTTTGACCACAGCGTTGCGAACAGCCATGCGGGCGGTCGCGGTCGAATAACGCTGCCGGGGCGCCTCCCCTTGGCAATGGGCCGGGCGGCTTGTATAGAGCCCGCCACTCCACATTCCGATCTCAAGACTTTCCATCTCAAGACAAGGACGACCCCATGGCGCTCGAACGCACCTTTTCCATGATCAAGCCGGACGCGACCCGGCGCAATCTTACCGGCGCCATCATCAGGATGCTGGAAGAGGCCGGCCTGCGCGTCGTCGCCTCACGTCGCGTGTGGATGAGCCGCCGCGAGGCCGAAGGCTTTTACGCCGTCCACAAGGATCGTCCGTTCTTCGGCGAACTGGTGGAATTCATGTCGTCGGCGCCGACCATCGTGCAAGTTCTGGAAGGCGAAAACGCCATTGCCAGGAACCGCGAAGTTATGGGCGCGACCAACCCCGCCAACGCCGCCGAAGGCACCATCCGCAAGGTCCACGCGCTGTCGATCGGCGAGAATTCCGTGCACGGCTCCGACGCGCCGGAAACCGCCGCCCAGGAGATCAAGTACTGGTTCTCGGACACCGAGATCGTCGGCTGAGCCGACCATCAGCTTTGAATCGAAAAGGCCGGCCGGCCTTTTTCGTTGCTGCCCGTGATCAACTCGCTGCGTTGAAGCGCAAGATGTCGCGGCCGTCCTTGTCGGCGATGATCAGCTTGCCGCCATCGACACGGTATGACGCCGCCTTGGCGAGCGCCTCGAACAGCGCCTTTTCCTCGGCCATGATCTCCGGCGCGCAGGCCTTGTAGGTCGAGCCGATGTCGTTGACCGCGATCGTCGATCCTTCGACCTCGGCGGTGGCGAAATAGGCGTTGCACGGGCCGCTGCCGCCCGCCTTGCCGGCTTCGCTGACCCGGAACGTCGCCTGCGGCTCCGAAATCACGCCGATGCCGTCGATATATTCGACCAGCCAGCTCTGGCCGAACAGCGAGGCCGAGGTCGGCTTGTCGCTCGGCGCCACCATTTTCAGCACAATGGCCTGCGGCGCGTCGCTGAGCGGATCGACCTGATAGCGCGAGTCCGTGACGAACAGCAGCTTGTCGTCGGCGGTGATGCGCGCCTGCAGCGCATAGGTCATGTTGGGCCGGATCACCGTTGGATCGAAGCTGATCTCGAACTTGATCGGCACCTGGCCGGCCGGCGCCACCTTGCGCTCGCCGACAATGGCGGCCGGCGCATCGGCCAGCGACACATCTGCAAGTTGCGGCAGCGCGATGCGCTCGCGGTACATCACCTCGCCCTTCAGCGTTTTCTCGGCGGCGGCGGAAGGCTCGGGAACGGCCAGCATGCCGACGACCAGCGGCACAAAACCGAAGACGAAGAATTCGGCGATCCTGTCCAGCATTCCCTTGCTCCCTTTTGCCGGATGCGATTTGGCCAAGGCATTGCGGTCAATACATGGCTGCGCCGAGATTTATTCGGGCCGCGCCTTCCAGCGCGCCGCAGCCTGGTCGTCGGCGTCCTTGGCCTCGACCCAGCCGCCATCGGTGCCGTCCCCGCGGTGCTCCTTCTTCCAGAAGGGTGCACGCGATTTCAGGAAATCCATCAGGAAATTCGCCGCTTCGAACGCCGCCTGCCGGTGCGAGGACGCCGCCACCACCAGCACGATGTTTTCGCCCGGTGCGATCTTGCCGTGGCGATGGATGACGGTCAGCCCTTGCAGCGGCCAGCGCTGAAGCGCCTCGCGGGCGATGCGGGTGATTTCGGCCTCGGCCATGCCGGGATAGTGCTCGAGTTCCAGGGCCGACAGCTGGCCCTGCTCGTCGCGGCAAAGTCCTGAGAAGGACACCACGGCGCCGATGTCCGCGCGACCCTCGGTCAGTTTCGCGATCTCGGCGGCAACGTCGAAATCGTCGCGCTGGATGCGCACCGTCGGCGCGCCGGACATGGTCAGCCCCCGGTCATCGGTGGAAACAGGGCGATCTCGCGCGCGCCGGCTATCTTCTCGCGATGCTCGACATGTTGCTGGTTGATGGCGACGCGGATTACATCAGGATATTGCAGCGCGTGCTCATACTCCTCGCCGCGCGATTTTAGCCAACGCAACAAATCGGCGACCGTCTCGATGCCCGCGGGCAATTCGACATCCTCTTCCGGCTTGCCGATCCGTTCGCGCACCCAGGCAAAATAAATGAGCCGGGTGGTCATCTCACTCGTCCATGATGTGCTTGAGGCCGGCGCGGAAATAGTCGTAGCCGGTGTATAGCGTGACGAGAGCTGCAATCCACAGCAGCACCAGTCCGGTCTGCGTGGTCAGCGGGAAGATCTTGTCGCCGGCAGGCCCGGCCAGCAGGAAGGCGATGGCGACCATCTGGATGGCGGTCTTCCATTTGGCGAGCTGCGTCACCGGCACCGAGACTTTCAATGCCGCCAGATATTCGCGCAGCCCCGACACCAGGATTTCGCGGCACAGGATGATGATTGCCGCCCACAGCGACCAGCCTGCGATGCCGGCATGGCGGTCGGTGTCGGCGGCGAGCAGCAGCAGGCAGGTGGCGACCAGCAGTTTGTCGGCGATCGGGTCCAGCATCTTGCCGATGTTGGACGTCTGCTGCCAGGCGCGCGCCAGATAGCCGTCGAGATAGTCGGTGATCGAAGCCAGCAGGAAGATGATCAACGCCGACCAGCGGGCGAAGTCGCTCGATTTCAGATGGCCCTCGAGAAAAAAGCACAGCACGACCAGCGGCACCGCGACGATGCGGGCGTAGGTAAGCATGTTGGGAAGGTTGAACGCGCGCTTGGCCATATCTCAGGGACTCTTTCTGCCTGCGTACTCAAATCAGAACCGGATGTAGGGGGTCAACAGGCGAGATTCGATTGGCCAGACGAAATAGCGTGCGATTGCGGGGATTCGAGTGGCCTCCGAGAAAGGAACGGCTGCTGCCATTTGATCGGGACAGCGGCGTCACCGGCGCTCAGCTCTCATGGAAATGATTGTAGACGAGCTTGGCGACCTGCTCTGAAATACCGTCGACCTTGACCAGATCCTCGACTGCCGCGCGGCTGACCGCCTTGGCAGTGCCGAAGGCCAGCAGCAGCGCGCGCTTGCGACCGGGACCGATGCCGGCGATCTCGTCGAGCGGGCTCTTGACCAATTCCTTCTTGCGTCGCGCGCGGTGCGAACCGATGGCGAAGCGATGGACCTCGTCGCGCAGCCGCTGGACGAAATAGAGCACGGGATCGCGGACGGGCAGCGAAAACGAGTCCCTGCCTCTGACGAAGAAACGCTCGCGGCCGGCATCGCGGTCCTGGCCCTTGGCGATGCCGATGGCCGCCACGCGATCCTCGATGCCGAGGTCGGCGAGGATCTTGCGCACTGCGCTCATCTGGCCCTGGCCGCCATCGATCAGGATGACGTCGGGCCAGGCCGGGAAGCTGCCGGAGATGTCTTCCTCGATGTCGTCGCCTGCTCCACCGGCTGCCGCGTCGTCGGGAACGACATCGCCATGTTCCTTCAGCAGCCGCGAAAAGCGCCGTTCCATCACCTCGCGCATCATGCCGAAATCGTCACCGGGCGTGATCTCGGTCGAACGGATGTTGAATTTGCGGTACTGGTTCTTCACAAACCCTTCCGGCCCGGCGACGACCATGGCGCCAACGGCGTTGGTGCCCATAATATGCGAATTGTCATAGACCTCGATGCGCACCGGTGGCTTCGGCAGGCCGAAGGTCTCGGCAAAGCCGGCGAGCAGCCGGCCTTGCGTGGAGGTTTCGGCCAGCCGGCGGCCGAGCGCCTCGCGCGCATTCTGCAGCGCGTTGTCCGTCAAATCCTTCTTCTCGCCGCGCTGCGGCACCGAGATCGACACTTTACGGCCGGCGCGGGTGGACAGCGCTTCGGCCAGCAGTTCCTGATCCTGGACGCCTCGCGACAGCAGAATGTTCCGTGGCGTCGGCTTGTCGTCATAGAACTGCGCCAGGAACGAGCCCAGCACTTCCGCCCCCTCCAGTGCCGGATCGGCCTTGGGGAAATAGGCGCGGTTGCCCCAGTTCTGGCCGGTGCGGAAGAAAAACACCTGGATACAGACCTGGCCGCCCTCCTGATGGATAGCAAAGACATCGGCCTCATCGACCGTGGCCGGGTTGATGCCCTGATGGCTCTGCACATGGGACAGCGCTGCCAGCCGATCACGATAAATGGCGGCGCGCTCGAAATCGAGCTCCTGCGAGGCCTGCTGCATGGCGGCAGAGATTTCGGTCTTCACCTTCTGGCTGCGGCCGGACAGAAAATCCTTCGCCTCGCTGACCAGCTCGGCATAGTCGCCATGCGAGATTTCGCCGGTGCAGGGACCGGCACAGCGCTTGATCTGGTAGAGCAGGCACGGCCGGGTGCGGTTTTCGTAAAAGGAGTTGGTGCAGCTCCTGAGCAGGAATGCGCGCTGCAGCGAATTGATGGTGCGCCCGACCGCGCCGGCCGACGCAAAAGGTCCGAAATAGTCGCCCTTGCGCGAGCGCGCACCGCGATGCTTGTAGATGCCGGGCGAGACGTGATCGCCGGTCAACAGGATGTAAGGGAACGACTTGTCGTCCCGCATCAGCACATTGAAACGCGGCCGCAAGCGCTTGATGAGATTGGCCTCGAGCAGCAGCGCTTCGATCTCGGTGCGGGTGACGACGAACTCCATCGTCGATGTCTCGCGCACCATGCGGCCGATGCGGGCGGTGTGGAACCGGCCTTGCGCGTAGTTGGTCACCCGCTTCTTCAGGCTGCGCGCCTTGCCGACATAAAGCACGTCGCCGGCAGCGTTCATCATGCGGTAGACGCCGGGCGCATTGGGCAGCCGCTTGACCAATGTCTGGATGACCTCGGCGCCGACCATGCCGTCGGCGTCGCCGGCATGCGGCGCCCAGTCTATCGCTGTGAAGGCGACATCGGGCCCGGTGGCCTCGGGCTCGACGATCTCCTCGACCGCTTCATCCTCAAGCTCGACGTCGGGCGGCATATCGTCGGCGGCGCCGGCGCGCGTCTTGTGTTTCTGGTCTGCGGGACTCATTCCACCATGCCTGTCACATCCGGCGTCTGCCATGCAAGATGCTGGCCGCCGTCAAGCGCGATCATCTGGCCGGTCACCGAGCGCGCATCCCAGAGATAGCGAATGGTGGCGCCGAATTCGGCCAATTGCGGGCCGCGCTTCAGAATCAGGCCATCGACCTGCTTCTGGAAATCATCATCTTCCTGGCGCGCATTCTTCAGCGTTGGACCGGGACCGATGGCGTTGACGCGGATGCGCGGACCGAGCGCCTGTGCCAGCATTTCGGTCTGCGTCCACAAGGCCGACTTCGACAGCGCATAAGAGAAATAGCGCGGCGTCGGCCGCCAGACGCGCTGGTCGATGATGTTGACGATCAGCCCCTCCTGCCCTGGCGGCAAGGCGCGGGCGAAGTTTTGCGCCAACAGCGCCGGCGTCTTCACATGGATGGCGAAGTGAAGGTCCCATGCCGCCCAGTCGAAGTCCTCGACGCTATCGTCGACGAACAGCGACGCATTGTTGACAAGTAGCGTGACCGGGCCGAGCGCTGCCTCGGCGCGGCCGACGAGATCGCCAACCGCATCCATGTCGGTCAGATCGGCGGCTACCACGCCGGCGCGGCCGCCTCCGCCCCTGATGCGCGCAGCCAGCGCGTCGGCGTCGGCGGTCGAGCGGTTGGCATGGATGGCGACGGCAAAACCGTGCGCGGCCAGATCCTCGACGATCGCCTTGCCGATCCGCTTCGCCCCGCCCGTAACCAGCGCCGTTCCGGCGGCTTCGATCATCTGTCAATCCTCAATCTGCGCCTCAATTCCGCCAGCCGCCACATTGTGACGCGTCCGGGGTTAAATGCCGTTTCCACCTAGGGCAGGAATGTGGCGAAATGGCTTTTTCACCGCCTGGACCGCCCCGGATTCGGGTCGGCAGGACCGCAATATAGGACGCTGAACCCGTTGCACCAAGCCGAGTGCAGTGCAGCATCGCCTGCGTACTGACATTTCGCTGTTGCGAAGATGCAACGTCAAGCTTCGGCCTCATTCATGCCGGGGAATGACCCATTTTCAGGTTCGCTGCCGCCGCATTTTGACACGACATTCGGAACCGTTGAGTGCCAGATCCGTTTCACCCCCCGTACGGGTTGATGGCGCTCAGGACAAACAAGCCTACGTGTCTTGTGGCTTAAGGAGTAAACAACAATGCAAACCAATCTCAAATTCGCGCCGCTCGCGGTTGCGCTCGGGCTCTTCGCCCTCAGCGGTACCGCTTTTGCTGCCGATGTCGTCTCGGAAGAACCCCCGGCACCGGCCCCGATCGCCGAGCTCCCCGTCGCTTCCTGGGCCGGCCCGTATGCCGGTCTCAGCGCCGGCTACGGCTTCAGCGGTCATGCCAAAGTCCACGACGGCGGCCCCGACATCAAGACCAAGGGCTTTGTCGGCGGGGTTTTCGGCGGCTACCAGTGGCAGCAGGAAAACTTCGTGTACGGTGCTGAAGCCGATCTCGGCTACAACGGCGTCAAGGGTGACAGCGGCGGCGTCAATTCCAAGGGCGGCTTCGAAGGCTCGCTGCGCGCCCGTCTGGGTTACGCCGTGACCCCGGAAATCCTGCTCTACGGCACCGGCGGCGGCGCCCTGAAGAACCAGAAGGTCTCGACCCCCTTGGGTAGCGACAGCAACACCATGCTCGGCTGGACGGCCGGCGTCGGCACCGACATCAAGATCACCGACAATGTGTTCGGCCGTGTCGAGTACCGCTACACCGACTTCGGTTCCAAGAGCTTCGACAGTGTCGGCACCAAGGTCAAAGAGAGCGACAACCGCGTCACCTTCGGCGTCGGTATGAAGTTCTAACTGTCGTTCAAGCCACGACACAAGAAAGCCGGGCCTCGCGCCCGGCTTTTTTTGTTTCGCCCGTCAGGCCGGCACAGCCACCTTCAGCCCCGGAAACTTCTCATCGAAACGCGCTGCCCAGCGGGTCAGGCGGCCCCGGCCCTTTTCCCATTTGCCGGCGAAGCGCAGAGAGAGGTAGCCGAGGCAGGCACGCAACGCCAACTGGCCAAGCGTGATCTTCTTCGGCAGCTTCGGCGGATTGGCGTTGAGGAAATCGAGTGCGGCGGTGATCTTGGTCCACTGGCGATCGAGCCAGGGTTGATAGACCATCTCCTCCGGACGCGTGCGCCGCTCATAGACCATCGACAGCGCGCAGTCGCATATGCCGTCGGCCAGCGCCTCCAGCACTTCGGCCTCGAGGCGCTTGTCGGCATTGCGCGGCAACAACAGGCTCTTCGAAGCGCGGTTGAGATGCTGGGTGATGGCGCGGCTGTCGTGGATCGAGCGGCCGTCGTCGAGCACCAGCACCGGAATCTTGCCGAGAGGATTGGCTGACATCAGTTCAGCAGGCTTGTCCTCGGTCTTGACCGGCACCAGCTCGACGGCAATGCCGGCATGGAGTGCTGCCATGCGCACCTTGGAACTGTAGGGGGATGAGGACGCGTAGAGGAGCTTCGGCATGATCGGTTTCCTGTTTTCGGACGGCCAGTGCATGTCGCTCAAAAATGCGGTTCCGGTCTTGAGAACGACGCGCGTAAAACAAAGGTCTAGAGCGCGTCGCCTGAACCCCATCGGATGCGACCGCCTTAGTGTTGGCCGATCTTCCCTGAGGGGCAACTGCCAGAAGGGCAAAACCAGGCGGCCAATCCGCCGACAATGAAGTCGCCAATGCATGTCGCATAGAATTGGCGTCGATTGCGAGAGAACGACGTGGATCAAAACGAGACCTAAATCACAACAAAAAAGCTCCCGGGAATCTGCCAGTCGGCAAAGTTCCCGGGAGCTTTGAGATGGTCCGCTGTTACTTCTTCTTGGCGGCTGGCTTCTTGGCGGGTGCAGCCTTCTTCACAGCTGCCGTCGACTTGGCGGCGGCGGCCTTCATCGGAGCCTTGGCGGCGGGTTTTGCCGCTGCCTTGGCTGCCGGCTTCTTGGCGGCGGGCTTGGCTGCTGCCTTCGCAGCAGGCTTCGCCACAGCCTTGGCGGCCGGCTTCTTGGCGGCGGGTTTCGCTGCTGCCTTGGCGGCGGGTTTTGCTACTGCCTTAGCTGCCGGCTTTGCCGCTGCCTTGGCGGCCGGCTTTGCCGCTGCCTTCGGTGCTGCCTTCTTTACTGCTGCAGGTTTAGCGGCAGCTTTCGGTGCCGCTTTCTTTGCCGGCGCTTTCGCCGCCGGCGCCTTCGTCGTGGTCTTTGCCATGCGATGCCCCTTGCGTTTGTGCCGATGGCCGTGAGTGACCCGGCGAGCTAATGCATATCTGACTCGTGCGTATCTAGCCAGCGAAGCATTACATAGAATTTCTCAGAGTAAGTTTCGGTTACGCTGAGAGCATGATCGCAATGATCGGCACAGAAATCGGCAAAGAATCTTCCCGCTTCGCAGCGAACTGTTGCGAGAGAAATCTCTGATATCGCGACTCACACGATCTTCTCGTCAAGCTCACATTCTCTTGCAACGCCGTCGATCTCACGCGGTCATCGGCGGCCTATCGGATGGCAACAATCATCGCACCGCAGAGGCTGATCTTGCTTCATCCCAACGGTTGCAGGAACAGCACTAAACTAGACGCGAGCTTTTTACTCGTATATCGAAAGTGGTTGGATGGAAGCCAGGAAGACAGCACTTGAAGGGACAGCCTGTTGTGTCGGACGTTTCCCAGACGAGAAGGGAGATCGCCAGCTTCGGCGCAAGAGATGCCCAACGGAAATGGGAAACGAAAGATCAGGTGAATCCTCCTCCCGGGAAGCCGCGATCCCTTGGAAGCCAAGGGGTGCAGGCCCTAAGCGCCAACCCGCTCGCGCACCTGCAGCCGGCGCGAAGGCTCGGCGTGGTGGAGGTGGACGGCAAACGTATCCCACGGCGGCGCAATGCCAATCCGCATCAGGATCCGCCCGATCTCGCCGCGGTGATAGCCGCCATGCGTGACGACATGTGTCAGCATTTCCTGGAGTGACATCATCGTCCTGTCGCCGTCGGTGAAGGTGAAAGGCACAGGCTCTGGCATGAGCTTTGGCGAGACGGCTTCGATATAGTCGAGATACCAACGATCCATCGCAGCGACATCAGCGCTCAATTCATCGAGTGCCGGTGTGTCCTCGGTGTTTTCGGACGCATTAGCCATGACGCGTGCCGGAAAGATGCGCGGCGAATATCTTCGATACGACGAGGTTGTGGTTGATGAGACGGGTCGCTGTGTGACGCTGATCGACATGCTCCTGCTGGTCGAGGCCCGCAAGCTTCTCCAGCAATTCACCATTCGCCCAGGCTTGATAAACGAAGAGGCTGCGGAGCAAATCCAGCGCGTCCATGGTCTGTATCCTTTGCAAGAAATGTGAGTATGTTGTCTATATTCTTGGCTGCTGGAGCAGACATGTCTACTCGCATTGCAAAGCCGCGCTCACGCATGCGCAAGCAGCCGCGCCAGGCGCGTTCGAGAGCGACGGTCGAGGCGCTCATCGAAGCCGGTGCTCATGTTCTGAGCGCGCTCGGCTGGGCCGGCTTCACCACCAACAAGGTGGCCGATGCGGCCGGCGTCAGCATCGGCTCGCTCTATCAATATTTTCCCGACAAGCTGTCGCTGGTCGAAGCAATTCGCCGGCGACATTTCGATCAGGTGCTGTCGGTGATCGCCGAATCAGCAGAAGGCGACAAGCCGCTCAAGCGATTCGCGCAGGAGCTGGTGCGCGGCATGATCGATGCGCACCGCATCCATCCGACGCTGCATCAGGTGCTGCTCGACGAGGCGCCGGGCGATCGCGGCTCACGCGCCGCCCATGCCTCGTTCCAGTCGCGCTATCTGGATCACTACACGGCGGCGGTGGCGCAATATCGCAGGCGCAGAAAGGACAATGAGACCGTGGCCCGGGTGCTGTCCTCAGCGGTCGAGGGCGTCATCCACAATGCCGCGCGGCGAGACATGCTCGACGCGCCGGAACTGCAGAAGCAGTTGGTCGAGCTGATCTGCGCTTACGTATCTGGTGGGAAGGCGGTGTGAGGCAGCGGCAGCAGTTCGGAGATTGGCGAATCCGGAGCGACATCAGATCTCCCCCTTGCGGGGAGATGGCAGGTTCAACGGCGGTTCTTATCCGACCTTAGCGCAGGATGCGGCAGCGGCCGTTGTAGACCATCCAGCGGTCGAAGCCTGAGACGCAGAATTCGACATTGTCGCCGATCGAGGCAAAACCCTGGCCTTCCTCGATCAAGTACCAGATGGTGCGGGCGCGGCCATCGGAAAGGCTGACGGTGGCGCCGCAATAGCGGCGGCCGATCGGCCATTCTTCGCTGGCCGGGAGATAGCGATGCTGGTGGATGCGTTGAAAATCGGTGATCGAAACATCCGGCAGATGCGGCACGTGATGCACCTGGTAGGAGAAGCGGCTGGAGATCTTGCTTAGCACCCATGCCTCGCCGCAAACGCCGCTGTCCTCGTCGGAATAGACGGAAAGGTCGGCGGCCTGTGCTGGCTGGCCAAGGGGTGCGGCCAGCGGCGTGCAAAGCGAAATCAGGGCAGCAAGAGCGGATTTGGCAAAGCGAGTCATGGCAGCCTCTCAAAGGTCGACTGCGCCCACTTTGCGGATTCGGCGGCGCGCGGTCAAGCGGTCGCGCTGACGATGGTTTCCCGCTCCGCAACCGGTTTTGCCGGTGCGAAGCTGTGAAACCACGTTCTGAGCCTTTGAAAAAGCTCGCCTTGCCCATTTAGGAAGCGGCCTGCCATGGCCGGCGGGGCGCCGAAACCCGGTTCAGCTTTGCTTGGCGTCGCCCTGCGGTACGGCGGCCGGGTCCATCCACATCGCTTCCCAGACGTGGCCGTCAGGATCGGCCAGGCCGCGATTGTACATGAAGCCATAGTCCTGCTGGGCGTTGATGTCGGCGGCGCCGCCATTTTTAGCCGCCGCCTCATTCATCGCATCGACCGCCGCGCGGCTGTCGCAGGACACGGCAAGCATGACCTCGCTCGAGGTGGCCGGTGGGATGGGGCGATCGGTGAACTGACGCCATTTGGCATGGGTGAGCAGCATGACGTTGATCGTTTCGCTCAGCACCATGCAGGCTGCGGTGTCGTCGGTGAAGTGCGGGTTGTTGTCGAAACCGAGAGCTTTGTAGAAGGCCATCGACGCAGCGAGGTCGGCGACGGGCAGGTTGACGAAGATCATACGGGGCATAGGGTCTCTCCTTGACAGTACACAGTTGAAACCGGACCGGCGTTTCGCCGGACCATCCTCCGATGCCTTCTCTCAACGCACCGGTTTTGCTTTGCCGCGCAGCCTCTCGGTCTATGCCTTCTGCATCGCTTCGACCTCTTAGATGAAGCCGAGCAAAAACTGCATCTCGGCCGCCGAATATTCTCCAGCAATGCGGCGCCCGCCTCGAGGATCGGATGGTAGCAGCGCCGGACGAGTTCCTCGGTCTTCTTGCCCGCCGCGACCATGACCTTGCGCCTGTCATCGGGATCCGGCTGACGGCTGACGAAGCCGCGCTTTTCCAGCCGGTCGATCAACGTCGTGACCGCCGCCGGCGTGAGATTTGTCTCCCTCGCTACGAGGTTTTCCGGCCCCGCCGGCCGTGATTGATCGCACCGAGACAGCGGCGCTCGGCAGCGCTCAGCACATAGATTTCGGCGACGGTCCCATCGAACGTTTCGACGGCATCCTGCCAGCGCGACATCGCGAAGCCTATCGCGTTAACCAGTTCCTCTTCTGTCGATCTTGGCTTCGATTCGAAATCTAATAATTAGATATCTATCTATCTGATTCTGGGATTAGCGTCAACGCCGAGCCGATTAGATGTGCATCTCCATGGTTTCGGTTCGTTGAACACAGCTGAGCATTCGCGGATGGCGCCCACCGTCAAAACCTCTAGCGACTTTGTGTCTTTGCCGCGGGCGTCGCCCGCTGCGAAGCGTCGCTACTCCCCGGCCAGCCATTCCAGCGACCAGTGCGCCGGCTTTTCGACCGCCAGCAATCTGTGCAGGACCGGCAGCACGATGCGCAGTTCGCGCTCCAGCGTGAAGGGCGGGTTGACCACCACCATGCCGCTGCCGTCGAGGCTTGGTTCACGCGATGCCGGCCGGATCTCGAACTCGATGTCGAGCAACTTTGGGACGCCGGATTGCTTGAGCGCCTTGCGGAAGGCGATGATCGCTTTGCGATCCTTGATCGGATACCACAGCGCGTAGATGCCACCCGGCCAGCGCCTGTGCGCTTTCTGCATGCCGTCGACCAGGCGGTCGAATTCGCCGGCTTCCTCGAACGGCGGATCGATCAGCACCAGGCCGCGCTTTTCCTTCGGCGGCAGATGCGCGCCAAGCGCCAGCCAGCCGTCGAGTTCGATCACCCTTGTCTGGAAATCGCCGGCAAACAGCGTCTTCAGCCTGGCAGCATCTGCCTCGTGCAGTTCGATCGCCGACAACCGGTCCTGCTTTCGCATGAGGTGCCTGGCGATCAATGGCGAGCCCGGATATCTCTTCACCCCGCCATCGGGATTGAGCGAACGCACCGCTTCAAGATAGGGGGCAAGCAGCGCGGCCGCCGATTTTTCGATCGGGGCGTCGATGAGGCGGCCGATGCCGCCTTGCCATTCACCGGTCTTTTGCGCTTCCGCCGACGACAGATCGTAGCGGCCAATGCCGGCATGAGTGTCGACGACACGGAACGCCTTGTCCTTCTGCTTCAGATAGTCGAGCAGAAGGCTGAGCACGACATGCTTGACGACGTCGGCGAAATTGCCGGCGTGATAGGCGTGACGGTAGTTCATGCCGCGCTCATGTCGAGGAGCCTCTGCCCCAACGCGGCGGTGGCGGCTTCGAGTTCGGGTTCTCCGGCCGGCGACCGCCAAAAGCCAGAGCAAGCAGGAAGCCGATCAGGCCGACGGCCATCAGCCCGTAGCCGACCGGCCGTGCGCGTTGATCGATCTCACCGGCGCCGGAGCGCAGTATCAGATCCACTGCGCGTATCGGGATATCGTCGGCGTCGCCCGGGCCGGCGGTGAAGAGATAGGCGCCGGGACTGACGGTTTCTATCACGCCGGCCTCGTCGCGAAAGATCTTGTCGGGCAGTTGCGGGCTGACCTGGCGCGGATTGTCGGCGTGGTTGAATTGCAGCGTCGAGGCAAGCACCGTGCGGCCGGCTGTGGCGGCAGTCAGCGTCAGCACGGTGCGCTGCTGCGAGACAATGCGCTCGGCCTTTGCCGTCAGGTCGACCAGCACTCTGACCGGCGCGTCGCCAGCTTTCAGCGTCACCGTCACAGGCCTAAACCGTCCCTGGTCGTAGACGCGCCAGGCGCCGATCTCGTGGCCGGAGAAATTGCTCATGGCCCAGGGATAGACGAAGCCAATGGCGGCGCCGGCAAGCAGTATCAAGACAAACAGAAGGCGCATTGAGGAGATCCGGGTGTTCGACAGATTGCCAATAACGCCCTGAAGGCCAAAAAGCGATGGCTGACGCAGCGGAGCCACCTTTGTGGAGTCCGTTGGCGGCACGCAAGCCATGTGGCACTTATGGCGAATGAAGCCTTCCGCAGAAGCATCGACTTGTCTTTTCCAACCGATGCCGGTGGCTCATGCCCAATAGCACCGTGCTGATCACCGGTGCCCGCGCGCCGGTGGCGCTGCACCTGGCGCGGCTATTGCATGGCGCCGGTCGCCGGGTGATCTTGGCCGACAGCCCGGCCCGGCCGATCGCCGCAGCGAGCACGGCCTGCGCCGCCTACCATCGCCTGCCGCCGCCGCGCTTTGCCGCCGACGCCTATGCCAAGGCGGTGGAAGCGCTTGTCCGCGCGGAAGGCATCGAACTCGTTGTCCCGACCTGCGAGGAAGTCTTTTATCTCGGTCGTCTCTGGCAGCACCGCGCCATGCCGGCCCGCCTCTTCGCACCCGAGATGGCGATGCTCGCCCGCGTTCACGACAAGCATGCCTTCATCCGGCTGGCGCAGAGCCTTGGGCTCGACGTGCCGGAAACGATACTGCTGCAAAGCGAGGCCGATCTCGACGGCGTTCGTGGCCAATCGCGCGAATTGGTGTTCAAACCTGTGTGGTCACGTTTTGCCCGTGACGTACTGCTGCGGCCATCGCCGGACGAACTCGACGCCGTCCGCCCCTCGCCCGCCGCTCCTTGGGTGGCGCAGCGCTACATCGCCGGTGAAGAGATCAGCGCCTATGCGGTGGCGATCGAGGGTGAACTCAAAGCGCTGGCGCTCTACCGTTCGCTCTATCGCGCCGGCAAGGGCGCCGGCATCTGTTTCGAGCCGGTCGAGGATATCGCGGCGCGGCGCTTCGTCGAAACCTTCGTCGCCGGCGCCGGCTGGAACGGCCAGATCTCCTTCGACCTGATGCGCGAGAATAACGGCACGGTGCTGCCACTGGAGTGCAATCCGCGCGCCGTGAGCGGCCTGCACTTCTTTCGTGCTCCGCGGCGCTTCGCCGACGCGGTCCTGGAGGATGGCGCCGAGGTGAAGCCCGACGTGACGGCGCCGCAGACGGTGAGGCTGGCGATGTGGATCTACGGGCTGCCGGCGGCACTGCGCTCCGGTGGTCTCGGCCGCTTCCGTCAGGCGATGCGCGAGTCTGATGAGTTGCTCGCCTGGCCGGGCGACCCCGCGCCGAAGCGGGCGCAATGGCGCACTCTGGCCGAGATCGCCGGCACAGCACTGCGCCAGCGCATCAGCCTTCAGGCTGCGTCGACGCGCGATATCGAGTGGAATGGGCCGGAGCAGGACTAGTCGAGTTGAAGCGGAACTTCCCGTTTTCAGCTGAGTGCGTAAGTCCTGCTAAGGTTGCCTAAACGGGATTAACTGGCTTTGCGGACAATTGCAGGCCAAGCGCCTTGGTTACGCCCAGCAATGTACTGAGGCGCGGATCGCCCTTTTCGCTCAGCGCCTTGTAGAGTGCCTCTCGGGTCACGCCGGCGTCCTTCGCTATGCTTGTCATGCCGCGGGCGCGCGCGACAATGCCGAGGGCGTGCGCAATATAAGTCGCGTCCCCGGTCTCGAACGCATCAGCGAGCAGTTCGGCTTGAGACTCAGCATCATCAAGATATTCGGCGGCGTCGAATGGTGTGGTTCTGAGGGTCATATCAAACTTCCTTTGCCATTTTCCTGGCTTTTCCGATGTCCTTGTCCTGCGAGCCTTTGTCACCGCCGCAGAGCAGGATAATGACCGTGTTGCCGCGCCGGACGAAGTACACGCGGTATCCCGGACCGTAATCTACGCGCAATTCTCCTATGCCATCGAAGAACTTGGCGTCTCCCAACAGCCCAGCCTGAACGCGGACAATCCGTTGGGTGATCTTCTTTACGGCGCGAATGTCCGTGAGCCCTCTGAGCCATTTTCGGAATTCGTCAGTGGATCGAACTTCGATCATCCGTGAACTATAATTTACAGCAGAACTGGAATCAAGTGCCGTGAACTTTAGATTACAGCTCGATTTGGTGCACCCGCGGCTCTGCCGCCGCCGGTGGCATCTTGCCGTCGATGATCGCCGCTATGTCGCGGCGCAGGAAATCCAGCGGGCCGATCGCCGGCTGAACCTGCGGCGATATACGGGCGTTGTCGCTGGCCGATTTCAGCACACGGCGATCCTGCTGCAGGGCAAAGGCAAAGAGCGGCCGGAAAGCAAGCGCCTTGAGTTCGCCGAACAGGCCCTGTCGCGGGCCGATCAGCCAGCCGACGCCTTCGACGGTCCGTTCGTCCGCCTGACGCAAATGGAAAGTGGTCGCCAGCGCCAAGCCGCCCTTGCCCCAATATTCGAGTTCGACGATGCCGGGATGGCGGTAGCGGCCGATGGTCCTGGCGCGCTCGCCTTCCAGCAGCCGGCTGACCAGCCCCTGTTGGCGGTCCTCGCCGGTGTAGCAGCTTTCGACCCAGCCCTTGCCGCCGGTCACCTCGACGCGCACGAGATGGCGCTTTGCGGTCAGGCCGCGCAGCACACCCTTGTGGGTGAAGTGGGTGTGAGTGGCGTCGAGAATGTTCTCGGCGGCGTCGAGCACCGTCGATCGCGCCGAGCTTCGCACCCGCTTCACGACGACATCCTTGCCTTGCATGCAATGGAGATAGGGCTCGCCCTCAGGCGTGCCTGCCGAGACGAAGACGACGCCGTCGCGCTCGATCGCGCTGTAGCGGCGGACACGGTAATGCGGGACGTCGCCGACATGGCCGGGAATGGCGGTGCAGCGCCCTTCCCCATTGTAGCGCCAGCCATGATAGGGACATTCGATCTCGCCACCGACGACCTTGCCGGTCGAGAGTTCGACCTGGCGGTGAGCGCAGCGGTCGAAGAGGGCTGCAATCCCCTGCGCCGAGCGGAACAGCACCAGCGGCGTGCCATCGAACAGGATGCGCTTCGGCTTGCCTTTGATATCGACTGACCGCACTACCGCCTGCCAATAGTCTTTGTCTTTTTGCTGCCGGGCTTCGCTCAAAGTTCAAATCTCCTAAGCAGAGGGATGCCGATCTTCGCGAGCACAGATTCCATGATACGCACTGCAGCGCGCTGGCGGCGCCGAAGATGGCCGGCATAGACGGCGTTGTACTCCACTGTTGCCACGGCGCCGCGCAAGCGTTTGAAGGCGGCGGCACCGGCGCTCATGTTGAAGAACAGGCCGTGCACCATCGCATGATCCTGAGCCAGCGCCATCATCATGCGGTAAAGGCCTTCGCTCACCGGGAGGCCGGTGTCGTAGCCGACGATGGGCTGCGTCAGTGTCCTGCCGTTCTGAGACAAAGCGGCGACGGCGACCAGTTCACCGCCGGGACGACGCAGGCCTGCCAGTTGCAGGATGCCGCGACGGTGCGTCTCGCCGATATAGCGGGCGGTGTAGTGCGGGTTGAGCGGCGTGTATTTGTCGAGATAGAGCATCCGGTAGAGCGCTTCGGCGCGCGCATAGTCGGCCTCGGTGAAGTCGCCATTGCCGACCCGCTCGAACGGCGTCGTGCGCAGCCGCTTGCGGTCGCGCTTCATGTCGTTGGTCATGACCGAACCGCGGCCGGCGAAGATGTAGATTTGCCGCGCCGCCAGCATTCGAAAACCCTCCGCCTTCAGCGCTGCGATTGTCGAGGGATCGGCGATCTCGTTCAGGGAGCGGATGAGAACAGCGCGATCGGGAAAACGCGCCGTGAGATCGTCGCGGATCGCAGCGACCGCGTTGCGATCGAGCAGCGGCACCGGATTGGTCGAATAGAGCCAGTTGTTGACCTGAACCTGATGGTCGAGGCCGCTCATCCTGACCAGCGGCGCGCACAGGCCAATCAACATGCGGATCGCTCTTTGCAGCATGGGCGACGAGACGAAATTGCGGGTCTCGTCGATGGCGTAGTCGATATAGGCGCTGGACGGGCAGCAGACATAGCAGTTCGGCGCCTCGCTTCTGTCGTTCAGCGTCAGTGGAAAGAAGCGGCCAGCGATCTCGAGGGCCTCGACGGCGACCGTCAGATTTCGCACGAGGTCGCGCACCGGCACCTCGTTGAATAGCTGAACGAAGGCTTCGACCTCACGCGGGTTGTTTTCAACCTGGTCCAGTTGAGCGACTGGCAATGCGGCAGGCCGATTCACGTCCTCATCCCCAGTCGGCATTCTACACGGCGCAGTTTACGGCTGGTCTCCAGCGGCAGGCTCTTGCGCAGGAGGCTGACTCTCACCGTCGCCTGGCGCGCGGCCAGTAGCGTTCGCACGGCTGCATGCGCGGCAGTGGCGGCTTCGTCGGCGAGCTCGGGCGCAAGGCTAAGTTCGATGACGTCGGCAGCGGTCTGGACCAGGCGGAAATCGTCGATGCGCCGGTCGGCCTTGAGCACCGCATTGCGTAGTATGTCGGGCGTGACGAGGAGCTGCCCGTGCGGCGAGGCGAGCCGGAAAGCGTCGTCCATGCGGCCGACGATCTCGTCCAGCGTGCGCAGCGGCGAGCCGCAGCGGCATGGCTTTTCGGACAGCCGCAGCAGATCGTTCATCCGGTAGCGCGCCATGATCTGGGTCCGGCGGCGAAAGGCGGTGATCAGCGGCATGACCAGGCCGTCGCCGGCCGGTTCGAACTCGAAGAACACCGAATCCTCGGCCAGATGCAGCCCGCCCTGGGGGCAGGTGACGGCGAACAGCCCTTCCGTCGCCATGTAGATCTGGTCGAGCTGACGACCAAAGAATGCCTGGATGACCGGCCGGTCAACCGGGTCGAGCGTTTCGGCGGCGCTGAAGACACGCTGCGGCTTGAGCCTAAAGCCCTCGGCCGCGAAGTGCCGCAGCATCTTCGGCGGCGCGATGATCACCGTCGGCGCGAAACCTTCGAGAGCGCCGCGCCAGCTCTCCGGACCGCGCGTCAGATCGAAGAAGCGCAGGTCGATACGCCGCGATTTGCGCGCGCTATCGTAGAGCCCGGTGTTTTGCGGCAGGATCACCGCAACGCGCTGCCGGCGCCAGAGCAGATCGGGCACTGCTTTGGCCAGGATGGTGCCCAGCCAGCGGTATTTTTCCGCTTCGGAAATGATGAACAGGCCACGATTGCCCGACGTGCCGGTGCTGGCGCCGACTGTCAGTTCACCAATGCGGCCATCGCCTGCCTGCGCCTTCCAGGCCTCGGCGGCCGAGACGCCGCGGATGTTGAAGCGCTCGAAATTGCCCATCAGCGTCGCCTTGTCGGTCACCGGCAGATCGCCGAGATGACGCGGCGTCTTGCCGTAGAACGGCGCGCGCGGCAGGTCGCGGTCGAGAAAGCGGCGCAAGGCATGACCTTGCCAGCGTTCGAAATTCTCACGGCTCTTGCGCGAGAGCCATTGCGTCAACACAAACGAACGGGCCGCTTCCGTCGGCCCGTTCATGCGCTCTCTCCGGCAAGATCGTAGGCCGTCACCGCCGGATCATGACAAAGAACAACCTCGCCGCCGGTCGCCAGAAACCGGCGCAACATTACGCTGGTCGGCTCGATCGCGGCGGCATCCTCGGCCAGCAGGGTTGCCGGCAGACCGGGAGTTCGGTTTTCGACAAGGGCCGCGAACAACCATTGCGCGTCGACGGCGTAGAGCAGCGGCCGCTCCAGATTTGGGAACGAAAGGCCGAACTGGCCATCGGCATGGCCGGGCAGATCGACTGCGATGACGCTGCCGTCGCCGAACAGATCGGCGCCGCCTGGCACGCCGCCGCGAGGTTCGATCCGCCGCTTCGACGACAGCCCGTCGAGCCGGCTCTCGAAATCGGGCGGGAACAGTTCCTTGAAGACGCCATGGCGCAGATTCTGCCGGGAAGTCTTGGCCTTCGCCCGCGCCCAGGCGGTGTCATTGGCGATAAGCCGAGCGTTGGGAAACAGCGACAGGCCCGACATGTGGTCGGCATGGAAATGCGTGACAATGACGGTGCGCACATCCTGCAAAGACAGGCCGAAGCGCGCCAGTACCGCGAGCGGCTGCTCGGCTTCGTTGAGCTGGGGCCGGAGGATCGCACTGTAAAGACGCAGCGCCGTGCTGCGCTCGCTGCCTTGTGTCACATGCGGCGTGTAGCCGGTATCGATCAGTACGGGGCCGGCCTGCGGATGCATGATCAGGCCGTAGCGGACACGTAGCCTGACCTTCGCCCAGCTGCCGCCGCGCAGGATCAGGCGCTCGGCTACGCTGACAGAGGCGCTGTTGGCGAAGACGATCTTCACGCAGCCTCCCTGCTTTCCGTCGCCTTGCCGAATGTGCGATCGAGCCCTTCCTCGAACGACACTTTCGGCGCCCAGCCGAGGATGCGGCCTGCCTTGGAAAGATCGAGGCTCTGCGCATAGGCGAACAGGCCAAGACCGTAGCGCGTCACCGGCGGTTCCGGGCGGCCGGGCAATATATTCGCTACCGTCTCCGCTATCCCGGCCGCCAGCATGGCGGGCCAGAGCGGCATTCTGCGCCAGCGCGGCTGCACGCCGGCGCGGGCGCAGGCCGCCTCGGCAATGCGGCGGACCGGCACCACTTCGCCGCCGGAGACGTTGAATATCTGTCCCTCGGCAGCGCTGCCAGCGGAGAGCGCGGCAAGCACGGCATCGACGACATCCTCTACATAAGTGAGATCGATGCGCGCCTTGCCGTCGCGAAACAGCGGCAGCGGGCGCTGCCGTGCCACCTGCAGCAGGCGCGGCAGCAGCGTGCGGTCGCCGGGACCGTAGAGGCCGCGCGGCCGCAGCACCACCGGGCTGATCTCAGGCGCCGCCAGCACGATCTCCTCGGCCTGCCGCTTGGTGCGGGCATAGTGGTTGACCGGAGGGGGCAAGGCCGCATTCTCGGAAACTCCGAGCTGGTCGCGATAGGCGAAACAGACCGTCGGGCTGGAGATATGGACGAAGCGGCGCACGCCTTGCCCGCGCGCGAAATCGCTGAGGTTGCGGGTAGCTGTGACATTTGCCGTCTGGAAATCCGCCAACCTGCCGAAGGGCGCGGAAAGTGCCGCGCAGTGGATGATCGCATCGACGCCGTCGAGAGCGCGCGCGGCAGCTGCATCGAATGGTTGAGACAAATCGAGCCGAACGACCCGATGACCAGCGGCTTCGAGCGCCGCGCAGCGTTTGGCGTCCCTGCCAAGACCCAGCGCCGGTGTACCCAGTGCAGCCAGCCGCGCCATGACATGCGCGCCGAGGAAGCCGCTGGCGCCGGTGACGAGGACGCGTCCCACGGTCATGCTTCCAGCGCCATGCCGCCGAACGACACGCCGGCCGAGGTGCCGAGGAACAGCACTTTGGCGCCGGGCACAATGCGTTGTTCGCGGCGCGCGACGTCGAGCGCAAAGGGGATGGAAGCGGCGATCTGATTGCCGTAGCGCGCCGCGATGTCGACGAGCTTTTCCCTGGCGAAGCCGGTCTGGCGCGCCATGTGGGCGAGCGCGAAAGGGCTTGCCTGATGCGGCACGACGAGGTCGACATCGTCGTGCCGCCAGCCGGCGCGATCGAGCAACTCCGCTACAAAGCCGTTGAAATGGCGTGACGTGACGCGAAACAGTTCCTTACCCTCCATGTGGAACAGGCTGTGGCGGGCGAATTCCTCAGGCTCACGATGAAAGTCGAACCGGGTGCCGCCGGAGCCGATGCTGCAGGCCTCATAGGCGGAAGGGTAGGTGCGCATCAGGTTGGCCGCGACTCGACCCTCGGCAGGGGCTGCCTGTTGCAGCACGGCGGCCGCCGCGCCATCGCCGAAGAGGGCCGCAATTTCCGGCTGGTCCTGCCACGGCAGCGCGCGCGAGGCGATTTCAGACGAGAACACCAGCGCCGTCCGGCATTGCCCGGCCTCGATCAGGCGCGACGCGGTCTCGAAGGCTGTGAGGAAGCCCAGGCAGGTGCTGTTGACGTCGAAAGCGGCCGCCGACCCATCGGCAAGGCCGAGGCGCTGCATGACCAGCGGCGCCGTCGACGGCAACGGCTGGTAAGGCACGCCGCAACCGCCGATGACCAGATCGACACTGCCTGCCTCAAGTTCGGCATCGGCAAGCGCCAGACGGGCTGCGGCACAAGCAAGGTCGACCTGCGATTCGGCGTCGCAGACATAGCGTTCGATGACGCCGGTCGCGGCCTCGAAATGTCCATCGCCAAACCCCAGCCGCGCATCGAGGGCGCGCGACGTCACGCATCGAGCCGGCACGGCCCGCCCGGTTCCGATGATCCTGATCCGCATTCTCAGCCCGCCCAATGAGCCTGCATCCAGTCAATCCATAAAACGGATCCAATGTGATGGCCATCATCAAGACGAATGCGTGGGAACTATGGAGCCTTCAGTGGATTGCGGCTAGAATCTCTCGCAAGTATAAAGACCCGTACGGGGCGATTATGGCCAGATCTTTTTTCCGCTTTATTTCTTCAATTTTTGGCGCGTCCGACGCCAGACAGGAAGGAAAAGCCGAGGCCAACAGAGCCAATACAGGGGGCTTGATCAGAGCCGAATGGCCCCATGACTATCAGTTCCTCTTTATCGAACCACCTGCGAACGAAGTCGCGGAAGCGTTGGACGGCTGGAAGTGGATCGGACTGGATGGCCTTGAACCAGCTGCGGTGTCAGCTTTCGGCGACATATTTTTCCGTGCCGGCGACGGGTCGGTTCGTCATCTCGATATGCTCGACGGGAAATTGACCAGAATTGCGGGTCATTGGGCGGAATTTCAGGCCGACTTGCAGAATGAAGGGCGCCGCGACGAGTTGCTGCTGGCGGGCCTTGTCGTTGCCGCCCGAAAGAACCGACTGATTCCGGCAGCCGGCCAATGCTATGATTTCAAGAAGCCGCCGGTGCTTGGCGGCGAAATGAGTCTGCGAGAGATGGAAACGACGTTTTTCGTTGTGAAGGTGCATATCGCCGGCCAAATCCATCGGCAGGTGAAAGATCTCCCGCAGGGCGCGAAGATAAACAAGGTTACGATCAGCGACCGATAACGCGACTTACGCCTTGCGCTCCCAGCGACGGTCGGGCGTCTGCTGCCAGTAGGTGACAGCGTGGCCCGCTTCTTTCAACACCTTCCAATGCGTCCGCGCCCCTTCGACCTGGGCCGCGTCATGGCCGTCGAACAGGAACACGGCGCGTTCGTAGCCGGCGAGATCGGCGGGTGCGGCGCCATCGACGAGGAAGCGTATCTGCGCCTGGTTGGGGTTGGCGTCGCTCGTGGTGAGCAGGATTGGCTGTTCGGCCGGATGGGCTTCACGGTCGGTCGCGTGCGCGAGGAACGAATCGTCCCTGAATGTCCACAGATGCAGGTCGAGCGCATCGCGCCGCTCCTCGGTCCCTGTCTGCACCACGGCGCGCCAGCCGCGATCGACGCTGCGCTCGAGCAGGCCGGGAAGCGCATCCTCCAGCGTCGATTCGGTCAGGTGGTAGAACAGGACATCGGCCATTCCCTGCCTTATCCCTCGTAATTGTCGCGCACCAGCCGGTCGAGCAGCCTGACGCCGAAACCCGAGCCCCAGGACTGGTTGATCTCGCTCGGCGGAGAGCCCATCGCGGTGCCGGCGATGTCGAGATGCGCCCACGGCGTTTCCTTGACGAAGCGCTGCAGGAACTGCGCGGCGATGATGGCGCCGCCATAGCGGCCGCCGATGTTCTTCATGTCGGCGTTCTTGGAATCGATCAGCTTGTCGTATTCGGGCCCAAGCGGCATGCGCCACAGCCGCTCCTGACTCGCCTGGCCGGCCGCCGTCAACCTGTCCGAAAGTTCGTCATTGTTGGAGAACAGGCCGGCATAATGCTGGCCGAGCGCGACCATGATGGCGCCGGTCAGCGTCGCCAGATTGACCATGAATTTCGGCTGGAAGCGGTCGTTGCAATACCACAGCGCGTCGGCCAGAACGAGGCGTCCTTCGGCATCGGTGTTGAGCACCTCGATGGTCTGACCCGACATCGAGGTGACGATGTCGCCGGGGCGCTGGGCATGGCCGTCGACGGCATTTTCCACCAGCCCGACGATGCCGACGACATTGGCCTTGGCCTTTCGCGCGGCCAGCGCCTGGATGAGCCCGATGACGGCCGCGGCACCGCCCATGTCGCCCTTCATGTCTTCCATGCCGGAGGCCGGCTTCATAGAATTGCCGCCGGTGTCGAAGGTGACGCCCTTGCCGACGAAGGCG
This sequence comes from Mesorhizobium sp. M0317, assembly GCF_040321555.1. Lineage (NCBI taxonomy): Bacteria > Pseudomonadati > Pseudomonadota > Alphaproteobacteria > Hyphomicrobiales > Phyllobacteriaceae > Mesorhizobium > Mesorhizobium sp. M0317. Next base: position 69,694 of record NZ_JAMYRV010000006.1, on the reverse strand, counting down.
ACCGGTGCGTCCTTGGCCTTGCCGCCCTTCCATTGCATGACAGCCATCCGGGCGCCGCGCGGCGAACCCTGCGCGACACCGAGGAGCGAGCCCATGCCGAGCTTCTTCATTTCCTTCTCGGTGAGGATCTCGACCTCGACGCCGAGCGCTTCCAGTTCCTTGGCGCGGGCGGCGAATTCGATCGGGCCGAGCGTATTGGCCGGTTCGTTGACAAGGTCGCGCGCCAGAAGCACGCCGTCGATGACCGCAACCTCGTCGGCGAAGGCCTTTTTCGCCGCGGCAGGATCGGCGGTGTGGATGGTCACCTTGACCGGTTTCTTCGGCTCGGCATCGTCCTTGTCTTTCCTGGTCTTGTATTTGTCGAAGGAGTAGCTGCGAAGAATGATGCCGGCGGCAAGGTTCGCCGCTTGCCTGCCGCCAATCTTTGCGCCCGGCACATCGAGGATGACGGCCACCTCCGCTGCCTTGCGCAGGGACGCGGCGATGGTGCCGCCAAGCTTCAGCCAGGCAAAGTCATCGAGGCCGGCGACCTTGCCGGCGCCGACCGCCACCAGTCGGTCGAGCGATGTTCCCTGCGGCGCCAGCACTTCGACGACACCGGCGAATTTTCCGGAAAACTCCGCCACCGGAAACGCCCGCGCCAGCGTTCCTGAGGGGTCGCAGGCCTTTGCCGGTTCGCCAAGACCACCATCGTCGGCCGCCAGCACGATGATGCTGCCCTTTTTGGGTGCGGCAAATTTGGCGAAGGCGATCAATGGTCTCAAAGTCATCAGGTCCTGCTTTCGGGAAACGGCTCAGATTTTCAGGAAAAATGCATTCTCAGGGAAGATGCGCGACATTTGGTCGTTTTCCTTGATTTGGCAAGACTTTGCCGGAATCAGGGCTCATATGCGCAGCGGAATCGATAACGATTCGTCGCGGCACGGCTCCGCTTTCCTGCCGCAACCTTTTGTTAACCATTGATGTTCTCCCTTTCTTATTCATTGCCGCCGACACTCCGGCCTGCGGAACGGGCGATGTGGGACGGAGAATCGGATCGAACCGCCTGAAAGAAATGGCCAAACGCACCCAGTTGTACAGCCGCAGCCGGACGACTACCTTGTCGGCGGGCATGATGCCGTTCGGCAATCGAGAAAAGCCTTACATGAAGGTCGTTGAACGCTACATCATGCGTCGCGCACTGGCGGTGTTTCTCGCTGCGCTGATCTGGACGCTGGCCATTGTCTGGACGACGCAGGTGCTTGCCCGCATCGACCTGGTCACCGACAGTGGCCAATCGGCGCTCACTTTTTTCGAGGTCGCGGGCCTCATCATCCCCACCATCATCCCGATCGTGGTGCCATTCGCCCTGGTGGTGGCGGTGGCCCAGACGCTCAGCGTCATGAACTCCGATTCGGAATTGGCCGTCATCAACGCCGCCGGCGCCTCGCGCTGGACGATTGTGCGGCCGGTCCTGCTGATCGCGCTGGCGGCCAGCGTCTTTTCCTTCGCGGTCGACAATGGCGTCGAACCCTATGCCAGGCAGAAGAACCGCCAGCTGATAGCATCCTCGCGCGCCGATCTCTTGTCGCTGATCATCCAGGAAGGCACGTTCCGCAAGATCGACGACGGGCTGTTCCTGCAGATAGGCGAGCGGCTGCCGGACAACCGGCTCGGCGGCATCTTCGTGGCCGATTCGCGCGAGGAAGGCGCCAATCTGATCTATTATGCCAAGAGCGGCAGCGTCGTCGAAAAGGGTGACGAGAAGGTGCTGATGATGAATGACGGCGTCATTCATCGCAAGACGCTGACCGGCGACCTGTCGGTCATTCGCTTCACGTCCTACGCCTTCGACCTTTCCGCCTTCATGTCGGCGGCGAACGATATCATGCTCCTGCCCAAGGACCGAACGACGCAATACCTGCTCAACCCGGATCCGAACGACAAGATCTTCCAGCGCAGGCCCGGCGCCTACAAGGCCGAGCTCGACCAGCGCTTTTCCGAATGGTCCTATTCGCTGGTGTTCGCGCTGATCGCGCTGGCCGTGGCAGGCGATGCGCGCTCACACCGCGAGGCGCGCATCCACCCGCTGATCACAGCCATCGCCATTGCGCTGTTCGTGCGCTGGCTGGGCTTCTTTGCCGCCGGCAAGGCCGACAAGATCCCGCAATACGCCTATATGGTCTATGGCGTGCCGGTCATCGCCTCGGCGGTCGCCATCTGGTTCATCGTCACCTCGCGAAGCATGGAACTGCCCGGCAGCTGGGCCGACTGGATGACGAATTTCGCCGGCCGCGTCAGCGATGGCTGGACGGCGCTCAAGCTGCGCCTCAATCGGCGCTACACATCCGGCCAGGGAGCCTGACGATGGGCTGGACCCTGGGCCGCTACTTCTTCTTTCGCTACGTGTCGATCACGATCTGGTTCTTCATCGGCCTTCTGGCGCTGGTGTTCCTGATCGACTTCACCGAGCTGTCCGGCCGCATCACCGGCCTGCCGGGCTTCACCTACGGCACGGCGGTCGCCATCTCGGCGCTGAGGATGCCGATGATCATGCTGCAGACGGTGCCGTTCGTCGGCCTGTTCTCGGCGATGGCGACGCTGGTCTCGCTCAACCGAAAATACGAGCTGGTGATTGCGCGCTCGGCCGGAGTGTCGGCCTGGCAGTTTCTGTTGCCCTGCTGCATCGGTGCGCTGTTATTCGGCATATTGTCGGTCGGCGTGCTCAATCCGATCGCCGCGCATGGCTTCTCATGGTCGGAGCAGATGGAAAACCAGCTGCGATCCGGCAATTCGAACGCGGTGGCGGCCGATGCCACGCCGTGGATCCGCCAGAAAACCAACTCCGGCGATACCATCATCGGCGCCCGCGCCATCCTGAACCAGGGCCTGGAAATGGCCGACACCGTGTTCTTCGTCCTCGATCCGCAGGGCAATATCGTCGAGCGCAAGGACGCCGCCCGGGCCTTTCTGCGCGACGGCTACTGGGAATTGCAGGACGTCAAGGTGTTCAAGGACGGCAACATCCGTTCCGAAACGACCGACCAGTTGCCGACCAACCTCAAGCCGGAATTCGTGCAGGAACGGCTGGCGCGCCCCGAAACCATCCCGTTTTACGACCTTCCCGGCAAGATTGAGGTTGCCCGCTCCTTCGGCCTCAAGGCAAATGCCTTCGCCATGCAGTTCGATTCGCTGGTGGCGTTACCGTTCCTGCTTGTGGCCATGACGCTGATTGCGGCAACAGTTTCAATGCGATTTGCGAGGATGGGGCAGTCGGCAACGATGATTCTGGGTGGCGTCCTCGCCGGCTTTCTGCTTTATGTCGTTTCGGTATTGGTCAAGGCATTCGGCGTTGCGGGATTCGTGCCCACAGCCGTGGCTGCATGGGTTCCGGTTGTCGTGGCTATGTTCTTTGGGGTGACATTCCTGCTATACAAGGAAGACGGCTAGTGAGGGAGGCGGCTTTGCGCAGCCATAGGCAGGCCGGTTTGGCGCGCCTCTATTCGGCGAGCGCCTTGGCATGCCTGCTCGCCTGCGGCGTGCTGACGGGCCCTGCGCTGGCGCAGGACGTTACCGACGTGGCAACGAAGGTTCCTTCCGGCTCCCAGATGCTGCTGGCGGCAGACACGCTCGTCTATAACAATGACAACCAGACGGTCACCGCCATCGGCGGCGTCCAGATCGACTATGGCGGCAACAAGCTCGTCGCCCAGCGCGTCGTCTATGATCGAAACACCAAGCGGCTGGTTGCCAGCGGCAATGTCGAGATCGTCAACAGCGACGGCACCAAGATCAACTCGCAGCATATCGATATTACCGACGATTTCGCTGACGGTTTCGTCAATGCGCTGCGCGTCGAAACGCCCGAAAAAGCCTATTTCGCCGCCGAAAGCGCCGAGCGCATGGGCGGCGTGCTGACGACGTTCCACAACGGCGTCTATACGGCCTGCGAGCCTTGCGAAGACAAGCCGGACAAGGCGCCGACCTGGCGGATCAAAGCAAGGAAGATCATCTGGAACGGCGAAAAGAAGACGGTTCGCTTCGAGAATGCGAATTTCGAATTCTTCGGTTTCCCGCTGGCTTACCTGCCGGCGTTCGAGATCGCCGACCCGACGGTCAAGCGCAAAAGCGGTTTCCTGATCCCCAGCATCGGCTACAACAACCGTCTCGGCGTCGGCGTCAAAGTCCCCTACTATTTTGCCCTGTCGCCGACCTACGACCTCACCGTTACCGGCAGCGGCTACACCAAGCAGGGTTTCCTCGGCGAGGCCGAGTGGCGCCAGCGCTTCAACAATGGCCAGTACACGCTGAAGCTTGCCGGAATCAACCAGCAGGACCCAGGCGCTTTCCGCGATTTCTCGGCTTTCCCGTTAACGGACGGCCACAATGTCAATTCGGGGCCGGAAGGCGATCCGAACAAATTTCGCGGCATGATGGGCACCAAAGGCCAGTTCGCCATCAATCCGCGCTGGGACTTCGGCTGGGACATCCTGCTGCAGACCGACAAGAATTTCTCGCGTACCTATACGATCGAAGGCTACAACGACGCCGTGCATCAATCGTCGGTCTACCTGACCGGCCTCAACGGCCGCAATTATTTCGACGTGCGCGCCATGCGCTTCCAGGTTCAGGAAAATACGCCCGACAGCAATCCCTTCGCGCGCAGTGACAAGCAGCCCTGGGTGCTGCCCTCGCTCGATTACGCATATATACCCGACGTGTCGGTGGCCGGTGGCCAGCTGTCGTTGAACGTCAACGTGCGTGTCATCCGCCGCGACGACCTCGATCAGGCCTTTTTCCTCCCCCCCGATCCGCCGGGCGTTCAGCGCGTGCGCGGCATCGAGGGCGAATCTGGGCGCCTCACCGCCGAAACCGAATGGAAGCGCACCTTCACCACCGATGGCGGACTGCAGCTGACGCCGCTTCTGGCTTTGCAAGGTGACGTCGACTATCTCAACGCCTCCTCCGGCTCGCTCGCCGCCATCAATCAGATGGCTACCGATCCGCGAATTAATGCCTCCGACGACATGCGGTCCTCCTTCGCCCGGTACATGGCGACCGCCGGACTTGAAATGCGCTGGCCGGTGCTGTTTTCGATGGCCGGCTCCAGCCATATCGTCGAGCCGATGGCGCAGGTCTTCATGCGCCCGAACGAGCAGTATGTCGGCGGGCTCGCCGTTCCCAACGAGGACGCACAGAGCTTCGTCTTCGATGCCACGACGCTCTTCGAGCGCGACAAGTTCTCCGGCTACGACCGGGTCGAAGGCGGCAGCCGCGCCAATGTCGGGTTCCGCTATTCGGGCGCCTATGACAATGGCTGGGGCACCAACGCCATCTTTGGCCAATCCTACCAGCTGGGCGGGCGCAACTCGTTCGATTCACCGGATCTGGTCAATGCGGGCGCCGATTCCGGCCTGGAGACTTCAACCTCCGACTATGTCGGCCTTGTCGGCTTCAGCAGCCCGAGCGGCTTCTCCGGTTCGCTCAGCGGCCGCTTCGACGAGCAGACCTTCGAAGTTCGCCGTGCCGAGGTGAAGGCCGCCTATTCCGGGCTGCCGGTTTCGCTGAGCGCCAAATACGCCTTTATCCAGGCGCAGCCGCTCTATGGTTTCACCACCGACCGCCACGAAGTCACGCTCGGCGCCTCGACACACCTGGCCGAAAACTGGCGCGTCTTCGGCACCGGCACCTACGACCTGCAACAAAGCGTGCTGGTCAAGGACGGCGTCGGCTTTGCCTACAATGATTCCTGCTTCACCTACCTGATGACGTACTCGGAATCACGCGACATCAACACCAAGGAAGTGTCGCAGAATGTCGGCTTCAACCTGTCGTTCCGCACGCTCGGCGATTTCGGCTCGTCCCAAAGCTCGATCGACTCCATCCAGTAGAGCCGGCTGACGACATCGTTTTGCCGCATAAAGCGGGCACGGATTTCGCCAATATCGGGCTGGAATCGGCCAAAACCGGGCTAGAATTGGGATGCTTTCGATGAGGAAATACCTGTTTTCGGCAGGATTCGCGCTCCTGTTGGCGGCGACCTCGGTCTCTGTCACCATGATGGTACCGCCGGCCTTCGCCAGTGAAATCAAGTATGTCGTCAACAACATGCCGATCACCACCGGCGACATCGCGCACCGGGCTGCCTTCCTGAAACTGCAGCGCAAGAAGGGTGACGCGGGTCAGGAAATGATCGACCAGACGCTGCGTATGGCGGAGGCCAGGCGTCTCGGCATCCGCATCTCCGACGCCCAGGTAGAGGCTGCCTATCAGCGCTTTGCCTCGAGCAACAAGATGCAGCTCAAGCAGCTCGACGGTGTCATGGCGCAGTCCGGCGTGACCAAGGAGCATTTCAAGGAATTCATCCGCTCCCAGATGGCGTGGAACCAGGCGCTGAGCGCACGCTACAGCGGCGGCGGCGGGCAGGTGAGCGAACAGGATCTGGTCAAGCGCATGCTCGAAAAAGGCGGCGCCAAGCCAAGCGCCACCGAGTACATGCTGCAGCAGGTGATCTTCGTGGTGCCGAAGGCCGAGCGCAGTGCCACACTCGCCAAACGCAAGCGCGAGGCCGAAGCCATGCGCGCCCGCTTCAATGGCTGCAACACCACGCGTGAATTCGCCAAGGGCCTGATCGACGTCACCGTTCGCGACCTCCCCCGATTGCTGGCGCCACAACTGCCGCCGGACTGGGCCGAGCAGATCAAGGCCACCAAGCTGGGCGGCGCCACGGCCGTGCGCGAGACCGATCGCGGCATTGAATTCATCGGCATCTGCTCGTCGCGCGAGGTTTCCGACGACAAGGCGGCCCAGATGGTGTTCCAGAGCGAAGGCAGCGGCGACAAGAACGCCGACGAGCTCTCGGCCAAATATGTCGAAGAGCTGAAGGCGAAAGCCAAGATCGTTACGCGCTGAACCGGCCCAGCCGTGCGTGAGACAGAGCTTCCGCTGGCGCTGAGCGTCGGCGATCCATCCGGCGTCGGTCCGGAAATCGCCATTGCCGCGTGGCAGAGCGCCCGCGGTTCCGGTGCCGCGCCCTTCTATCTTCTCGCCGATCCGGCGCTGATTGCCGCGCGGGCGCGCCGGCTCGGCGCGGCGGTGGCAATCGCCGAGACGGTGCCGGCCCAAGCGGCTGGTGTCTTTCAACACGCCTTGCCCGTGGTGCCGCTGGCGTCCCACTTCACCGATGATCCCGGCCGGCCCGACCCGGCCAATGCCGCCGGCATCATCGAGGCCATCGATCGCGCCGTCGCCGACTGCCTTGCCGGTCACGCGGCCGCGGTCGTCACCTGTCCGATCGCCAAGAAGCCGCTCTACGATGCCGGCTTCGGCTTTCCTGGCCACACCGAGTATCTGGCGCATCTGGCCTCGCTCCACACCGGCGGCACGGTGACGCCGGTGATGCTGATCGCCGGCCCCGAATTGCGCACCGTTCCTGTCACCATCCACATCGCGCTGGCCGAGGTGCCGAAGACGCTGACGACGGAGCTGATCGTTGCCATCGCGCGCATCACCGCGGGCGATCTTGCACGCCGTTTCGGCATCGCCAGGCCGAGGCTCGCGCTTGCCGGCCTCAATCCGCATGCCGGCGAAAGCGGCGCCATGGGGACAGAGGACGAGCGCATCATTCGTCCTGCGGTCGACATGTTGCGGGCGCAAGGCATCGATGCCTTCGGGCCGCTGCCGGCCGATACGATGTTTCATGCGCGCGCCCGCGCCGGCTACGACGTGGCGGTCTGCATGTATCATGACCAGGCGTTGATCCCGGCCAAGGCGCTGGCCTTCGACGAGGCCGTCAACGTCACGCTTGGCCTGCCGTTCATCCGCACCTCGCCCGATCACGGCACAGCCTTCGACATCGCCGGCAAGGGCATCGCACGTCCCGACAGCCTGATCGCGGCGCTGAAGCTGGCCCGCCGGCTGGCCGATACCGGCGCAAAGCCCGCAGCTGCATGAGCCCAAAATCATGAGCCAAATTCATGAGCATTGACGGGCTGCCGCCGCTGCGCGAGGTGATCGAGCGCCATGGACTGCAGGCAAAGAAGGCGCTTGGCCAGAATTTCCTGCTCGACCTCAATTTGACCGGCAAGATCGCGCGGGTCGCCGGCGACCTCACCGACAGCACGGTGATCGAGGTCGGCCCCGGCCCCGGCGGGCTGACCAGGGCGCTGCTCGCTGCCGGTGCCCGCCGCGTCGTCGCCATCGAGCGCGACGAACGCTGCCTTGCGGCCTTGGCCGAGGTCTCCAACCACTATCCGGGCCGGCTCGAGGTGATCAGCGGCGATGCGCTGAAGACGGATTTTGCCGCTCTTGCCAAGACCGCGTCACAAGACGGCCCGGTGAGGATTGCCGCCAACCTGCCCTACAATATCGGCACCGAGCTGTTGATCCGTTGGCTGACCGTGGCGGACTGGCCACCCTTCTATCAATCGATGACGCTGATGTTCCAGCGCGAGGTGGCCGAGCGCATTGTCGCCGGTGCCGGCAGCGATGCTTATGGCCGGCTCGGCGTGCTGGCGGGCTGGCGGACCGAGGCGAGGATCGCCTTCGACGTGCCGCCGCAAGCGTTCACGCCGCCACCCAAGGTAACGTCCTCGGTGGTGCATCTGGTGCCGCGCGCCAGCCCTTTGTCAACCGACGTGAAAAAACTCGGTCGCGTCACCGAAGCCGCTTTCGGCCAGCGCCGGAAAATGCTGCGGCAGAGCGTGAAGAGCCTGGGTGGCGAGGCACTGCTGACGCGCGCCGGCATCGATCCGACCCGGCGTGCGGAGACGCTCAGCGTCGAGGAATTCGTGCGGCTGACAAACGCGGTTTGACCGGCCGCGCTAGCGCCGCCTAGCAATCGTCATTCAAACGCATTACATTGACGTCGAAGGAGATTGCCATGCCAGTAAATGCACTGGTCCAGACGCGTATCGACGCCGACATCCGGGATCGAGCTTCGGCGGTGCTCGAAAGCATGGGGCTGACGGTCTCGGATGCGGTGCGGATATTGCTCACCCGAACCGCCAACGAGGGTGCGCTGCCCATCGATCTCGTCACAAACAACGAGGCGTATGATTTATGGTTTCGCGCCAAGGTTCGCGAAGCGCTCGACGACACCCGACAAGACATTGCTGATGATCAAGTCGAGGCGCATTTTGCCGAGAGACGCGCCGCGGCGCGGCGTTCGGGTGAACCTAAATCTTGAAGATCGTCTGGTCGCCATTCGCGTTTTCAGATCGCGACGGCATCTTCGCGCATATCGAGGCCGACAATCCTGCGGCCGCGATCGCCACCGATGAGCGGATCGTCGCCGCAATCAACCGTCTTCGGGACCTTCCCCAAAGCGGCCGGATCGGCAGGCTTGCAGGGACACGAGAGATCGTCATCGTCGGCACGCCATATGTCGCGGCCTATCAGCTGACCAACAGCACGATTCGAATCCTGCGCGTGCTTCACGGAGCGCAGCGTTGGCCGGACGATCTGCCAGGCAGCTGATGCGGCTAATTTAGATTGCCAGCGGTGGACGAGCTATTCCGTCTTCTCGTCCAGCAACCCCGAGACGAAATCGAACAGCCCGGGCCGGCGGTCGCGCCGCAGCCTTTCCGCCGTCACGATGCCACGCACTTCGGCGAAGGCGCGGTCGAGATCGTCGTTGACGATGACAAAGTCATATTCCTTCCAGTGCTCGATCTCGTTGCGGGCGTTCTTCAGCCTGGTCTCGATCACGTGCTCCTGGTCCTCGGCGCGGCGCTTGAGGCGCGACTTCAATTCCTTCATCGACGGCGGCAGGATGAAGATCGAGACAATGTCGGCGCGCATCTTCTCCTTGAGCTGCTGGGCGCCTTGCCAGTCGATGTCGAAGAGCATGTCACGGCCCTGCGCCAGCGCCAGTTCGGCCGGCTCGCGCGGCGTCGCGTAGCAATTGCCGTGCACCTCGGCCCATTCGAGCAACGCGTCGGAATCGCGCAGCCGCTCGAACTCGCGCGTGGTGCGGAAGTGATAGTGGACGCCCTCGATCTCCGAGCCGCGGCGTGGCCTGGTGGTGACCGAGACCGATAATTCCAGGCTGCCGTCGCTTTCCAGCAGGTTGCGCGCGATCGTCGACTTGCCGGCGCCCGACGGCGACGACAGGACCAGCATCAGCCCGCGGCGGCGAATGCGGGATCCGAGATCCCTGGCAACCATCGGCTCCTTGCCACCCATTCGGGTTTACTCCAGATTCTGGACCTGTTCGCGAAACTGGTCGACCACCGCCTTCAGTTCCAGCCCGATGGCGGTGACAGTGGCGGCGTTCGACTTGGAACACAGCGTATTCGATTCGCGGTTGAATTCCTGCGCCAGAAAATCGAGCTTGCGGCCGATGGCGCCGCCATTTGCCAGCAGCGCTCTGCCCGACGCCACATGCGTCTTCAGCCGATCGATCTCTTCACGGATATCGGCCTTGGTGGCCAGGAACGCCGCTTCCATGTGCAGCCGGCCGGCATCGAGATTGGCCGACGCATCCATCAGCAGCCGCACCTGTTCGGCGATCCGCTCGCGGATCGCCGCCGGTTCGCGCGACGGGTCGGCCTCGGCTTGAAGCGTCAGCGCCTCAATGGCGTCGATATGGCCGGAAAGCAGCGAACGCAGCGCTTCGCCCTCGTTCTGGCGTGCCTGCTCGAGACCTGTAAGCGCCGTTTCCAGCGCGGACAGGATTGACGCGTCGAGTGCTGCCCGCACCTCCTCGGTTTCGCTGGTTTCAGGGATATCGAGCACGCCGCGCAGGGAAAGCAGACCGTCGGCAGTTGCCGGACCAACACCGAACTGGTCCTGCAGCCGCTTGGCCAAGCCCGCCAGATCCCTGAGGAAGGCTTCGTTGACCACTGGCTGCGCCTGCTGGCCGGCGGCGCGGCCGACCGTCAGCGTCGCCTGGAAATTGCCCCGCGAAAAGCGCTTCTGCAGCGTCTGCCGCACAGTCGGTTCGAGCCGCTCGAAACCTTGCGGCAGCCGCAACCTGACCTCGACGCTCTTGCCGTTGACCGACTTGACCTCCCAGGCGATCGAGGCGCCGTCATGTTCGGCAACAGTGCGTGCAAATCCGGTCATGCTCTGCAAATTCATGATGCGGCTCGTGTCTCCCTGATGGTCCGATTCTAACAATTGCGCATGCGTTCGATATCACGGGCAGCGCGAATGTCAGAATCGCAACACCGGCAAGATCTTGATTTCCGCTGTCGTTTCGATCTCGCGGGGCTGAAATCGAGCGAAGCAGAGGCACCCGAGCAAGACCGAAGACGCTTCGAACGGCGCTACTCGTTCAAAGCAGCAGCGCGTCCGCCTCCGTCCGCATCGCTTAAGGTCGATCCGTCTGAAAGCGCCGGCCTGCTACTGGGCGGCACCCGTATCGCCGGCATCACCGCTGTCACCGGCGGCATCGCCACTTGCGTCACCGTTGTCGTCGCCATCCGCCGGCGCATCGGTCTGGCCCGGAGTCTTGGCGCCCTTGGCGGCGTCTTCAGCCTGCTTCTTCTGCAGTGCCCGGTAGCGGGCAACGTTCTCATTGTGCTCGGCAAGCGTGGTGGCAAAGACGTGGCCGCCGGTGCCGTCGGCGACGAAATAGAGATCATCGGTCTTCGACGGGTTGGCGACGGCTTCGAGCGCGGCGCGGCCGGGATTGGCGATCGGTGTCGGCGGCAGGCCGTTGATCAGATAGGTGTTGTAAGGCGTCTGTTTCTGGATGTCAGATTGATAAATCGGCCGGTCGGCGGGTTTGCCCTTGCCGCCGAACAGGCCGTAAATGATGGTCGGATCGGATTGCAGCCGCATGCCCTTGGCCAGACGGTTGAGGAAGACGGCGGCAACGCGCGAGCGCTCGTCGCCCCGGCCGGTTTCCTTTTCGACGATCGAGGCCAAGGTGACGAAGTCGTCGACATTGGCCAGAGGCAGGTCGGGCGCGCGCCGCTGCCAGACCTCGTCGACCAACTTCTTCTGGTCGGCGAGCAGCTTGTCGACCATCTGTTGGCGCGTGGCGCCGCGGGTAAAGCGCAGCGTGTCGGTGGCGAGGCTGCCCTCAGCCGGCTTGGCGGCCGGCATGTCGCCGGTCAGCGCATCCTGCTCGGCGATGCGCTGCAGCGCCTGCTCGACCGTCAGGCCCTCGGGAATGGTCAGCGAATACATCACCGACTTGCCGCTCTTCAGAAGCTCCATGATGTCGCGCATGGAGGCGCGCGGCTTTATCTCGTATTCGCCTGCCTTCAGCGCTGAATCATTGCCATAGACCCGCACGGCGATGCGGAAGATGCGGGCATCGCTGATCAGCCCACGCCGTTCGAGCTGGTCGGCAATATCCTGGACGCCGGTGCTCGGCTTGACCAGGAAGGTGTCGCCGGCCACCGACGGGCCCGGTTCGTTGAATGCCTGCTTGCCGAAATAGAGCGAAACGCCGGCGGCGAGGATCATCAACATCACCGCGGAGATGACGAAGTTCATGAACACGACGACTTGGCTGCGCGAGGCGCGCGAGCGCTTTGGTGGTGGTGTGCCGGCTTCCGGGCGCAAAGCTTCGGCCGCGGTCTTCGGCACGATCGGGCCGGTCTGCTGGTTTTGTCCGAATTGTCCGCTGCCGCCCGGATTGGTGTTCATTAGCGCCCTACCATCTGATCTCTTAGAGCGACCATGCGCCCGATTGGACGCACAGCGTGCCCTAACATTTCAAGCCTACGCATCGTGCTTTTAAAAAAAGCGCCTTCGGTTTCAGGCCGATGCGACGAATCCCCAGCGGCAGAGTAGGCTTGAATATGGCAAAATTGACGACAGACCGCTGGCGCGCCGGTCGATACCGCAATCAGCCTGTATAACGCTGGAATACCAGCGAAGCGTTGGTGCCGCCGAAGCCGAAGGAGTTGGACAGCGCCACGTCGACCTGGCGATGCCGTGGCGTGTTCGGAACAAGATCGATCGCGGTTTCGCGTTCCGGGTTGTCAAGATTGATGGTGGCTGGCGCGATGTTGTCTCTGATAGCGAGGATCGAAAAGATCGCCTCGGCGGCGCCCGCGGCACCCAGGAGATGGCCGATCGACGACTTGGTCGACGACATCGAGATTTTCGAGGCGGCGTTGCCGACCAGCCGCTCGACGGCGCCGAGTTCGATCGTGTCGGCCATGGTCGAGGTGCCGTGCGCGTTGATGTAGTCGACGTCGGCGGGCGTCAGCTTGGCCCGGTTCAGCGCCGCCGTCATGCAGCGGAAGGCGCCGTCGCCGTCTTCGGCCGGTGCAGTGATGTGATAGGCATCGCCGGTCAGGCCGTAGCCGGTGACCTCGGCATAGATCTTGGCGCCGCGCGCCTTGGCGTGTTCGAGTTCTTCCAGCACGACGACCCCGGCGCCCTCGCCCATGACGAAGCCGTCACGGTCGCGGTCATAGGGACGCGAGGCCTTCTCAGGCGTGTCGTTGCGGTCGGTGGACAGTGCCCGGCAAGCAGCGAAGCCGGCAAGCGATAGTCTGGTCACCGGCGATTCCGCGCCGCCGGCCAGCATCACGTCGGCATCGCCGAAGATGATCAGCCGGGCGGCATCGCCAATGGCGTGCGCGCCGGTCGAGCAGGCGGTGACGACGGCGTGGTTGGGGCCTTTCAGCCCATGCCGGATCGATACCTGGCCAGATACCAGGTTGATAATGTTGCCGGGAATGAAGAATGGACTGATACGGCGCGGTCCGCGCTCTTTCAGGATGATAGCGTTCTCGGCGATGCCCTCGAGGCCGCCAATGCCGGAGCCGATCATGACGCCGGTGGCGCAGCGCTCGGCTTCGGTGCTGGGCTCCCAGCCGGAATCCTTCAGCGCTTCGTCGGCGGCCGCAATCCCGTAAAGGATGAAGTCGCCGATCTTGCGCAGTTCCTTGGGCTCGAGCACGGCTTCGGGATTGAGCGTGCCGTTGGTGCCGTCACCGCGCGGAATGACGTGGGCTATCTTGCAGGCAAGATCTTCCACTTCGAACTCGGTGACGCGCTTGGCGGCGCTGCGGCCGGTCAGAAGTTCCTTCCAGCTGTGCTCGAAGCCCATGCCGAACGGCGAAACCAGGCCAAGGCCCGTGACGACGACACGCCTCATCGCAGGTCCTCCCCGGTGATGACTGCGGATAGTGTCAGGCCGAAGCCTTGTCGATGTACTTCACGGCATCGCCGACGGTCAGGATGGTCTCGGCCGCATCGTCCGGAATCTCGACGCCGAACTCTTCTTCGAAGGCCATGACGAGTTCGACCGTGTCGAGGCTGTCCGCGCCCAGATCATCGATGAAGCTCGCCTGCTCCGTCACCTTGTCGGCATCGACGCCAAGATGTTCGATGACGATCTTCTTGACGCGCTCTGCGGTGTCACTCATTTGGGGCATCCTCGTCTTTTGTTTGTCTGTCTTCGTTAGCGGGCAGAATGCCGCTAATCAAGCTGAAAGATGGTCCTGCCGGAAACGCAACGATGCCGGACCGGTTTTTGCCCGAACCGCCGGGTTGCGGGCCGCATTACACGAAAAATGGCTGAGGTCCAAGGCGAAATGGTCTCTTTTCACAAGCCGGCCATGTCTTCTTATCACCCGGCAATATCCCGTCAGATCATGGCCATGCCGCCGTTGACATGGATGGTCTGGCCGGTGACGTAGGCTGCCTCGTTGGAGGCGAGATAGGCGACGGCCGACGCCACTTCACCACTCGTGCCCATGCGGCGCGTCGGGATCGCGGCCATTATCGCGTCTTTCTGCTTGTCGTTGAGCTTGTCGGTCATGGCCGATTCGATAAAGCCCGGGGCGACGCAGTTGACGGTGATGTTGCGGGTGGCGATCTCCTGCGCCAGCGACTTGGAAAAGCCGATCATGCCGGCCTTGGAGGCGCAATAATTGGTCTGGCCAGGATTGCCGGTGACGCCGACCACCGAGGTGATGTTGATGATGCGGCCATGGCGGCGGCGCATCATCGGATGGGTCAGCTCGCGGGTCAGCCGGAACACGGCGGTGAGGTTCACCTCCAGCACGCTGTCCCAATCCGCGTCCGCCATGCGCACGAACAGGCCGTCCTTGGTGATGCCGGCATTGTTGACCAGTATGTCGACGCCTTCGAGTTCGGCTTCGGCCTTCTGACCAAGCGCCTTGACCTCGTCACGGTCGGCAAGATTGGCCGGGAACAGCTTTACCCGGTCGCCGAGTTCGCCGGCCAGGGTCTCCAGTTTCTCGATGCGGGTGCCGTGCAGGCCGACAATGGCGCCTTGCGCATGCAGCACCCGGGCAATCGCCTCGCCAATGCCGCCCGATGCGCCGGTGACGAGCGCCTTGCGGCCGGTCAGTTCGAACATTTTCGTCTCCTGATCTTAAGAGAACACCCTTCCCACGGGAGGGGTTGAATCGCCAGTGGATTATGCAAGCGCGGCCAGCGCCGCCTCGACATCGGCCGGCGTGCCGACGGCCGATGTGGCGATGTCGCGGCTGATCCGCCGCGCCAGGCCGGAAAGCACCTTGCCGGCGCCGATCTCAAACAGCGTGGCGACGCCATTGGCGCCGAACCACTCCACCGTTTCGCGCCAGCGCACGCGGCCGGTGATCTGCTCGACCAGGCGGCGCGCGATCTCGTCGGGGTCGCTGCTCGGGGCTACAGTGACGTTGGAGACGACGGGCACGACCGGTGCATTCTTGGTCACGCCGGCCAGCGCCTCGCGCATGACATCGGCCGCCGGCGCCATCAGCGCCGAATGGAAGGGGGCGGAGACCTGCAGCATCAGCGCCCGCTTGGCGCCCTTTTCGGTGCACAGTTTCGCGGCGAGTTCCACCGCCGCCCTGGCGCCGGAGATCACCAGCTGGCCGCCGCCATTGTCGTTGGCGATCTGGCAGACTTTGCCGGATCCCGTTGCGGCCTCGGTGCAAGCGGCTTCGACGTCGGGCTGTTCCAGTCCGATGATCGCCGCCATGGCGCCCTCGCCGGCCGGCACCGCCGCCTGCATGGCGTTGCCGCGGATGCGCAGCAGCCGGGCGGCATCGGCGACCGAAACGAAACCGGCCGCGGCAAGGGCGGAATATTCGCCGAGCGAATGACCGGCAACGTAGGCAACCTTGTCCTTCAGCGAAAAGCCGCGCGCTTCCAGCGAGCGGATCGCCGCCAGCGAGACCGCCATCAGCGCCGGCTGGGCATTGGCAGTCAGGGTCAGCGCCTCTTCCGGGCCTTCCCAGATCAGTTTCGACAGCTCTTCGCCCAACGCATCATCGACTTCCTCGAACACCCTGCGTGCCTCGGGGAAGGCGTCGGCGAGGTCCTTGCCCATGCCGACAGCCTGGCTGCCCTGTCCCGGAAAGGTGAATGCGACGGCCATTTGGGCGCTCTCCAGCGGCTGATTTTTCCTGCCTGTGACGCAAGGCGGACCGTCAAGTCAAGCCCGGAGGCGGCATTTCGGCTCTCGCTTGAACCGGAGCTGACCTCGAGTCCCTGTTCCCAAAGGCTTTTTGCCGATCACACCTGATGAAAACCGCTCACGAATCGTTTGCTGGCTCTTCTTATTTTCGCCACAGGCGCTAGCTTTTGCATGACAGTTCTATGACAGAACGGTGGCGCGAGTGGAAATACGCGTTGCTTGGGCCGGGGGAAGAGACGTGGCTAGGATCAGGAAGGGCGCGGCCGTACCCGCGCCACAATTCTTGGAAGACGATCCGTCCACCGGCTACCTGCCGGGGCGCAGATGGCCGGTCATCCGCTACGGTCTGGTCACGCTGCTTGCCTCCGCCATCCTGGTGTTCGCCATCGAATGGATCGTGCGCGGCGACTTCTTCGGCACGGTCGACTTCTTCCTGCAGCCATTCAAGCCGGGCTGGACCACCATCATTGTCTTTGCATTGGTGCTGATGGGACTGGACGCCGTGCTTGGCCGCAGTCACCAGAGCCTGATGATCGTGGCGCCGCTGACGCTGGCGCTGGCCTTTGTCGGGCATCAGAAGTCGCATTATCTCGGCGATCCACTCTACCCAACCGATTTTCTTTATTCGCGCCAGATCATGGCACTGATGCCGCTCCTGGTGCGCGAACGGCCCTGGACGGCGCTCGCCATGGCGGTCGGCATCGTCGCCGGCCTGTCGCTGCTGATCTATGGCTGGCGGTTGTGGCGCCGCAAGGTTCCGATCCTCAGCCGCAAAGGGCGGCTGGCGCGGCTGACGCTGGCAGTGCCGCTGCTCGCCTTCTTCGTCTCGATCATGGACTACGCCACCTTCTCGTGGACCCGCGACCGGCTGCAGATCATCCCGATCATGTGGGACCAGAAGGAGAACTACGCCTCCAACGGGTTTGCGCTGGCCTTCGCGCTCAACGTGCCGATGGCGCATGTCTCGGCGCCGGCGGGCTATTCCGACAAGGCGATCGACGCGATCGACAGGCCTGATGTGGCGGCCTCGGTACCGGATGAGAAACCCGACATCATCGTGGTGATGAGCGAATCTTTCTGGGATCCGACCAAGCTGCCCGGCGTCACAATCACGCCTGACCCGATCCCCAATGTGCGGGCGCTGCGTTCCGGCTATATGTTCTCGCCGGAATTCGGCGGCATGACCGCCAACATCGAATTCGAGGCGCTGACCGGCTTTTCCAATGCCTTCCTGCCGGCGGGCTCGATCCCCTACCAGCAATATGTGCGCACGCCGACGCCGTCGCTGGCGACCTTCCTGAAAAGCGAGGGCTACCGGGCGCGCGCCATCCATCCGGGCACCAACTGGTTTTGGAACAGAGGCGCCGTCTATGCCGATTTCGGCTTCAACGATTTCCGCTCGGAAGAGACGCTGCCGCCACTGGAAAAGCGCGGGCCGCTGGCTTCCGATGCCTCGATGACCGACGAGATCATCGCAGAGGCCGACGCCAGCGAGCGGCCGGTGTTCTTCTTCGCCGTCAGCCTGCAGAACCACGGTCCCTACGAGCCGTACCGCTATTACAATCCGACCCACAAGGTCGCGGCGCCGATCAGCACATGGGCGCGGGAATCGCTGCTCAGCTATGCCGAAGGCTCCGCCGATGCCGATCGCGGCCTCGAGCGGCTGATCGAATGGGCGAAGAAGCGCGACCGGCCGACGGTCATCGCCTTCTTCGGCGACCATCTGCCGCCGCTCGGCCCCGTCTATGTCGAAACCGGTTACCTGAAGGACAATGTCGCGCCGCGCAAGGAACCGACGCCGGCGGCGGCACTGGAGCATCATCAGACGCCGCTGGTCATCTGGTCTAACCGTACCGGTCCGGCGCAGGATATGGGCGCCGTGAGCCCGGCCTTCCTGCCCTACCACATCCTGACAACGGCCGGGATCACGCACCCCTACTACACCGGCTTCCTGGGCGCGCTGCGCGAACGCTATCGCGTCGTCGACCGCAATCTGCTTTTGACACCGTCAGGTGAGGCCACGCCGGACTGGGCGCGGCAGAAGGACGTTGATCCGGCGATCAACGATTACCGCTTGCTGCAATACGACATGATGTTCGGCAAGCGTAAGGCGGCTCCGGATTTCTTCCCCGAAACGATCAACGGTGGTACCCCGCATACGAGTTGATGCCTGGTATTTTTCCAACCCTGCGACGCCAGGACGCTGTCCGGAGCATGCGTTACCCTTGCCTTCCAGACAATTTGCTATATAGACGCCCGCAATCTGCCGGTCCTTGCTGGGGGCTGAACGGAGGGCCGGAGGTTTTACCCAAAACCTTCGTGTGAAGCCAGAAGCGCTTCCGCCTCCCGTGTCTCCGCTCTCGACCGTCTCGAAATGCTCCTTTCTTCCCCGCCCCTTCGGGATCAGCGGGTCAGAGAAGTTGCAGAGGCTTTTGCCGCGAGGATCCGGGAGAGAAACGAAGAAAGGCACTGAACCACTATGGCTTTATACGAACATGTGTTCCTTGCCCGGCAGGACCTCTCGCAGCAGCAGGTCGATGCGCTTGTCGAACAGTACAAGGGCGTCATCTCCGCAAATGGCGGGTCCGTCGGCCGGGTCGAGAACTGGGGACTGAAGTCCCTCACCTACCGGGTCAACAAGAACCGGAAGGCTTACTACACGCTTATGGACCTCAACTGCCCGCCGGCAGCGCTCAACGAGATGGAGCGCCAGATGGGCCTGTCCGAGGACGTGCTGCGTTTCCTGACCGTCAAGGTCGAGGCGCATGAGGAAGGCCCGTCGGCCATGATGCAGAAGCGCGAAGAGCGCTCGGAACGCGGCGGCTTCGGCGACCGCGACCGTGGTGATCGTGGTCCGCGCTCGTTTGGCGACCGTGACCGCGGCGACCGTGGCGATCGTCCGCCGCGCTCATTTGGCGACGCCGGTGGTGATCGTGGTCCGCGCCGTCCGCGCGAAGGCGTTGAAGGAGGTGCAGAATAATGGTCGACATCAATCAGATCCCGACCCGGCGCCCGTTCCATCGCCGCCGCAAGACCTGCCCGTTCTCCGGCGCCAACGCGCCCAAGATCGACTACAAGGACGTGCGTCTTCTGCAGCGCTACATTTCCGAGCGTGGCAAGATCGTGCCGTCGCGCATCACCGCCGTAAGCCAGAAGAAGCAGCGCGAACTCGCCAAGGCGATCAAGCGCGCCCGCTTCCTCGGCCTGCTGCCCTACGTGGTTCGCTAAGACTTTCGAGCAGGCGGTTCGCCGCCTGCTTCCTTCTCCCACGGCGACGGGCGCCGCAGGGGTAATTTGATGATGCATGTCGTTGTCCCAAAACCGGGACCACTCTTGGCGACGTGCATTGAAATCCCGAGTTGAGGTGAAAAGCCTCTAACTGCCGCGACAGGCAGGACAGCGACACCGGCGCCAAGGCGCTCAGAGCTTCCTGACCTGTTCCATTCAATTCGGCGCCGATCCCGCGGTCGGTGCCCAGACGAAGGAATAAGACCATGCAAGTGATTCTTCTCGAACGCGTTTCCCGCCTCGGCCAGATGGGCGATACCGTCAAGGTCAAGGACGGCTTTGCCCGCAACTTCCTCTTGCCGCAGGGCAAGGCGCTGCGCGCCAACGAAGCCAACAAGAAGAAGTTCGAAGGGCAGCGCGCGCAGCTCGAAGCGCGCAACCTCGAGCGCAAGTCGGAAGCCAGCCAGGTTGCCGAAAAGCTCGACGGCAAGAGCTTCATCGCCGTGCGTTCGGCCGGCGAGACAGGCCAGCTCTACGGTTCGGTGTCGACCCGCGACATCGCCGACCTGCTGACCGCCGAAGGGTTCTCGGTCAACCGCAACCAGATCCAGCTCAACCAGCCGATCAAGACTATCGGCGTCACCAATGTGGCGATTGCGCTGCATCCGGAAGTCGAGGTCACCATCAGCCTCAACATCGCCCGCACGGCCGACGAAGCCGAGCGCCAGGCCAAGGGCGAGACGCTGACCACCGCCGAAGCCATCTATGGCGATGACATCAACGACAACGCACGGCCGGAGAACTTCTTCGACCCGAACACCGAGTTCGAAGGCGGCGAAGAAGACAACGCCTGATCCCGCACGGGGCCTGATCGGGAAGCGAGGGGAGCAGCGCTCCAATCACTTCCTCGTCATCCAGCCTTTCTGGACCAATGCCCGGGCCTCTCGCCCGGGCATTTTTGTGCCAAATGGAACTTTTCGAACCCCTATATATTGTTGCAGAATTGGTCCGCCAGTCTGACCGTGAGGGGACATTTGGTGATGAATATTCTGTTGAAGCGCGTTCTCGACCGCCTGGTGCGTACGGGCAATCTGAAAGTCACCGGGCCGAAGGGCTCGACAGTGGTTTTCGGCGACGGCAGCGGCGAGCCGGTGCGTATGCACATCAAGACCGCGCATGCCGAGCGCGCCATTACCTTCGATCCGATGCTGGCCGTGCCGGAAGCCTATATGGACGGCGAACTCGACATCATCGAGGGCGGCGTACTGGGTATGATGCGCATCGCCTTCCAGAACATGGGCAGCGGCGGTATCGACGCCACCTGGTCGAAGGCCATCGAGGGTCTGCGCCACGCCTTTCGCCGCCTGCAGCAGATCAACACCGCATCACGGGCGCGCCGCAACGTGCAGCGCCACTATGATTTGTCGGGTGACCTCTACCGGCTCTTCCTAGACGACGACATGCAGTATTCCTGCGCCTATTTCGAACAGCCGGACATGACGCTCGACGAGGCGCAGATGGCCAAGAAACGCCATATCGCCGCCAAGCTCAGGCTAAAGGCCGGCCAGACCGTGCTCGATATCGGCTCCGGCTGGGGTGGGCTCGGCCTCTATCTCGCCAAGGCTTTCGATGTCGACGTGCAAGGCGTGACGCTGTCGACCGAGCAGCACGGCGTCGCCACCGACCGGGCGCATGCGCAAGGCTTGCAGGACCGCGTGCATTTCGACCTCAAGGACTACCGCGAACTCAACGAACGCTTCGACCGCATCGTCTCGGTCGGCATGTTCGAGCATGTCGGCGTCAACCACTTCCGCACTTTCTTCGACAAGTCGGCGACGCTGTTGAAGCCGGACGGCGTCATGCTCTTGCACACGATCGGCCGCTCCGGCGTGCCGTGGGCGACCAGCGCCTTCATCCGCAAGTACATTTTTCCGGGCGGCTACATTCCTTCGCTGTCGGAGGTGATGCCGGCGATCGAGAAGTCGGGCCTTGTAGTCACCGACATCGAGATTCTGCGGCTGCACTATGCCGATACGCTGAAGCATTGGGGCCAGCGCTTTGCCGCCAACCGGGACAAGGCCAAGGCCATCTATGACGAGCGCTTCTGCAGGATGTGGGAGTTCTATCTGGCGGCTTCGGAAGCCGCCTTCCGCTGGCAGGATCTGGTGATCTTCCAGATCCAGATCGCCAAGAAGAACGACACGCTGCCGATGACGCGCGACTACATGGCCAAATGTGAAAAGGCGCTCGAAATGCGCGAAATGGGGCATCGTCAGGAGGCGGCGGCCGCCGAGCCTGCTGTCGCCAGGTCTGTGCCTGCCAGGTCCGTTGCTGTCAGGTCCGTTGCGGCCAAGCCAGCGCGCCGTCGCAAGGTGGCGGATCGCGAATAACGCCTCGATTGCGATTGCCGCTTGCCATTGACGGCTCTGACACTGAAAAAGGTCTCGTTCTCGCGAGACCTTTTTTAATGACCTGCCTGCCCACCATCGCCACCACCCTTGTCGAGTTCGCCCGCGCCTCGGTGCTCGCGCCACGCGGAGCCTGAGCGTGGAACTCCCCGCCTCGCTGCGACAAGGCGTCGAGCGCCTGCTCGAAACGATACCGCTGGCGGTGCTGCGCCAGGCGGCGAAGACGCTGTCTGACCGCTACCGCGCCGAATTGCGCGACGGCCGCCTGCACATGGCCGAAGAGATGGCGGTAAAAGCCTATCTGGCGACGCGGCTGCCGGCGACCTACGCGGCGGTACGGGCCGGTCTCGACGAACTCGCCTATGCGCGGCCCGATTTCCAGCCAACGAGCTTGCTCGATGTCGGCGCCGGTCCTGGCACGGTGCTTTGGGCCACTACAGACCTGTGGCCCGACCTCGAAGAGGCGGTTCTGGTTGAAGCAAGCGCCGCGGTGCGCAAGGTTGGCCAGTCGCTCGCCCTTGATACCATCGCCACCAGGATGGACTGGCGCGCCGGCGACGTGACCATCGACCTTGCCGATCTCAAGCCTGCCGATCTGGTCACCTGCGCCTATGTGCTGGACGAGATCGCGCCGGCATCGCTGCCGAAGCTTGTCGGCCGGCTCTGGCAGTTGACCGGCGACACACTGCTGATCGTCGAGCCCGGCACACCGGCCGGCTGGCAGCGCATCCTGGCAGTGCGCAGGCAATTGCTGGAGGCCGGGGCGCACGTGCTGGCGCCTTGTCCGCATGAGGCGCCCTGCCCGCTTGAGCCGCCCGACTGGTGCCATTTTTCGCGCCGCGTCGCCCGCTCGCGCCGGCACCGCCTGGCCAAGGACGCCGACGTGCCGTGGGAGGACGAGAAATTCATCTACGTCGCGGCGTCGCGGCAAGCCGCGCCTGTACGTCAGCCGCGCGTGATTGCGCCGCCGAAATCGGGCTCCGGCAAGGTGCTGCTCAAACTGTGCCAGCCGGATGGCGGCGCCGGCGAGACACTTTTCACCAAGCGCGAGGGCGAGCTGTTCAAGGCAGCGCGGCGGCTGGACTGGGGCGATACATTGGACGGAAGAAGCGGGTAATCACCGAGATTGTTCTTGCTCTGTTCCAACGACTCGGATAGAAGTCAGCGCCTTTCTGAGTCAACCGGAATCGGGGCGCGGAAACACTCTTCTGTGGACGGTTTGCCGCCCCTGTGAACAACGGGGCATCGAGGTTGATTGGTCGTGCGGTGATGCAGAAAGGTCAGCACCGATTTATCTCGTTCTGATATCGAGAAGCCGGGATCAAAATCGGGGACATCATGGCAGAGGCAGCGCGAAAATTCGGCGTGGCGGAGCAGCAACCGCTTTATCGTGAAGCGCCGAACAACATCGAGGCCGAGCAGGCGCTGCTCGGCGCCATCCTCGTCAACAACGATGCCTTCTACCGCGTCTCCGACTTCCTCAAGGCCGGCCATTTCTACGAGCCGCTGCACCGGAAAATCTTCGAGGTCGCGGCCGAGCTAATCCGCATGGGCAAGGTGGCGACGCCGATCACGCTGAAAACCTTCCTGCCGGCCGACGAGAAGGTCGGCGACATGACGGTGGCGCAATATGTGGTTCGTCTGGCGGTCGAAGCCGTCACCGTCGTCAATGCCACCGATTATGGCCGCGCCATCTACGATCTGGCCACGCGCCGGGCACTGATTACCGTCGGCGAGGACATGGTCAACATCGCCTATGACGCGCCGGTCGACATGGCGCCGTCCGAACAGATCGAGGATGCCGAGCGGCGGCTGTTCGAACTGGCCGAAACCGGCCGCTATGATGGCGGCTTCGAGAGCTTCACCGACGCGGTCAAGACCGCCGTCGACATGGCCAACGCCGCCTATATGCGCGACGGCCATTTGTCGGGCCTCGCCACCGGCATGCGCGATCTCGACCGCCGCATGGGTGGCCTGCAGGCGTCGGATCTGATCATCATTGCCGGCCGTCCGGGCATGGGCAAGACGTCGCTCGCCACCAACATCGCCTTCAACATTGCCGAGATGTATGAGCCGGCGCAGCAGGCCGACGGCTCGTTCAAGGCAGCCAATGGCGGCGTCGTCGGCTTCTTCTCGCTGGAAATGTCGTCCGAGCAGCTCGCCACCCGCATCATTTCCGAACAGACGGAAATTTCGTCGTCAAAAATCCGCCGCGGCGAGATTTCGGAGATGGATTTCGAAAAGCTGGTCGCCTGCTCGCAGACCATGCAGAAGATCCCGCTGTTCATCGACCAGACCGGCGGTATCTCGATCGCGCAGCTGTCGGCGCGGGCGCGGCGGCTGAAGCGTCAGCGCGGCCTCGACCTCATCGTCATCGACTATATCCAGCTGATGCAGGGGTCGAGCGCGAAATCGTCACAGAACCGGGTGCAGGAAATCACCGAGATCACCACCGGCCTCAAGGCGCTGGCCAAGGAACTCTCCGTTCCGATCATCGCGCTGTCGCAGCTGTCGCGTCAGGTCGAAAGCCGCGAAGACAAACGCCCGCAGCTGTCCGATCTTCGCGAATCCGGCTCGATCGAGCAGGACGCCGACGTGGTGATGTTCGTCTACCGCGAGGAATATTATCTGAAGAACCGCGAACCGAAGCCCGGCACCGACGAATACATCAAGTGGGAACACGAGATGAACGAGATGCGCGGCAAGGCCGAAGTCATCGTCGCCAAGCAGCGCCACGGCCCGACAGGTTCGGTGAGCCTCGCCTTCCATGGCGAGTTCACACGGTTTTCCGACCTCGCCGAAGAGCATCATATTGCGGAGAGGTTCGAGTAGCTTTTTGGCCTACCGCAGCGCTCCGTCACACCCCCCTCTGGCCTGCCGGCCATCTCCCCCGCAAGGGGGGAGATCAGCAGCTTTGCGAATGGCGCTCATCTTGCGACGTTGGGGATTGGCGAAAGCAGCGACGATAGCCAATCTCCCCCCTTGCGGGGGAGATGTCCGGCAGGACAGAGGGGGGTGTGCAAGATCACCCTCCTTCGGTCATTTGCAGGCAGCATCACTCCATGGCTAAATCGCGCGTCCAGTTCATCTGCCAGAATTGCGGGTCGGTGCATCAGCGCTGGGCCGGCAAATGCGATGCCTGCGGCGAGTGGAACACACTCGTCGAGGAAGGCACGTCCGGCGGCATCGGCTCGGGACCGGCCAACACGCGCAATGCGCGCAAGGGCCGCGCCGTGGTGCTGACCAGCCTGTCCGGTGACATCGAGGATGCGCCGCGGATCATCTCCGGCATTGGCGAACTCGACCGCGCCACCGGCGGCGGTTTCGTGCGCGGCTCGGCGCTGCTGGTCGGCGGCGATCCCGGCATCGGCAAGTCGACGCTGCTTACCCAGGCCGCAGCAGCATTGGCGTCAAAAGGCCACCGCATCGTCTATGTCTCGGGCGAAGAGGCTGTCGCGCAGATCCGGCTGCGGGCGCAGCGGCTTGGCGTCGCCGACACGCCGGTCGAACTTGCCGCGGAGACCAATGTCGAGGATATCCTGGCAACAATAGCCGACGGCAGAAGGCCGGACCTCGTCATCCTCGATTCCATCCAGACGCTGTGGACCGACATGGCCGACTCGGCGCCCGGCACCGTCACCCAGGTGCGCGCCTCGGCGCAAGCGATGATCCGCTACGCCAAATCCACCGGTGCTGCCATCGTGCTGGTCGGCCATGTCACCAAGGAAGGCCAGATCGCCGGTCCGCGCGTCGTCGAGCACATGGTCGACGCCGTTCTCTATTTCGAAGGCGAAGGCGGCCATCACTACCGCATCCTGCGCACGGTGAAGAACCGTTTTGGGCCGACCGACGAGATCGGCGTCTTCGAGATGTCGGACAAGGGCTTGCGCGAGGTCGCCAATCCGTCGGAGCTGTTCCTCGGCGAACGCCACGCAAAATCGCCGGGTGCCGCGGTATTTGCCGGCATGGAAGGGACACGTCCGGTGCTGGTCGAGATCCAGGCACTGGTGGCGCCGTCCACATTGGGCACGCCGCGCCGTGCCGTCGTCGGCTGGGACGGCGCACGGCTGTCGATGATCCTTGCCGTGCTCGAAGCCCATTGCGGCGTGCGCTTCGGCACCCACGATGTCTACCTCAACGTCGCCGGCGGCTACCGGATTTCCGAGCCGGCGGCCGATCTGGCGGTTGCCGCTGCACTGGTTTCGTCGCTCACCGGTCTTGCCCTTCCCGCCGATTGCGTCTATTTCGGCGAAATCAGCCTGTCGGGCGCAGTGAGGCCGGTTGCGCATGCGCAGCAGCGCCTTAAAGAGGCCGAAAAGCTGGGTTTTGGAAGTGCGGTTCTGCCCTTGGGCAGCGAGGAGGTTGTCGGGGGGATCGGGGCCGGCGCTTTCCAGCCGACCGAACTTGCCGATCTCGTCGCACGCATAGCCGGCTCACGGCGCAGCCGTGTCGACGTGGAAGATTGACGCGGCTCGCCCGAGCCGTGAAAAGACAATCTGAGTGGGGCAAAAGACATGCCGATTACGCTGCTGGACGGAATTCTCGTCGGCTTCACCCTGGTCTCGGCGATGCTCGCCATGGTTCGCGGCCTGTCACGCGAAATCCTGTCCGTCGTGTCCGGGGCGGCTGCCGCCGCGGCGGCATTCTTCTTCTACAAGCCGGTGCTGCCTTACGTTCAGCCCTATGTCGAAAGCGACAAGATCGCCATGGCGGCATCCGCCGGCATCGTCTTCCTCATCGCGCTGATCGTCGTTTCCGTCATCACCATGAAGCTTGCCGACTGGATCATCGATTCCAGGATCGGCGCGCTCGACCGTACGCTGGGCTTCCTCTATGGCGCCGCGCGCGGCGTCCTCGTAGTCGCCGTGGCGCTACTGTTCTTCAACTGGCTGGCCGGCGCCAAGGCCCCTGCCTGGATCGCCAACGCCAAGTCGAAGCCGCTGCTCGAGACCATCGGCGCCAAGCTGGAAAGCCTGCTGCCCGAAGATCCGGAAAACGCCATCCTGAAGAAGCTCAATCCGAATCAGCCGGCAGCCGAGACGCCTCCGGCGGCCGATGCACCGGCGGCGGATGCTCCGGCAACCGGTGACGATACGCCGGCGCCCGACGACGAGACCGACGCTCCGGCCGATAACGCACCCGCGCCCGCTGCTCCGGCTCCGGCCGCGCCGGCAAACTGATACGGACGGATGGTGCCGGACAGGCGCCATCCCGGCAGTTCCGGCCTGACTACGTTGCTTTCGCGGTGCTATCGCACTATATGGCCATTTTAGCGGAGCTTGAGCCCCATGGCAGTTTCGAAGGCAGACGCGGACGACGTCCTTTCCGCCGAAGCAGACGATCATTTCCACGATGAATGCGGGGTGTTCGGCATTTTCGGCCGGCAGGACGCTGCGGCCATCGTCACACTAGGCCTGCATGCGCTGCAGCATCGCGGCCAGGAAGCGGCCGGCATCGTCTCCTATGACGGCACGCAGTTCCATGTCGAACGCCATGTCGGCCTGATCGGCGACACCTTCACCAAGCAGCACGTCATCGACAGCCTGCAAGGCAACCGTGCCATCGGCCACACGCGCTATGCCACGACGGGCGGCGCCGGCATGCGCAACATCCAGCCCTTCTTCGCCGAACTCGCCGATGGCGGCTTTGCCGTCGCCCATAACGGCAATCTCACCAACGCCATGACCGTGCAGCGCGCGCTGCAGAAACAGGGCGCGATCTTCTCGTCGACCTCCGACACCGAGACGCTGCTGCATCTCGTTGCCACCAGCAAGGAACGCGATTTGAATTCGCGCTTCATCGACGCCGTGCGTCAGGTCGAAGGCGCTTTCTCGCTGGTCGCGATGACCTCCAAGAAGATGATCGGCTGCCGCGATCCGCTCGGCATCCGCCCGCTGGTGCTCGGCGACCTCGACGGCGCCTGGATCCTGGCCTCCGAAACCTGCGCGCTCGACATTATCGGCGCCCGCTTCGTGCGCGACCTGAAGCCCGGCGAGATGGTCGTGGTGACCTCGAAGGGCATCGAGAGCCTGTTCCCCTTCGAGCCGCAGAAGACCCGCTTCTGCATCTTCGAATATGTCTATTTCGCCCGCCCGGACTCCTCGGTCGAAGGCCGCAATGTCTACGAAGTGCGCAAGCGTATCGGCGCCGAATTGGCGCAGGAAAGCCCGGTCGAGGCCGATATCGTCGTGCCGGTGCCGGATTCCGGCACGCCGGCGGCAATCGGCTTCTCCCAGGCGGCAGGCATCCCCTTCGAACTCGGTATCATCCGCAACCACTATGTCGGCCGAACCTTCATCCAGCCCGGCGATTCGATCCGCCATATGGGCGTCAAGCTCAAGCACAACGCCAACCGCCGGATGATCGAGGGCAAGCGCGTGGTGTTGGTCGACGATTCGATCGTGCGCGGCACCACCAGCCAGAAAATCGTGCAGATGGTGCGCGACGCCGGCGCCAAGGAAGTGCATATGCGCATCGCCTCGCCGCCGACCAGCGCGTCGTGCTTCTACGGCGTCGACACGCCGGAGAAGTCGAAGCTTTTGGCATCGCGCATGTCGATCGAGGAAATGGCCGAGTTCATCCGTGTCGATTCGCTCGGCTTCCTCACCATTGACGGGCTCTACCGCGCCGTCGGCGAAGCCAGCCGCGACAATGAGCAGCCGCAATTCTGCGACGCCTGTTTCACCGGCCAGTACCCGACCCGCCTGCTCGACTTCGAAGGCCACGACAATGTGCGCACGCTGTCGCTGCTGGCGAACAACGGGGCGTAAAGCCCAACTGCTATCCTTGAAAGCGCTCGCATGACCCTCGACCTCTCCGGCCGCGTCGCGGTCGTTACCGGCGCCTCGCGCGGCATCGGCTACTTCATCGCCAGGGAACTTGCCGCCGCCGGCGCGCATGTCATTGCGGTAGCCCGGACCGTCGGCGGGCTGGAAGAACTCGACGACCAGATCAAGGCCGAGCGCGCGAAAACCGGCAAGGGCGAAGCGACGTTGGTGCCTCTCGACCTCTCAGACATGGCCGGCATCGACCGGCTGGGCGGCGCCATTCACGAGCGCTGGGGCAAGCTCGACATTCTGGTGGCCAATGCCGGTGTGCTCGGCGTCATCTCGCCGATCGGCCATGTCGAGGCCAAAACCTTCGAGAAGGTAATGACCGTCAATGTCACCTCGACCTGGCGGCTGATCCGCTCGGTCGACCCGCTGCTCAGGCTGTCCGACGCCGGCCGCGCCATTCTCATGTCGTCCGGGGCCGCGCATTCGGCGCGCGCCTTCTGGGCGCCCTATGCGGCGTCGAAGGCGGCTGTGGAAGCCATGACGCGTTCCTGGGCGCATGAGACGCAGAGCCTGGCGCTCCGCATCAATGCGGTCGACCCCGGCGCCACCCGCACCGCCATGCGTGCGCAGGCCGCGCCCGGCGAGGATCCGGAAACGCTGCCGCACCCGTCAGAGGTGGCAAAACGCATCGTGCCGCTGGCGAGCCCCGAGATGAAAGAGACGGGGCTGATCTTCCAGGTCAAGAACAACCGCTTCGTCGCCTACCGGCAGCCGGAATAAACCGGGTTGTAGCGGGATTAAACAGGCCTCCAGTTACGTTTCTTCGAATGTAGGACATTCGAAACCGGAGGACCGACATGCGTAGACTTCTTCTCGTTGCCGCCGCCGCGATTGCCGCCACAGCCGGCGTGGCGCTGGCGCAAGACGCCAAGATGAGTTTCTTCGTCACCAGCGTCGGTTCCGGCAAGGGCGCCGATCTCGGCGGTCTCAAGGGTGCCGACGCGCATTGCGCCTCGCTGGCGGAAGCGGCTGGGGTTACCGGCAAGGAATGGCACGCCTATCTCTCGAGCGCCAATGTCGATGCGCGCGACCGTATCGGCAAGGGTCCCTGGGTCAACGCCAAGGGGGAGAAGATTGCCGATGACGTCGCCTCGCTGCACAGCGACGCCAACGCCATCACCAAGCAGACGGCGCTCAACGAAAAGGGCGAGGTGGTCAACGGCCGCGGCGATAAGCCGAACCGGCACGACATATTGACCGGCTCGAAGCCTGACGGCACCAAGCTCGCCGACCAGACCTGCGGCGACTGGACCTTGAGCGGGGCGGAGGGCGCGGCGATGATGGGCCATCACGACCGCACCGGCCTTGATGAGTCGGCGGCGGCGAAATCCTGGAACTCCTCGCATGCCTCGCGCGGCGGCTGCAGCCAGGAGGCGCTGAAAGGCACCGGCGGCGACGGCCTGTTCTACTGTTTTGCCGCGAACTGAGAGACGTCTGGGAGCGGTTCGTTCACGGGTCTGTGATGGTCCGGCAGGTCCCTCCCCCATCGCCCTGCTTTCGCCATCAGCCGGGAGTTGCTAGGGTCGACCCGACTCCGACACCCAGCAAAGCGAGGAATTCCCATGGCTGCTCCCAGCGTAGCATTGGTCTGGTACCTGGTGATCGCCGGCCCGCAAGGCGGCATGGTGGTGCTGCCCAGCACCTTCGACACCCGCGAACAGTGCACAAACGCGATTACCGAATATCAGAAGCAGCCGACGCCGGCCGGCTGGGCGGTCAACTGCGTGCCGAGCGCCTCGCCTTTCACCGATGAGGGTGATGCGGAAGAGCCGGCGGCGCAGTAGCGTAGTCTCCCCCCTCGAGGGGGAGATGGCCGGCAGGCCAGAGGGGGTCGCCTCGCGTAGAGTGCCAACCTCCTTCCGCACAAAGGGCGTCGCGTCCAGTCGGCCCGACCCCCTCTGTCGCCTTCGGCGACATCTCCCCCTCAAGGGGCCCGTTGCGTTATAGGCTTTGGGCGTGGAGAGAGACGGCAAGGGCAATGCGAGGTGGTTTCCGGCGCTGGTTTGTGGCCAGATGGGGTAGGAGTTGGCGTATTCGGCGGATTTCGGGCGCAGTGCGACCCTAGATCAGGTCGCCAGCGTCACCCAGCGACGCATGTTGAAGGCCATGGCGGCGATGAGAACCTGTCCTGCCGCCTTGGCCAGACCGCGATAGCGGATGGCGCAAAGTCGCATGCGGTTCTTCAAGGTGGCGAAGGTCGTCTCGACGGCAAAACGTTGCCGGGCGATCAGTTGGTTGAACTGCTTCAGGCGCGTCGGCAGGCGCGGATGATGCTTGTTGGCCCGCCGCATCAGCCGCGGCTTGATCCCGCGCTGCCTCAGCGACAGCTCGCGCGCCTTGGTGTGATAGGCCGCATCCGCCAGCACCGCGCCTTCGTCGCCACAGATCAGATGACCCGCCTCGACCGTGTCGTTGACGTTGGCTGCTGTCGTCCTCACCCGGCGGATCAGGCCAGAACCCTGGTCGACGCCGACATGGGCCTTGTAGCCGTAGGAGGAGCCAGGCTTGCCCTGCCGGCGTGTAAAGCCGGCATCGGGATCGCCGGCATCGCCCGCTTCGTGCGCGGCCCCACTGGGCGGCCGTGCCGCCGCCGTCTCGATCACCGTGGCATCGAGCATCGTGCCCCGCCGCAGGATCAGCCCGGCCTTGTCCAGTTGATGGTCCAGTTCGCCAAACAGCTTCTCCAGAAGCCCGGCCTCCACGAGAAGATTGCGAAAGCGGTTGAGCGTGGTGTGGTCGGGCACCGTCTCCTCGAGCGTCAGTCCAACGAAGCGGCGGAACGACAGCCGATCGGCGAGCGCCTCCTCCAGTTCGTTGTCCGACAGCCCATACAAGGATTGCAGCAGAAGCGCCTTGAACATCACCAGCGAATTGTACGCAGGCCGCCCCGGCCCAGTTGGCGAGCGCAGCCGCGCCAGGATCTTCTCGAAGCGATACCACTTCACCAGCGACGACAGCCGGTCCAGTCGTCCGCTCCGACCAAGACCCTGCGGCAGCAGAGCCTCTACAAAACTGAACTGACCGCTCGGCTTTGTCGTCATCGCAAAATCCCCGTTTCAAAAACAGGGAATCACATCCACCCAATTTTGCAACAGTCCCTCAAGGGGGGAGATCAGGCGCGCGCCTTCACCGTCAGCTCCGGCTTGCTGTTGATGGTCTGGAAGACCACGCAATAGCGTTCAGTCAGCTTGATGAGCGAATCGATGCGGTCCTGCGGCTCATCCGTGTCGAGGTTGAAATTCAGCCGGATGGCGCGAAAGCCCACGGGGGCGTCCTTGGCCACGCCCAGCGTGCCACGAAAGTCGAGATCGCCTTCGGCCTCGACGGTGGCTGCGCCAAGCCTGAATTCCAGCGCCGTCGCCACTGCCTTCAGCGTAACGCCGGCGCACGCCACCAGCGCCTCCAAAAGCATATCGCCCGAACACAATTCGAGCCCGGAACCGCCGGTCGCCGGATGCAGGCCGGCCCCCGCCAGCGCCCTGCCCGTCTCGACCTTGCAGGCAATCGACTGGTCGTCGATGGAGCCTTTGGCGCGAAGCGTGATCAGCGCTCGCGAGGAATCGTCGCGATAAGCCTCCTTGATCGGTGCCTGCATGGCCTTGAGTGCGGTGGCGTCCATGTTGCATTCCTTTTCGAGTCCGTCGCGCTTTGATAGCACTGATATGCCGGCGAGACAGCGCCCCCCTCTGCCTGCCGGCCACCTCCCCACAGGGGGGAGATCTGCAGCTTCGCCGATGGCGCTTTCTACGCCGGCGATTAGCGAAGGCGGTCGCGACATCCAATCTCCATCCCTGTGGGGGATGTCCGGCAGGACAGAGGGGGCGTGAAGGAACGCTAGCTCGCGAAGAGTTACTTTGACTTCGACCGCCCGAGCCATACCTAAGCAGAGTCATTCCCGCGGAGGCATCATGCCGTTCAAGCTGAAACTGATCTCGCTTACCCTGTTGGTGCTTGCAGCCTTCGCGCAGCCAGTCGTCGCCGAAACGCCCGAGCGCCCCGCACCGGCAGGCGGCGTGCTGTCGCTGCTGCCGGCACCGCAGACGACCAGCCATTCAATCACCATTGCCGGGCGCAAGCTGGACTATCAGGCTAAGGCCGGCACGCTGTCACTGCTATCCGGCAAGGGCGAGGTCACCGCGGAAATCTTCTATGTCGCCTATACGCTGCCGCCACTGGCGGGCGCGGAGAAGGCTCGCCCCATCACCTTCGTCTTCAATGGCGGCCCGGGCGCGGCATCCGCCTATCTGCATCTCGGCGCACTCGGCCCGCGTGTCGTCGCGACCGGCGCCGATGGCCAATTCCTGCCGCCGCCGCAAAAGCTGATCGACAATCCCGACAGCTGGCTCGACATGACCGACCTCGTCTTCGTCGATCCGGTCGGCACCGGCTACAGCCGCGAGGCCCCCGGCCAGGACACGAAAGATTTTTGGGGCGTCAGCCAGGACGCCAGTTCGATCGGCGCTTTCATCCGGCTCTATCTCGCCCAGAACGGCCGCACCGGATCGCCGCTCTTCCTTGCCGGCGAAAGCTATGGCGGGTTCCGCGCGGCACTTCTCGCCAGGACCCTGCAGGAAGATGTCGGCCTGAGCCCCAACGGCATCGTGCTGATCTCGCCTGCACTGGAGTTCACGCTGGTGCTGCCCGACGAATTCCAGCCGCTGCATTGGGCGCTGGAACTGCCCTCGCTGGCGGCGGTGCGCCTGCGCAGCGAAGGCCTCAGCGGCGAAGCACTGCGCGAAAAGCTCGCCGAGGTCGAAAAGTATGCGCTGGGCGACTACCTCACGGCTCTGACCGGCGGGCTGGAACAGGGCGGGCGGCTGGCCAGCCAGCGCGTGGCCGATATCACCGGCCTGCCGCTCGACCTCGTGCAACGCAATTTCGCCCGCATCCCGACCGCCCTGTTCGCGCGCGAATTCCAGCGCGCCAGTGGCAAAGTGCTCAGCCCGTATGACGGCACCATCGCCACCAGCGACATCGCCCCGGAGAGCGCCCGCAGCGCCGGCCCGGATCCGGTGCTCGACCGCAGCGTGCCGGCGCTGACCTCGGCCTTTGTCGGTTATGCGCGCGACGAGCTGAATTTTCGCACCGATGTCAGCTACAGGTTGCTCAATGGCGATGTGACCCACGCCTGGGACTATGGCGGCTCGCGGCAAGGCTATGCCGGGGTGATGGACGATCTGCAGCGGGCGCGCTCGCTCAACCCGGGGCTCGGCGTGGTGATCGTCAACGGCGACACCGATCTGGTCACTCCCTATCTGGCCTCACGCTATCTGGTGAGCCAAATCCCGACGCTCGGCGGGGCAAAACCTATCCGTCTCGACGTCATCGAGGGCGGCCACATGATGTATCTCAGGCCGGGCGGCCGACGCGCCCTGAAGGAGGCCGCTTCACAGCTCTACCAGGCAACACAGTGAACGGCGTGCCCACGCTGTCGGCCAGGCTGCGCCAACGCAAGCTTGCCACTGGCGTAGCGCCCCGCAGGCTTTCGCCCGTATAGCCTGCAATGGGAGCCTGATTGGCGCAGGCTTCTTCTTCGTCCTCTTGACAGCGCCGGACACGCCGCATGGCCGATATTGCCATTCTGGAAACCCGCGAAAGGGTGCTTGCCGGCATCCTGTTCACCGGCTGCGCCTATTTCCTGTTTTCGACGCAGGACGCCGCGATCAAGCTTCTGGTCGTCGGCATCAGCGTCTGGCAGATCATGTTCTTCCGCTCGATCGCTGTGCTTATCGGCTGTGCTGCAATCGGCGGACCGCCCATCTTTGCCGACACAATGCGCTCGCCCATCGTGCGGCCGATGCTGGTGCGCAGCGCCTTCACGCTCGGCGCCTGGCTCTGCTACTACAACGCGGCCCGCTCCCTGCAGCTGGCCGAACTCACCACCGTCTATTACGCCGCCCCGATCATCGTCACCGTGCTGTCGGTGGTGATGCTTGGCGAAAAGGTGCCGCTGTTGCGCTGGCTGGCGGTGTTCATCGGCTTCGTCGGCGTCTTCATCGCCTGTGATCCCACTCGTCTCGGCTTGTCCGTGCCGATGCTCTTGGTACTGGCTGCGGCAGTGCTGTGGGGCATTGCCGTGGTGCTGTTGCGCAAGACGGCGCTGGCCGAGCGCACGCTGATCCAGCTTGTGCTCAACAATTTCTACTTCCTGGTGTTTTCCGCGGTGCCGGCGCTGTTGGTCTGGCAGATGCCGGACTGGCGCCAGTTGCTGCTTTTGATCAGCGTCGGCGCGCTCGGCGGCGTGGCGCAATTTATGCTGTTCGAAGGCATGAAGCGGGCGCCGGTGTCGATCGTGGCGCCGTTCGAATACACCTCATTGGTCTGGGCCTTCGGGCTCGGCTTTGCGATCTGGGGCGACGTGCCGCGTCGCGAGGTGTTTCTGGGGGCGGCGTTGATCGTCGGCGCCGGCCTGCTGATCATCGGCAACGAGCATTTCCGCAAGCGGCTATGAGTACCCCCGTGCTGACAGCATGGTGGCAGGAGAAGACGGATAGGCTGCTGAGATGACGGAAGCGTTCGACGGCCCAGGCACCACAGATACCGCTGCCGAGCGTACGCTCGGCATCATGCTGGTGGCGGCTTCGGCGGCTTTCTTCGCCCTCACCGGCGTGCTGACCAAATCGATCCACGCCGACCCGCTGACCATCACTTGCTGGCGCGGCTTTGTCGGCGCGATCCTGATCACCTTCTATGTGCTGTGGCGCCGGCGCCGCTCCGGCGGGCGGGAAAGCTTGCGGCTTGGCTGGCGCGGCTGGCTGCTGGCCCTCGAGGGCGCCGCGGCCAGCATCGCCTTCATCTCGGCGTTCAAATTCACCTATGTCGCCAATGTCGCGGTCATCTACGCCACCGCGCCTTTCATCACCGCGCTGCTCGCCTTCGTGCTGGTGCGCGAGCCGTTCCGGGCGCAGACGCTTGCCGCCGCCGCCGTTTCGCTGTGCGGCGTAGTGATCATGGTCGGCTCCGGCTTCGGCAGCGGTCATCTGTTTGGCGATGGGCTCGCGCTGCTGATGACCGCCGGCAGTGCGCTCTACATGATCATGGTGCGCGCCTTCCGCGACACGCCGGTGGTGTGGGCGGGCGCAGTCTCGGCGCTTCTGCTGTTCGTGCTCGGCTGGTTCGTCACCGACCCCCTGGCGATTTCTGCTCGCGACGCCGTGCTGCTCGTCGCCTTCGGAGGATCGTTCGCAGCGGCGTCGATCCTGTGGACAGAAGGCTCGCGGCTGATCCCGGCGCCTGAGTCCGGCCTTCTCGGTGCCGCCGAAGTGCCGTTTGCGATCCTGTTCGCCTTCCTGTTCCTCGGCGAGATCGCGCCGGCCGCCAGCCTGATCGGCGGCGCCATAGTACTCTGCGCGGTTTTCGCCCATGCGGGGCGCGACTGGCTGGCTGCGAGAAAAAGTGCGGCAACCCAATAATTATTTTCCAAGTCATGGAACCATCATGCGGATCAGGCAGTTTTATGTGCGACGGGTCACCCCCCAAGTCCCCCCAAACCCCTCGACCCGTCCTCCTCAAAGCCGACCGTAAAGGTCGGCTTTTTCTTTGGACATCAGCCGGCAAAGCCGGGCAAGGCGAGGTTGTCGCTGAGCAGGATGGCAAGATCGCGCGCCGGCCGCTCAGCGCCCTGGCCGAGTTTTATCGCGAATTGCGCTGTCGGCACCGGCGGCAGGGCGAATTCGCGCGGTGCTTCGGCAATGCCTGAATGGGCAAAGCGGGCGGTGCGCAAGGTCAGCGCGATGCCGGCATTGACCGCCGTACGCAAGCCGGCAAGGCTGGCGCTGCCGGCGGCGATGCGGTAGCGGCGGCCGGCAGCATCGAGGGCCGCGAGTGCTGCTTCGCGAAAGCCGCAATAGGGGTCGAGCAGCGCCAGCGGCAATTCCTCTTCCCGCACGGCAAGCCCTTTTTGCGAGCACAGCCACAGCATCGGCTCACTGAACAGCCCGACTTCGTCATTGGCCGGCGTCTTGCGCATGACAACGGCCAGATCGAGCTGCCCGGCCTGCAGCGCCTCGCCAAGCTCGGCCGAACGGCCAACGCGGAGTTCGACCCTGACGCGCGGATGGCTGGTCGCGAAGGCGCGCAGCAGCTCCGGCAGGCCGCTATCGGCGAAATCCTGTGTCGTGCCGATGGCGACGCGACCAGCGGCACGCGCGCCCTTGAGCGCCAGCCAGGCCTCGCTGTGCACGGCAAGAATGCGGCGGGCATGACCGACAAGATCCTCGCCGGCCGGCGTCAGCCCGCGCCCGCGCCCCTGCGCCACCAGCAGCGGTTCGCCGACGATCTCCTCCAGACGCTGCATCTGCGCGGTCACCGCCGAGGGCGAGCGGCCGACAGCAGACGCAGCCTGAGCCAGCGAGCCGCCAT
This sequence comes from Mesorhizobium sp. M0317, assembly GCF_040321555.1. NCBI lineage: Bacteria > Pseudomonadati > Pseudomonadota > Alphaproteobacteria > Hyphomicrobiales > Phyllobacteriaceae > Mesorhizobium > Mesorhizobium sp. M0317. The sequence continues at coordinate 32,537 of NZ_JAMYRV010000006.1, read as the reverse complement.
CGACAAAGGCAAGGAAGGTTTTGAGCAGATCGGGATCGAGAGCTTGCATGCTTCGATAATACAGAACCTTTTGTTCGAAACAATTCGATTTTTTTGATTCAAAGATGATGGCATTGTCTCTCCAACGGCAAACAGACGCCGCTCAAACGAAGGAGAGAAAAATGCCCATCATCAACATCAGCGTCACCGGCAAGCCCGACGCCAAGCTGTCCGCCACAATCGCCAAGGAAATCACCGAGCTGACGGCAACCCATCTGCGCAAGGACCCGACGATTACCGCCGTCGCCGTCACCTATGTCGACCCGCAGCATTGGTTCGCCGGCGGCAAATCGCTGGCGGAGCATGGCGCCAACACCTTCTGGCTCGACATCAAGGTGGTCGACGGCACCAACACCAAGCTGGAACTGGAGGCTTATCTGAAGGCGATCTTTGAGGCCTTTGGTAAGTTGCTGGGTGGTGTGCACGAGGAAAGCTATGCCTTCGTGCATGAAGTCCCGGCCGCTGCTTACGGTTATGGCGGCAAGTCGCAGGAGTTCCGGTTCATCAGTGGGCGGCTGAAGGCCACGGCCTGATTGCTACCCAGCGGGAGGATGAAGCCTTGTATCAAGCACGAAATCCTCCCGGAGATGCAAGCTATAAAGGCCTGCCGCCCGGTTGGGATCGAACACCAGGTTCCAGCTGTGCTGGGATACCGCGCTGGGGATCAGAAAGAACGGATGCTTTGCCAGCAGACCATCGCCGAACTGCTGCTGTCCCGCGCCCGGGATGCCGGGACGCAGCCAGTTCGCGTTCGGAATATCGTCGGTTTGGACCACATAAATCTCTGATGGATCGACGATGTCGAATGCCGTCAGCACGTGAGGGACAGTATCCAGCGGGCGAAACCCCTTGTGGACCGCCACCTCCAAGATGGCGGTCGATGGGTCGATGGACGCATATACGGCTCTGATCCCTTTGCTGTTCCACCTTCCCCCAAGCTTGAAGGCTCCTTCGCCACTGTCCCAGCTCGCCTTGAAGCGTCTGTGATCAAGCCTCCAGCCCAACAGCTGCCCTGTTCCGAGGGAGCCCGGCAAAGGCGTCACGCGTAGACACCATAGTCGAGCCGCTCAAGAAACTCCTGCACAAGCGCAGTGCCCGCCGCCGTGGCCAGCAGATCGATCGGCCGGCGATTGTCCAAACCCATGACAGACTCGATCATCCATTTTTCCGCGTCTTCCTGAGTCCCGAGCACGGACGTGGCCTTTGTCAGGAGCTTGGCGAAGTTCCAGGTTCTGGAACCTTGCTCCCGACTGAGGGTCTTGGAGTGATCCGATTTGTGCCGCTGAAATGTCCGCTCGCTCATGCCGAATGCGGTCTCAAACGCATCGGCGGGATCAATGACCATCAGATGCCTGACGAGGCTTTCGAGCGCCTGGCCCGGAATTCCATGCAGGATCATTTCATGTGCCTCAAGAGGACTGGCTACCGAGAATCCAAGAACCTTCCGTCCACCAAACAGGTCGACCATTCGTTCGAACTCCGGCTCCATATGTGGTGCCTCGGCAAAACCCAGCGGGGAACTGGCCATATTACCTCTCCGTCACGTGTCGCTTTATTTACGACACGTGTCGCAACATTTCAAGGCCTGCGTTTGGGTCATTGCCTGGCGAGGTCAGGTGGAACACCGCTCCCTCGCACCCGCGCATTGACCTTGCTCCCCATTGCGCTACCCTCTGCTCTCGAAGCGGACGAAGAGCCGCATACCGGACCGTTGGGAGAGACGCGGCATGATCCTGACACTGGCGCTGCTTGCAGGCCTCGTGCTGGCCTGGCTGCTGATTGGCGCTATCGAGACGTTTCGTCTCGACCTGCGCTTTACCCAGGCGCTGCTCTATGTGCCGTTCAAGCTCGCCTACCGGATCGATGACCGGCGCATCCGCATTGCCCGCAACGCGCCGACGCCGGTGATCTATGTGGTCTCGCACCAGTCACGCTTCGAGCCGGCGCTGATGCTGTCGCTGCTGCCCGACGACACGCTGCACATTCTCGACGAGGCCTCGGCGCGCTCGCCCTGGATGGAGCCTTGGCGCGAGCTTGGCCGCACCATCGCCTTCAACGCCGAGCATCTCTTCGTCAGCCGGCGGCTGGTCAGGGTGCTGAAGGGTAAAGGCCGGCTTGCCGTCTATCTGCCCGATGACGTCGAGCCCGATGTGAAGACGTTTCGCCTGTTCCGCGCCGTCACCCGCATCGCCATGCAGGCCGACGCCCGCATCGTGCCGATCTTCGTCACCGGCTCGCGCGACCTGCCGGTTTCCTTGACGCCAAAGAACCGGGCGCCGCGCCACTGGTTCCCAAAACTCTCGATCAGCGTACTGGAGCCAATGACGATTGCCGAACTGGTGGCGCGCAACCCCGACCAGGCTTCCAACACCAATGCGTTGTTCGACCGCATCGCCGAGGCGCGGCTTTATGGCAGCAACCTCGATCGCGGCCTGTTCCTGGCCATGCGCGATGCCGCGGATCGCACCGGCGCCTCGCATCCGATCATCGAGGATGTGATCAGCGGCTCGCTCAGCTATCGAAAAATGTTCATCGGCGCGCGCGTGCTCGGCCGCCGTTTCGAGGCGGTGGCAGCGCCCGGCGAAGCGGTCGGGGTTTTGCTGCCCAACGCCAATGGCGTGGTGCTGTCCTTCGTCGGCCTGCTCTCGGCCGGCCGGGTAGCGGCGATGACCAACTACACGGCAGGGCCGGCCAGCGTAACCGCCGCGGTGCGCGCGGCAGTCATCCGAACGGTGGTTTCCTCGCGCGCGTTCGTCGAGAAGGCGGCGCTTGCCGACATCATCGCCGCGGTCGAGGCCGGCGGCGCCAAAATGCTGTGGCTGGAGGATGTGCGCGCAAGCGTCACGACGCTGGAAAAGCTCGCAGCAGCGGTGCTGTGGCGGTTCCCGCTGCAGCGGCAGGATGCGGCCAAGCCCGCCGCAATCCTGTTCACCTCAGGCTCGGAAGGCACGCCCAAGGCCGTGGTGCTGTCGCACCGCAATCTCCACGCCAACGCCATGCAGGCCGAGGCGCGCATTACCATTTCGCCGTCCGACATCCTGCTCAACGTGCTGCCGGTTTTTCACTCTTTCGGCCTGACCGGCGGTACCATCCTGCCGCTGGTGACCGGGGTGAAACTGTTCCTCTACCCGTCACCGCTGCACTACAAGATCATCCCGGAGATCGCCCGCAAGGTGAAGCCGACCATCATGTTCGGCACCGACACTTTCCTTGCCAACTATGCCCGCACCGCCAAGGATGGCGATTTCTCCAGCCTGCGCTTCGTCGTCGCCGGCGCGGAAGCGGTGAAGCCGGAGACGCGGCGCGTTTATCGCGAGCGCTTCGATGCCTCGATCATCGAGGGGTTCGGGCTGACGGAGGCCGCTCCCGTCGTCGCCGTCAACACCGCCATCCATGGTCGCGACGGCACGGTCGGACGGCTGTTGCCGGCGATGCGCATGAAGCTCGAACCGGTCGAGGGTATCGAGGGTGCCGGCCGCCTGTGGCTCGACGGGCCGAATTTGATGATGGGCTACATGACCGCTGACCGGCCCGGCGAATTGCAGCCGCTGGACGGCTGGCACGACACCGGCGACATCGTCTCGGTCGACCGCGAAGGCTTCATCACCATTCGCGGCCGGGCAAAACGCTTCGCCAAGATCGCTGGCGAGATGGTGTCGTTGGGCGCCGTCGAGATGCTGGTGCAGTCGCTGTGGCCGGAAGAGCGCCACGCCGCGGTGGCGGTGCCGGACAAGAGGCGCGGCGAGCGCATCGTGCTGGTCACCACCGCCGACGACGCCGATCCGGAAGAACTGCGCGCCTTCGGCAAGAAGGCAGGTGCGGCCGAACTGATGGTGCCCAACGACATCGTCAAGGTCGAGGAGATCCCGGTGCTGGGTTCCGGTAAGACGGATTATGTCTCGACGCGGAACCTGGCGATCGAGAAGCTGGGGCTGGGCCTGGCGGCTTAGCGTATCTCCCTCCTTGAGGGGGAGATGGCCGGCAGGCCAGAGGGGGTCGCCTCGCGTGAAGCGCCGACGTCCTCTTCGCTCAAACGAGGTCGCGTCCGGGGCGTACCGACCCCCTCTGTCGCCTTCGGCGACATCTCCCCCTCAAGGGGGGAGATAACAACTACCCAATATCCGAAGGCGGCACTTTTTCGCCCTCGCGCTTGGCGCGCTTCGAATACGCCCGCACGCTGAAAGGCAGGAAGATGAGATAGCCTGCGACAGAGGCGGTCAGCGTGTACCAGGGATAGGTCATCAACAGCAGGACGTATAGAACGACCGCCAGGATGATCGGCAGCACCTTGTCGCCCGGCACTTTCAGGCTTTTGCCGGAATAGACCGGCAGCCGGCTGACCAGCAGGAAAGCGACCAGCACAGTGAAGCCGGTGGCGACGAATGCCGTCAGGCGGTCCGGCTCGAGACCGAGCCGCAGGAAGGACAGATAGAGCGGCAGCATAACCAGCACGGCGCCGGCCGGCGCCGGCACGCCGACGAAGTATTCGCTCTGCCAGATCGGCCGGTCATGGTCTTCGTCGAGCACGTTGAAGCGCGCCAGCCGCAGGCCACAGGCGATGGTGAACAGAAGGGCTGCGATCCAGCCGAAGGAGCCGGCGCGGTCGAGCAGGAAGGCGTAGAGCACCAGTGCCGGCGCGACGCCGAAATTGACGATGTCGGCCAGCGAATCCATCTGCGCGCCGAATTTGGATGTCGCCTTCAACATGCGCGCCAGGCGCCCGTCTATGCCGTCCAGGAAGGCGGCGAGCAGCACCATCACCACGGCCGGCTCGAAACGGCCCTCGAAGCCGAAGCGGATGCCGGACAGGCCGGCGCAGATGGCAAGTACGGTGACCAGATTGGGCAGCACCATGCGCATCGGAATCTCGCGGATGCGCGGGCCGCCGCTGCCATGGGCCTCGAACTTTTTGAACGGCGCGCCCACCGCTTACGAAATCCTGACGAGCGGGGTTGCGGAGACGCCGCCGAATTCGGCGAGCACGGTTTCACCTCCGACCGCCGTCTGGCCGACGGCGACGCGCGGCACCGCGGTCGAAGGCAGGAAGACATCGACGCGCGAGCCGAAGCGGATCAAGCCGAAGCGTTCGCCGATGGCGATCGAACCGCCGGTCTCGGCCCAGCAGACGATGCGGCGTGCCACCAGGCCGGCGATCTGCACGGCGACAACGATGCCGTTGGGACTGTCGATGACCAGCCCGTTGCGCTCGTTCTCCGAGCTTGCCTTGTCGAGTTCGGCATTCAGGAACTTGCCCGGCCGATGCTCGATTTTGGTGATGCGGCCGCGCACGGGAGCACGGTTCACATGGCAGGAGAAGACATTCATGAACACCGAGATGCGGGTCATTTCGGTGTTGCCGAGGCCGAGCTCGCGCGGTGGCACGGCCGGGCCGACCGCCGAGATGACGCCGTCGGCGGGACTGACCACCAGCCTGTCATCGACCGGGGTGACACGCTCGGGGTCACGGAAGAAATAGACGCACCAGGCGGTCAGGATCAGGCCGATCCAGAACAGCACCGAGGAGAAATAGCCGAGGAACAGCGTGCCCGCACCAAAGGCGGCAATGAACGGATAGCCCTCGCGATGGATCGGAACGAAGGCATTCTTGATCGAGTCGACGAGGCTCATTGGCTGGAGCTCATGGGCTGGGGGCGGTCCCTGTTTCAGGTCCGGCCTCAATACCGGAAAGGCTCCGCGGCCGCAACGCAACATTGGGCAAGGCCGCATCGTCCGCAGCCGGCAGGAACGGTCACGTGCTTGCCTGCCGGCTGCTTTGCCGCCAGAATTCGGGCCAACGCCGGCTGAACGCGCGGCGAAAAGGCCGACTGCCATGGCGCCAAATTCAGGCAAAACGTATCTTGTTGCCATACGATCGTCAGCCGTGGGTGCCGTTTTGACCGTACTTGTGGCAGCGAGCGACCACGCAGTTGCGCAAGGCAAGCCATCCTTCGACTGCGCCAAGGCCGCCAGCGTGGCGGAAAAGGCCATTTGCGCCGATCCGGTCCTGGCGCAAGCCGATGCCGACGTCGCGAAGAATTATACCGCGCTGCTGAAGAGGCTCGATGCTCATGCCGGCAAGGCGCTGCGGGACGACCAAAGCGATTTCATCGCGTATCGCGACCAGATCGCCGGCTTCAACGAAAGTTCGCCCAAGAACCAACAGACTTTCGATCTCGGCGAATTCCTGCGCGACCGCGCAACCTTCCTGTCCGGCATACGCAAGCCCCCCGATGCAGGTTTGATCGGCACATGGAGCAGCGTGCGCGGCAGCGTCGACATCAAGGCTGTTGGCGGAGGCAAGGTCGAAATCTCGGAAGATGTCGTTTCCAATCCAGTCTCGGGAAGTGGGTCATGCGAGATCGACGGCACGGTCGAGGAGCGCAATACGCTTCGACTTGAGGACACCGACGACAACGACAAACCGACTGGATTCGTCTTCACCTTTCGCCGCGACGGCGATGCGCTTGTCGTCGAGCAGAGCGGCGCCGGCAAGGATGGCAAATCGGAGCCCCTGTCATGCGGTGCCAACGGCCATGCCGATGGCACGTTCTTCCTGACGGAGAAAAAGTAGGCTTGCTGTCGCTAACCCGCCGCAGCGGAGCAATCAAAGTGGGCATTGAGCTCGGCCATAGCGGCCTCAGCGAGGCTTTCATCATCCTTGCCGCGCAAGAGCACACCGCCGTTCCGCAACGATTGGAAAAGGAAGACTTGGCCTGATGCCAGCACCACCCAATTCACGATTGCTCCTTCCTCCTTCTGCACCACCGAATTCGCAGAAACGATGGCATCCGTCGGGTCGAAGCCTGCCTTGCGGAGCAGGAGGTCGACGGCGGCGGGAGCATGGTATTGTTCCGCCAGCTCAATGACCGCTGTGATCTCGGTCTCTTCAGCAATGCCAAGCTTGGCGCCAACTTTCGGGGCGTTAGCCGCTAGCGGGCTCTCGCCTGGCGGTATGACAAGCAACTCTTCTGGAGCGATGTACTCGTAGACCGTGACGTGTGTCTCCGTCGCACTGCATAGTCGGGTCTTCTTCGCGCTGGTCTGAAGTTGAAAAACCAGCTGTTTCTCTCCTTCTATGTTCAGCATCCTTGCCATGCCGAACGCGATTTTGATCTCGGGCGGCGCGATCTTGGCGCAGGCAAGGCCGGCCCCGACATCGCGCCAGCTGAAGATCATCTGGCCTGCCAAGTTGCCAACGGACTTATGAAGAAGCCTGCCTTCGCGCTTCGGATTGGCCATCACCAGCCGGTGTATGACGTCGTCGTAATCGTCACTATCGACAACTTGCAGATCAGGCCATGACGCGATCCAGCGCGCCAAAAGGTTTTCCATGGGCGCGGCCTCATCCGCAACGTAGAACGCATGATCAAGTGTATCGAGAAAATCATCCCGCCCGCCCTCGAAGCCCGTCTGCTGGGCGGCTTCGTTGGGATGGTCTGCAATCCAGCTGGACATCTTTTCCAAAGTCGCAAGCTGGCCCTTTGCGCCACAAGCAGTGAGTCCAGCTCGTGCGTTGGCAATCATGGCGCCGATTTCCTGCCCGGCATTGTGGATGAATTGACTATGGCCGCCGTTCTTTACCTCCGAAGAGTACGAGTCGGCATGAAGGACCTGCATCGCCTTGGTGTCGATTTCGGGATAACGATAGAGTCCTTTGGAAACCATCGCTGTGACGAATTGCATGACAGCGAAGACGAGAAAAAACGGCTCTTCATCAGGATCCTCGACGTTCGAACGCAGTACGACGACCGGCAACGGCAGGCCGAATTCCAACTGCTTTCCAGAATCTGATGCCGACTTCTCGGGCGTTTTCTTGGATTTGCGGGAAAAGAAACCGAACATCGAAAATACTCTCTTGGTCGCAAAACTTGCGCGAACGGGTTATTTCCGACGCGACAATATCAGCTGCCCTCAAGGATTAAAGGCACTCTGATCCAGAGGCATCCGCACGATGGTTTGCCAAAATTGTCGGTCATGTCGGGGCGCCACAGATTCACACGTCCTTGGCAGGAAAGCGCTTCGCGACAATGCCGAATTGCGGCGAGTCGACAAACCAGGGTCAGAGATGCCATCGTCGAAATCAGTCGCCCTGAACGCCAAGGTCATTACAGAAGGCCTCGCTTTCGGAGAGTCTCCCCGCTGGCACGACGGACGCCTGTGGCTCTGCAACTGGGGAACCGGAGAGATCATCGCGGTGGGTGTGGGCGGCAAGACCGAGGTGATGCTCACGGTGCCTGCGATACTACCCTATTCGATCGACTGGCTGCCGGACGGGCGGCTGCTGGTCATTTCGGGGCGCGAAGGGCTGTTGCTGCGGCAGGAGGCGGACGGGACGCTCGCCACCCATGCCGATTTGAGAGAACTGTCAAAGAGCCCGTGGAACGAGATCGTCGTCGACGGGCGCGGCAACATCTATGTCAATGGCGGCGGGTCGGCGCCTGCACCGGGCGAGCATTTCGGGCCCGGCACCATCGTGCTGATCACGCCGGACGGCTCGGTTCGACAAGTGGCCGAGAACATCGCTTTCGCCAACGGCATGGCGGTGACGCCGGACAACAGGACACTGATCGTGGCGGAGTCGCATGCCAACCGGCTGACCGCCTTCGATATCGCGGAGGATGGCGGGCTTTCCAACCGCCGGGTCTGGGCCGATCTCGATGGCTTTCCCGACGGCATCTGCCTCGATGCCGAAGGGGCTGCCTGGTACGCGGATGTTCCCAACAAGCGCTGCGTGCGGGTGCGCGAAGGTGGCGAGGTGTTGCAGACAGTCGATGCCGATCGCGGCTGCTTTGCCTGCATGCTGGGCGGGCCGGATGGCACGACACTGTTCATCGTCGCCGCCGAATGGCGTGGTTTCGAGAACATGATCAGCGATGCCCGCACCGGCCAGGTGCTGAGCGTCGAGGCGCCAGCACCTGGCACGGGCTGGCCCTCCTACATCTCAGGCAGACGCTGATAGTTGGCGATATCGGCCTTCACACCCAGCCGGGCAATGGTCTCCTGCGGGTTGAAGCCCGCCCGCTCGTGGGCCGCCTTGACGATCGGCACGACATTGTCGACGGCCGCCTGGTTTTCCCATTCGACAATGGTGACCAGGTTGAACTCACCCGGACCCGAAAATTGCTCGAGCACGAAATCCTGGACGAAGCCTTGCTGCAGGCGCAGCAGTTCATGCGTTGCCCTGACCTTGCGAAGGATTTCTTCACGGGCCTCGGCAGGAACGACGAATTTGTCGACCCTGAACACGGCTGCCTCGGCAAGTTTATCCATTTGAATCTGTCTCCGTTCTTGAACGACTTGGGTTCGGTGGCTCAGGAACGGGTTTGCGATCTCAACTTAGGTTGAGGTCAAGGGGAAATTTTCGGTGGTGATGATGGCGACGACGCTGCATATCTCCCCCCTTGAGGGGGAGATGGCCGGCAGGCCAGAGGGGGTCGGTTCGACTGGATGCGCCCCCCTTGCGACCGATGAAGGTTAGCGCTCCACGCGCGGCGACCCCCTCTGTCGCCTTCGGCGACATCTCCCCCTCAAGGGGGGAGATCGGCGCTCCGCCGCCTAGCTCACCTCCGAAGTCCTTCTGCGCACAACCACACCCAGCTCATCGCTCTCCCTAGCAATGCGCAGCCTCTCCTCGGCTTCCGTCGCTTCGCGCTGGCGGTCCCACATCGAGGCGTAGAGGCCGTGTTGGCGCATCAGCTCGGCATGGGTGCCGCGTTCGGCGATCTCGCCGTCCTTGAGTACGATGATCTCGTCGGCCGTGATCACCGTCGATAGGCGATGGGCAATGACGATGGTGGTGCGGCCCTTGCTGACCAGGTCGAGGGCGGCCTGGATCTCCTGTTCGGTGTGGCTGTCCAGCGCCGAGGTCGCCTCGTCGAGCATCAGGATCGGCGGCGCCTTCAAAATCGTGCGGGCAATCGCCACGCGCTGCTTTTCGCCGCCCGACAGTTTTAGCCCGCGCTCGCCGACCATCGAGCGGTAGCCTTCGGGCAGTCGTTCGATGAACGGGCCGATCTGGGCAAGCTCGGCGGCTTTCTGCATGTCTTCCTCGCTGGCGCCGATGCGGCCGTAACGGATGTTGTAGGCGATGGTGTCGTTGAACAGCACGGTGTCCTGCGGCACCATGCCGATGGCGCCGCGCAGGCTCGCCTGCGTCACATCACGGACATCCTGGCCGTCGATCAGCACCTGACCGCCCTGGACGTCGTAGAAGCGGAACAAGAGCCGCGAAATCGTCGACTTGCCGGCGCCGGACGGGCCCACGATGGCCACCGTCTTGCCGGCCGGAACTTCGAAGGAGACGCCCTTCAGAATCTTGCGGCTGGGGTCGTAGGCGAAGTGCACGTCGCGGAACTCGACCTTGCCGGCTGTAACAGTGAGCGGCTTGGCATCCGGCTTGTCGGTGATTTCCTGCGGCACATCGAGCAGGTCGAACATCTGCTCGATGTCGGTCAGCCCCTGGCGGATTTCGCGGTAGATGAAGCCGATGAAATTGAGCGGCACCGAAAGCTGCATCAGCATGGCGTTGATGAAGACGAAATCGCCGACCGTCTGCGTGCCGGCCTGCACCTCCAGCGCCGACATGCACATGACGATGACGGTGCCGAGACCGAAGATGATGCCCTGGCCGAAATTCAGCCAGCCGAGCGAGGTCCATATCCTGGTCGCCGCCATTTCATAGCGCGCCATCGAACGGTCGAAGCGCTCAGCCTCCATACCCTCGTTGTTGAAGTATTTGACGGTCTCGTAGTTGAGCAGCGAGTCTATCGCCTTGGTGTTGGCGTCGGTGTCGCTGTCGTTCATGTCGCGGCGGATCGAGATGCGCCAGTCGCTGGCGCGCACCGTGAACCAGACGTAGAGCCACACCGTGGCCGCCACCACGACCACATATTTCCAGCCATAAGTGTAGGCGAAGATGCCGGTGGTCAGCGCGAATTCGAGGATGGTCGGCGCCGTGTTCAGCATGATGAAGCGCACGATCGTCTCGATGCCCTTGGTGCCGCGCTCGATGATGCGCGACAGGCCGCCGGTGCGGCGCTCGAGGTGAAAGCGCAGCGACAACTGGTGCATGTGAACGAAGGTGCGGAACGCAAGCTGGCGCACCGCATACTGGCCAACACGGGCAAACAGCGCATCGCGCAGCTGGTTGAAGCCGAGTTGCACCAGCCGCACGACATTGTAGGCGACGACCAGCATCACCGGCGCCAGCAGGAAGGACGGCAGCGGCGGCGGCGATTTGGCGTCACCGGCCAGAGAATCGGTCGCCCATTTGAAGAAGTACGGCCCGGCAACCAGTGTCAGCTTGGCAACGACCAGAAGCAGCGTTGCCCAGGTGACGCGTGCCCTGAGATCGGCGCGGTCGGCCGGCCACATATAGGGCCACAGATTGCGCAAGGTGCTGAAGGTCGAGTTATCGGAAACGGTTTTTTCTGCCACTTGTCTTGCCTTTTGGGTGAGAAATCAGCGGCCGGAGCAGCAGGAATTGACGAGTGCGGTCAGCGATGCGGAAACGTCGGCGAGCGCGGCGCGGTCGAGTTGATAGCGCGAGCGCTGGCGGTCGGGCTCGAAGCGGACCAGCCCGGCTTCGACCAGGATCTTCAGATGCTGGGACACGGTGGACTGCGCCAGATCGAGATGATCGACCACCTCGCGGCAGCAGCAGGAATTGCTGGCCGAGAGATGTCTAAGGATCTCGATGCGCGCCGGGTGCGAGAGTGCGGCGAAGCTCGCGGCAACGGCGCGGCTTTGGGGCGGTGCGCAGTTTGCGTGGTCTGGTTCAGTGAGCGAGTCTGCCATCGTTCATCGGCGATAGACGATGAACGGGTGCGTGGCAAGCTAACCCGATGGGTAGAGCGACCTAATCTCCCCCCTCGAGGGGGAGATGTCGCCGAAGGCGACAGAGGGGGTCGGTACGTCCTGATGCAACGTCGTTTGCAGCAAAGAGAAGGTCGGCGTTCTATGCGCGGCGACCCCCTCTGGCCTGCCGGCCATCTCCCCCTCAAGGGAGGAGATCAAGCGCTCGGCCGCTACTGCGTCTTCACCGGCGCCGTTGTCACCTGCTCGCCCATCGCCTTGAGGTCGGCGGCTTCGCCTTCCTTGGACTTTTCCGGAACCTTGAACACCTGCCCCGGCCAGATGCGGTCGGGATCGCTGATCTGGTCCTGGTTGGCGAGATAAATGGTCGAGAAGCGCACACCGTGACCGTAGACGCGCCGTGAGATCCGCCACAGCGTGTCGTGCCTGCGGATGATGACCGCGCCGTCTGCATGTTCGAGCTTTGGCGCCACCGTCTCGGGCAGGTCGGGCGTTGCCGCCGCGACGACGGCTGGAGCCTCAGCGGCGGGCGCTGCCGGTGCGGCTGGTGCGGATGCGGCAGCAGCGGGTGCGGGCTGCGCAGGGGCAGCCGCGATCGTGGCGGGCGCCGCAGGCTTCGGAGCGGCCGGTGCTTCGGCAGCAGCCGGTGCGGCCGGCTCAGCAGGGTTTGCTTCGGCGGGCTTGGTCTCGGTGGGCTTGGCCTCCGCGGGCGCCACGGCGGCGATCGCTTCGCCGGGTTCGCGCTCGAACGGCACGGCGGCGCGGGCCACGACCTTCACGCCGTCGGCGTCGAGACCGTCGACATGGATGGTGTAGCTGCCGACCGGGATGTCGCGCGTCGCCTCGACCAGGAAATGACCGTCGGGCGAGGTCACCGCATCGCCAAGCAGGATATCATTGGCATAGGCGCGCACCTTGCGGCCGGCGTCAGCCAGACCGGCGACGAAGATCTTGTTGCCGTCGATCTCGACCGCCTCGACGACGATCTTGGGTGCAGCCACGCCTGCCGCCGGCGGCGCTGCAGGTACTGCTGGCGCTGCAGGGGCAGTTGCGGCTTCCACAGCCGGAGCAGCAGGTGCTGTTTCAGCGGCCACGGCAGGCGCAGCCGTAGCAGGCGCCTCAGCGGCTGGGGCAGCGGCCTGATCGCCGGCGGCCGGTGCCGCGGGCTTGGTCTCAGGCGCCGGGACGCTAAGCAGCTCGGCCGGCTTGCCGGGTTCCTCGACCATCGCCAGCACCTGGCCGGCGGCGTCCTTGGGAACCGAAACGACGGCGGTCTGCACGGAAGGGGTAACCACATCGCCGGCCGTCGCGCGCAACCCAATCGTATAGTCGCCGGGCTTCAGCGGATCGTCGAGAACGATGACGAAGGCGCCGTCCGGACCGGCGACAGTCGAGCCAAGCACCGAGGAGCCGTTGAGGATCTCGACCTTCGAATTGGGCGCAGCATTGCCGGCAACGACGATCGAGCCGTTGCTTTCGACGCGCACGACGTCGAAGCTCGGCGCAACCGGGCCGGCCGCGGCCGGCGCTGGGGTTGTTGGGGCAGCAGCGGGCGCGGCAGGTGCCGCCGGAGCCGCAGCTTCGGTCGCGGGAGCCGTTGCGTCGGCAGGCGCGGGTGCTGCGGGAGCCTTGGCATCGGTGGGCGCGGCGGGCGCCGGCGGCAGCCTTCCCTCGGTCCCCGGATCGGCCGGCTTTTCAGCCGGCGGCGTCAGCGATGCAATCGCCGCAGGCGGCGTGGGATTCAGATACGGGTCGAGTGCGCCCGATACATAGGCGGTTCCGACGACCGCGACGGTCCCACCGGCCGCGAACAGAAACGCCTTCAATGGATTAACAGCCATATTTCCCCTACCCCTTAGCCACCTGAAGCCGGTCTAGCGTGTTTTGCCGGCACCGACAAGAAAAAGCCCGGGCTTGTCAGCCCTTGGGGCTTGACCCCGCATTCAGACCCAATCACCAATCACGAATGAACACGATTCGATCCGTCTGCGTCTATTGCGGCTCGTCTCCGGGCCGCGATGAAATCTATGCCAAGGCCGGGCACCTGCTTGGCCGCTCGCTCGCCAAAGCCGGCCTGCGGCTGGTCTATGGCGGCGGCACCAAAGGCATTATGGGCGCAGTCGCCGAAGGCGCGCTCAAGGCCGGCGGCAAGGTAACGGGCATCATTCCGCGCTTCCTCATCAACAAGGAGGCGACCGAAACCGCGCTTGACCGGCTCGACGAGTTGCTGATCACCGACAACATGCACGAGCGCAAGCACAAGATGTTCGAGAAATCCGACGCCTTTGTGGCGCTGCCCGGCGGCATCGGCACGGTCGAGGAAATCGTCGAGATCATGACCTGGGGCCAGCTCGGCCATCACCGCAAGCCGATCGTCTTCGCCAACGTTCAAGGATTCTGGGATCCGATGCTGGCGCTGCTCGACCATATGGCCAGCGAAGGCTTCATCCACACCGCGCAACGGGTCAAGCCGCTGGTGGTCGAAGACCCCGAGGCCATCGTCGCCGCCATCATGGTGGCGGGGTCGTCGGTCGATGCGCCGACGGAAGGCGTGCAGTCTGTAATTGACAAGATGTGAGGACGAAGCCGGCCTTGGCGCAGGCGGCCAGGAATTGAGCCCGGTTGGTGTCGTCGGCCTGGCGCATCAACTGCGCCGCGTCGTGCTGGCGCTCAAGGCTGCCGGCTACGAAACACTGGGCAACATCTGGATCGGCGACAGCAACAAGGCCAGCCTGGCCCAGAAGCAGAAGTCCAATGCGAAGCCACTGATCGACTGCATCCGCTTGGCAAGGATCTGTAGCGTTGGGGCAGCTGACTTCGATCTGTCCAGCTTTTCTTGAGCTCCGTCTTGTGCGCAATGTAAGCACGTTGGCGACGATTTCCATTTGCAGCCCGCTTCGCAGTTGGTTCACGGAGAACATTGGGCGGGAACGGAAATTTGGAGAGCGAGACAAAGGGGAGATGAATCCGCGCGAGCGATTGAAGGCCGCGAAGGGCGAGATCGCGTCGGAACCAAGGACGGCGATCCTGGTCCTCGGAATGCACCGCAGCGGCACCTCGGCGCTCGGCGCCCTCGTCGCCGCGCATGGAGCCACGCCGCCGAAACATCTGCTGCCCGGGAGCCTCCACAATCCCAAGGGACATTGGGAAAGTACCCCACTCACCATCGCCGACGACCACCTGCTCACGGCGGCCGCCTCCTCCTGGCAAGATTGGCTGCCGCTAGATCGGCAGTGGCTGCAGTCGCCGGCAGCCGAGCGATTTCGCCCCATGATGACGGCGATCATTGCCAGCGAGTTCGGCGATGCCCCCCTGTTTTTCGTCAAGGATCCGCGGATCTGCCGGTTCCTCCCCTTCATAGCCTCGATCCTGGCCGATCTCAGGATTGACCCGATCGCATTTCTGCCTGTCCGCAACCCGCTCGAAGTCGCCTGTTCGCTGCAGGAACGGGATCAAATGGAACTGCCGACAGCGTTCATGCTGTGGCTCAGGCACGTGCTCGAAGCGGAGCATCATTCGCGACACATGCCGCGCTGTATCCTGCGCCACGAAGACCTGTTGAGCGACTGGCGACATCAGATGGACCGCGCGGCCAGGGAGACCGGAATCGTCTGGCCTGTCACGTCCGATCAGGCCGACACCGCAATCGCCGAGTTCCTGGACAAGGACCTGCATCATCAGCGGGCCTCGGTCGCTGATCTGCAAAACCATCCGGATGCCACGCCATTAGTCCGCAGCGCCTATGCCATTTTGCGCAGTATGGCGTCTGAAGGCGACAGCCAGGACTTGCGCGACCAGCTCGACAGGGTGCGGGCGACGTTCGATGAGAGCTGCGATGTGGTTGGCAAGGCCGTTACCGCAGGGAACCTGGCCGCTAAACGGCTACACGGCGAACTGGAAAAGGGCATCGTCGAGCGTGACGCCCTCGCTGACGCCCAACAGGCCCTCATCCGAGACCGAGACAGCTTCATGGCGGAGCGTGACGCGCTTGCTCACGCCCAGCAGGACCTCATCCAAGCCCGAGACAGCTTCATGGCGGAGCGTGATGCGCTTGCTCACGCCCAGCAGGACCTCATCCAAGCCCGAGACAGCTTCATGGCGGAGCGTGACGCGCTCGCCCTGGCCCAAGACGGCCTCGTAGCCGAGCGTAGCGCGCTGGCCAGGATCCGAGACGACCTGGTGGCGGAGCGCGATGCGGCGCTTGCGTCACGCAGCTGGCGATTGACCGGACCGTTGCGATGGGTGAGCTCCATTCGTCGGCGATAGCAGCAAACACTCTAAACGCTGCTCGACAAACTGTGATCGCCTGTCAAGAAACCGTCACACGGAACCCGCCTCACTCGTGTTACGAAGGACGGGTCGGCATCCGCGCGTCGGCATAGTCGAAATCTGAACCTGGTCGAAATTTCTTGGCGAGGCGAGCCGTGAACATTGCTCTCAACGCGGAAGGCCTGTCGCCTTGCCTGCCCGACGAGCACGGGCTGTTCTTCATCTACCATTTCACCGCCGAGGGCCTGCGCACCAAGGACGCGGCCGAGGTTGCATGGACATGGCGCAGCTACCAGCTGTCCGACCTGCGCGCCCGTCATGAGATCGCCGCCGAGCAGGCTCTGCCCGGGCCGGTGCGCGAAGCTTTCCTCGGCGCCAGCCAGGGTTGCCACATCGATCTCGAGGATGCCTGGCTTTATGGCGACCTGCCGGATCTGCGCCACGACTATTCGGCGGAAGCGCGCGGGCTCGGCCATTTCCGTTTTGCGCTCAACGATAACACGCTGATCGGCGCGCGCAAGCAGCCACTGGAATCGGTCGATCTCATCCGCAAGGCGGTGGAGAGCGGCTCGCGCAAATTCCGCTCCCCCGCCGACCTGGTCGAAGCGGTCATGGGCCAGTCGCTCGACGGCATGGCGGCCGAGCTCCACGGTCTTGGCGATACGCTGGACGGCATCGAGGACCGTATCGTGCGCGATGCCTGGCACGGCGAGCGGCAGTCGCTGGTCGAGGCGCGCCGTCAACTGGTGGTCATCCACCGGCAGATGGCGACGCTCACAAACCTTTTTCGCCATCTCGACCATTCGCATCGCAATGAGCTGCCCGATCGGATCAATGACATGGCGACAAGGCTCTCGCACCGGGCACACACGCTCTATCACGACGGCGAGCAGTTGCAGGCACGCGCAAGGTTGCTGCAGGACGAGTTGATGGCCAAGCTGACAATGCAGTCCAACCAGCTGCTCTATGTGCTGTCGGTGATGACGGCGGTGCTGTTGCCGATGACCATCATATCAGGCCTGTTCGGCATGAATGTCGGTGGCCTGCCCATGGTCAATACGCCGATGGGCTTCTGGGTGGTCTCGGCGGTTTCGATCGTGATCGCCGCGGCGACCTACATGTTCGTAAGGCGGCTCGGGCGGACGTAACGCCCCGATCCCTTTGTTTTCACGCAATTCCCAAGGGAACGCGGCGCGCTTTTCCTGGAATGCCCATCACGCCGTAGCGCGAAGATCCTCGACGATGGTGCCGGCGGCAGCGACCTCCGCCTCATGGTCCGGCTCCCGCCAGGTCTCGGCGAGACCCGCCGCATACCATTCCTGCATGGCCGGCAGGCCAAGCAATTGCGGGGGATAGGCTGCAGCTGCCCCTTCGAAAGACAGCCCATAGGATAGCACACGGAACGCCACCGGAGCAAAGAAGGCGTCGACGGCGGTAAAATGGCCGCCGGCAAGGAACGGCCCGCCGAACAGGGCAAGGCCATCGTTCCAGAGATCGCCCAAACGGAACAGATCCTGCTTCAGCGCGTCCGACATCGGCAACGGTTTCACCCGCAAGCCGCAATTCATCGGGCATGCGCCGCGCAAGGCCGTGAAACCAGAATGCATTTCGGCGGCGGCCGAGCGCGCCCAGGCTCGCGCCTTGGCCTCGGCAGGCCACACACCATGGTGGCGCTCGGCGAGATACTCGGCAATAGCCAGCGAATCCCAGACAGCCCAGCCGTCATCCACCAGGCAAGGCACGCGCCCGCTGGGCGAGAACGCCCGGTAAAGATCGAAACTGGGCCCGGTCGGAAACGGCGTCAATTGCTCCTCGAACGGAATGTCGAGGGTGCGCATCAGCACCCATGGCCGCAGCGACCATGACGAATAGTTCTTGTTGGCGATATGCAGCACGTACATCGAAAGGCTCCCTACTTCGGGGCCAACGCCACCGGGCTGATTTCACGGCCACGAAACATCGACCAGGAATACATCGCCAATGCCGCCCAGATCAGCGCGAAGGCAATTGCTTGCGTGGTGCCGAACGGCTCGTCGAAAATCAGCACGGCGATCAGGAACACCATGGTCGGTGCGATGTACTGCATGATGCCGATGGTGGAGAGGCGCAGAAGCTTGGCGCCGAAGGCGAACAGAAGCAGCGGCACCGAGGTGACTGGGCCGCAGCCGATGAGCAAAGCCATATCGGTGCCGTTGCTGGAGATGAAATGGTCCTGGCCGTTGACGACCAGGAAGACGATGTAGGCAAGCGCCGGCACCGACAGCAAAAGCACTTCGAGCAGAAAGCCCTGGCTCGGGCCGATCGGCAGCGTCTTGCGGAAGAACCCATAGGCAGCGAAGGAAAACGCCAGCGCCAACGACACCCAAGGCAATTTGCCGGCATCGACGGTCAGAACGGCAACTGCGACCGCCGCCAGCAACACGGCCGCGATCTGCAGCCGGTCGAGCTTCTCGCCGAGCAACAACGCGCCGACGACGATGCTAACTAATGGGTTGATGTAGTATCCGAGCGCGGTCTCGACGGTGCGGTCGACCGAGATCGCCCAGACATAGATGGCCCAGTTGACGGAGATCAGGGTCGCCGTCAGCGCCGCCATGGCGATGCTGCGCGGCGAGCGGATCGCCGCCTTGAAATCGGCTGTGCGGCCGGCCCAGACCAGCACTGCAGCAGCAATCGGCACCGACCAGACGATGCGGTGGGCGATCACCTCGATCAGCGGCAGATGCGCAACCGCCTTCATGTAGAAGGGCAACAGCCCCCATAGCAGATAAGCGCCGAGCGCGAGGAGAAAGCCGCTACGGGCTTTGGAGTCGGCGTCGGGCTGGATCGTGTTGCTGGCCATGGCAAACGCTATGGCCCAGTGGGCCATCCAAAACCATCGCAAAATTATGATGGATCAATGGACTTCCGCTGATGGTTCAAGGGGCGCCGCCAGTTCCTCGCCCCACTTCGAGGGGCGAGGAACCCAAGTCCTGCAAGCTTACTCCGCCGCCACCAATCCCGCCATGTCGCGGTTCTTCATCAGCTTGTAGACGATCGAATCCATCAGCGCCTGGAAGGAGGCGTCGATGATGTTTTCCGAGACGCCGACCGTCCACCAGCGGGCGCCGGTGCCGTCATGCGATTCGATCAGGACGCGGGTGATCGCCTCGGTGCCGCCATTGAGGATACGCACCTTGAAATCGGCGAGCTCCATGTCGGCGATCTCGCTCTGGAATTTGCCGAGGTCCTTGCGCAACGCGATGTCGAGCGCGTTGACCGGGCCGTGGCCTTCGGCCACCGACATCTTCTCCTCGCCCTCGACCATCACCTTGACGATGGCTTCGGAGACCGTCTTCAACTGGCCGTTGGCATCGAAGCGGCGCTCGACCATGCAGCGGAACGAAGTGACGTTGAAGAACTCCGGCAGGCCGTGCAGCATTTTGCGCGCCAACAGCTCGAAGGAGGCATCGGCGCCCTCATAGGCGTAGCCCTCGGCCTCGCGCTCCTTGACCACCGAGATCAGCGCATCGAGACGATGGTCGTCTCTGGGCACATCGATGCCGCGCCGCTTCAGCTCGGCGAGGAAATTGGCCTTGCCGCCCTGGTCCGAAACCATAACGCGGCGGCGGTTGCCTACCGCCTCGGGCGGCACATGTTCATAGGTCGCCGGCTCCTTGGCCAGTGCGGAGGCATGGATGCCGGCCTTGGTGGCGAAGGCCGAGGCGCCGACATAGGGCGCCTGCGCTTCCGGAGCGCGGTTCAGCAATTCGTCGAAGGCGCGGGAAAGCCGGGATATCCCGGTCAGCGCCTCGGCCGAGATGCCGGTTTCAAACCGATCGGCGAAGGCCGGCTTCAGCGCCAGCGTCGGTACGATCGAGACCAGATTGGCGTTGCCGCAGCGCTCGCCGATGCCGTTCAGCGTGCCTTGGATCTGGCGCACGCCGGCCTCGACGGCGGCGAGCGAATTGGCCACCGCCTGGCCGGTGTCGTCATGGGCATGGATGCCGAGATGGCCGCCCGGAATACCTGAAACAATGACCTTGTCGACGATGGCGCGCACTTCCGAGGGCTGCGTGCCGCCATTGGTGTCGCACAACACCACCCAGCGCGCGCCGGCTTCATAGGCAGTCCTGGCGCAGGCCAGTGCGTAGTCCGGATTGGCCTTGAAGCCGTCGAAGAAATGCTCGCAATCGACCATCGCTTCCTTGCCCGCGGCGATTGCTGCTTCGACCGAAGCCTTGATGGAGTCGAGGTTTTCCTCATTGGTGCAGCCGAGCGCGACGCGGACATGATAGTCCCAGCTCTTGGCGACGAAGCAGATGGCGTCGGACTTGGACTGCACGAGCGCTGCCAGGCCCGGGTCGTTGGATGCCGACACGCCTGCCCGCTTGGTCATGCCGAAGGCGACGAACTTTGCCTTCGCCGTGCGCTTCTGCTGGAAGAAGGCGGTGTCGGTCGGATTGGCGCCGGGATAGCCGCCTTCGACATAGTCCATGCCGAACTCATCGAGCAGCTTGGCAATCGCGATCTTGTCCTCGACGGAAAAGTCGATGCCCGGCGTCTGCTGGCCATCGCGGAGGGTTGTGTCGAAGAGATAGAGGCGTTGTTTGGTCATTGTTCTGTTGGCGCGCGAGCACCCCCCTCTGGCCTGCCGGCCATCTCCCCCTCAAGGGGGAAGATCGGCAGCTTTAGCGTCGGATCGTTTCCTGCAGCGATGAAGATTTGCGAAAGCGCCGATGACAGCCAATCTCCCCCCTTGAGGGGGAGATGTCCGGCAGGACAGAGGGGGGTGCCACGCGCTGTCATTTCCTCGCAAACCCATCCGTCGCGCGTATCAGCCGATCCAGAATCCCCGGCTCCGAATAGGAATGGCCGGCGCCTTCAATGAGGTGGAAATCCGCCTTCGGCCAGGCCTTGTGCAGGGCCCAGGCATAGCGCGCCGGGCACGGCATGTCGTAGCGGCCGTGGACGATTGTGCCGGGAATATCCGCGAGCTTATGGGCATCGCGCAGAAGCTGCCCCTCCTCCAGCCAGCCGGCGTGGACGAAATAGTGGTTCTCGATGCGGGCAAAGGCGATGGCGAAGTGGTCCTCGCCGAACTTGTCGCTGGTCTCCGGCTCCGGTAGCAGCGTGATCGTCTCACCTTCCCACAGGCTCCAGGCAAGGGCGGCTTCCAGCTGCGCCTTGCCATCGGCGCCGACCAACCGCCTGCGGTAAGCGGCCATCATGTCGCCGCGCTCGGCTTCAGGAATTGGCGCCAGGAAACGCTCCCATTTGTCGGGGAACATCTCGGAGACGCCGAACTGATAGTACCATTCGAGCTCGGCGCGGGTCAGCGTGTAGATGCCGCGCACGACAAGCTCGCTGACGCGATTAGGATGCGTCTCGGCATAGGCCAGCGCCAGCGTCGAGCCCCACGAGCCGCCGAACACCAGCCATTTTTCGAAGCCGCACATCTCACGCAGCCGCTCGATGTCGGCAACCAGGTGCCAGGTGGTGTTGGCCTCGAGCGAGGCGTTGGGTGTCGATTTCCCGCAGCCGCGCTGGTCGAACAGGATGACGTCGTAAAGCTTCGGGTCGAACAATTGCCGATGTTTTGGCGAGAAGCCGCCGCCAGGACCGCCATGCAGGAACACGGCCGGCTTGGCGCCCCTGGTGCCGGAGCGCTCCCAATAGATATGATGGCCGTCGCCGACATCGAGCATGCCGGACTCGAAGGCCTCGATCTCGGGATAAAGAGTACGAAGTTCACTGTTCATTTCATTGCTCATATCTTCAGGCCGTGCGCGGGCCAGTCCGTGGTTTCGTGGTCGGGATGCTGGAACGAGATGATCTGCTCCTGGCGGGAGTAGAAATCCGGATCCTGATGCACGGGCTGGTCAAAGATCGTTTCCACCCAAGGCAATCGGACCGCGTAGTTGACCTGGATTTGCGGCGCCAGATCGGAGCGGTCGTCGAAGGCGCCGATGGCGATCTCCAGTGCGCCAGGTTGGCGATAGGTCAGCGGTGTACCGCAGCGGGCACAGAAGCCGCGATCGATGTTGACCGACGACTGGAAGTAGGTCGGCTCCTCGCGCATCCATTCGACGCCATCCTTGGGCACTGTCACCAGGGCGCCGAAAAACGACCCGAACTGTTTCTGGCACATGCGGCAATGGCAGATGGACGCCCGGCCGAGCTTGCCCTTGATGCGGAAACGCACGGCGCCGCACTGGCAGCCGCCGGTTCGAACTTCATCCGTCATGATTTTCCCTCTGGCGGCCGGTGTTCGGTGTCCCATTGGTCGGTGTCATGGTCGGGATGCTGGTAGGAGACGAGCTCGGCGAGATAAGGCGCCGACGACATGTCGGCCATAGTGTCCTCGGCCGGCAATTGCGGGATGGTATCGACATAGGGAAGTTTTGCCTCCGTGCCCCACTGGATCAGCGGCACGATATCAGCCGGATTGTCGAAGGCGCCAATGGCGAGGCCGATGCCGTCGGGCGCGGTAAAGGTCAGCGGCGTGCCGCAATTGGCGCAAAAGCCACGATCGACATGGCTGGACGAGGCGAAATATTTCGGTTCGCCGCGCGTCCAGTCGAGTTTGGCGCCACGCACCGAGACCAGGGGCGCGTAAAATGAGCCGAACGCCTTCTGGCACATGCGGCAATGGCAGATCGAGGCGTCACCCAGCGCACCCTCGACGCGAAAGCGCACCGCGCCGCACTGGCAGCCGCCGGTGTAGATCGGCCGGTTGTCGAGGCTCATGGCGTTTCACTCCGTTTCATAGTCATTCGGGCGCATGGCAGACGGCCTCGACATTGTTGCCGTCGGGATCCAAGACGAAGGCGCCGTAATAGTCCGGGTGATAATGCGGGCGCAGCCCCGGCCCGCCATTGTCCTTGCCGCCGGCGGCGAGCGCCGCGGCATGGAAGGCGTCGACCTCGGCGCGGCTGCGCGCGGTGAAGGCGACGTGCTGATGGGTCCTCGGCTTGTCATCGCTGGCCTGCAGCCAGAACACCGGCCGGTCGCGGCCATAACCGCCGACCTTGGCGCCGCCGGTATATTCCAGTGGCACCATGTAGATCAGCGAGGCGCCAAGCGGCGCCATCGCCTGGTCATAAAAGGCTTTCGACGCGCCGAAATCGGCGACATTGATGCCGAGATGGTCGATCATGAAACAAGTTCCTCCCTTGCTGGCGCCGGCACGTCGGCGCCGGCCAAGCCGGCCTCGATCACGATGTGCTGGCAGACATTGTCGATATCGCGGATGACGTCGTCGTTCCAGAAGCGCAGGATGGTCCAGCCACTGGCACTCAATTGAGCGCTGCGTGCCTTGTCGCGTTCTGCATCTTCTACGTCGGCATGCTGACTGCCATCAACCTCGACTACGAGGTGGTGGGCCGAACAGGCGAAGTCGACAATGTAGGGCCTAATCGGTACCTGTCGGCGAAAGCTCATCCCCATCAGCCGGTGAGCCCGCAACTCATTCCACAGTTTCAGCTCGGCATCGGTCATGACGCGACGCATGGACTTTGCATTCTTGCGCTGACGCGATGGAACGAGGTCGTGACCCATGCTCAGGCCACTCCGCGCTGGCGATTAGCGAAAACCGAGGCGAGGGCTGATCTCCCCCCTTGCGGGGGAGATGTCCGGCAGGACAGAGGGGAGTGCTGTCCCGCCAGCGTCTCAACCGGCAGCCATTGCGTTCTCAGAAAGTGACCGAAATGAAAGTGGGCAAGAAGGAACGCTGGCGTTCCTTCGAACCCCCCTCTGTCCTGCCGGACATCTCCCCCGCAAGGGGGGAGATTGGCTGTCGCTGCCGCCTTCGCCAATCTTACAACGGTGTCTCGCGCCACCCTCACCGCTTCACCTCCCACGTCGTCACGCGTTCGTTGGTGACAGGATCCTTGCCGTCCTTCAGCTGCACGCCTTGCTCCAGAAGCTCGTCGCGGATGCGGTCGGCCTCGGCCCAGTTTTTCGCTACGATCAGTTCCAAGCGCTTGGCGATCGCCTTGGCGATCGCTGCCTCGTCGACCTTGGCCGCGCCGATATCGAAGCCGAGGAACAACAGCGATGCCTTCAGCGATGCGGCCGCTTCGTTGCCCTCCGCGGCCTCACCGGCAAGCTGCGTGAGCTGCTGGAAGGCGGCATAGGTGGCGAGGTCGTCAGACAGCGCCGCCACAACCTCCGCCGGAACTTGCCCTGCCGACGGGGAGAGATCGGCGGCGCGCTTCCATTTGCGCAGCGTATTCTCGGCCTCTTCCAGCTTGCGTACGGAAAAGTCGATCGGCTCGCGGTAATGCGTCATCAGCATCGCCAGCCGCAGCACCTCGCCCGGCCATTTGCGGCCGCCGAAAGTTTCGGTCTCCAGCAGTTCGGCGATCGCGTAGAAATTGCCGACGCTCTTCGACATTTTCTGGCCCTCGACCTGCAGGAAGCCGTTGTGCATCCAGACATTGGCCATACCGTCGGTGCCGTGGGCGCAACGCGACTGGGCGATCTCGTTCTCATGGTGCGGGAAGATCAAATCGAGGCCGCCGCCATGGATGTCGAAGACATCGCCGAGATAGGCGGCCGACATGGCCGAGCATTCGATGTGCCAGCCCGGACGGCCCCTGCCCCATGGGCTGTCCCAGCCGGGCTCTTCCGGTGACGACAATTTCCACAGCACGAAATCGCCCGGGTTCTTCTTGTGAGCGTCGACGGCAATTCGCGCACCGGCCTGCTGTTCGTCGAGATTGCGCTTCGACAGCTCGCCATAATCCGGCATCGAGGCGGTGTCGAACAGCACTTCGCCGGCGGCGACATAGGCGTGGCCGCGTTCGATCAAACGTTCGATGAGGGTGATCATGTCAACCTTGCCGTCGGCGCGGCGCGCGACGAACTCGGTGGCGCGTGGCTCAACCGTCGGCGGCAAGCAGCCGAGTGCGGCGACATCCTTGTGGTACTGATCGGCGGTTTTTTCGGTGACGCGGCGGATCGCCTCGTTGAGCGTCAGGCTTCCCAACGCGATCTCGGCGCCGAAATCGCGCAGCGCGCGGGCGTTTATCTTGTCGTCGACATCCGTGATGTTGCGCACATACGTGACACCAGCCTCGCCATAGAGGTGACGCAGCAAACGGAACAGCACGTCGAAGACGATCGCCGGACGCGCATTGCCGATATGGGCAAAGTCGTAGACGGTCGGACCGCAGACATACATGCGCACATTCGACGGGTCGATCGGGACGAACACGTCCTTCGTCCGCGTTAGCGTGTTGTAGAGGCTGAGACCCTTCGATGCGTCAGACATGCGTGCCCTTCCGGTCCGTTAAGTTCTGGATGGAGCCTACCTGTGCCAAGGCACAAATCGGGCTCCAGCCTGCTGGCCGGGGCGTTTGTCCACTCTGGGGAAAGGTGAGGCGAAAACGTCCGGACCAGCGCGAAGCTAGCCAATAATGCAAATGCCACAAATGGCGGAAAACGTTTTCATCGGCGGCTTTATCGCCTTGGCCGGTGTTGCCGTCAAGTCGCAACTTCCGGCAAAAGCGTCGCTGGATCATAGGTCAGGAGCCGCTGAAACATTTTATTAAACATGTCGGCACAGTCATGAAACATTCGCCGGCTAGTCCACCATAGGTCACGATTCGGTCAGATTCGGCCGGCAAATGCAGACACGGAAATGTTACCAGGGAAGAGATCGATGTCACGAACCAAGCAGGAATCGAGCCGCGCCAAGCAACCGGCGCTCGCCAACCACTACCGTGCGATCGGCCCGGCCGCGATCGTCGCCGCCCTTCTCCATACCGCGAAGAATAAAAAGCCGGCGCCGAAAATCACTTCGCCCCGCGCTGCCTGAACAGGCATCGTGCCGGCCGCCGACAAGGCGTGCGCCGGAACGGAAGGCTGAGGCGCCCATAGCGCGCCTGAAAACAACAGCTCTTCCTATTGAGCAGGTTCTTCCCGAAGACCGGACCTGGCTTCTTGGGAGCGCGCTCTAAAACAGCGTCATCTGACTGTCGTCCGCGCCGGGCTTCTGGCGCCTGACCTTGCCGGGCTCGACGATGCCCATGTCCTGTATCTCCGGCCCGATGTTGGCGACCTTGTTGACGAGGTCGGAGACCGGAATTGCCTCGAAGAACTCGGGCAGCGCGGGCTTGAGCAGGTCGGCCACATCGCGCGGTTCGAGCGTGCGGCAGTCCAGCCAGCGGGCAAAATCTTCAGGCGCGATCACCACCGGCATCCGGTCATGGATATGGGCGAAGCCGGCATTGGCGTTGACGGTAAGAATGGCGCCGGTGTCCATTTCCGAACCGCCCGGCTCGGCATAGGTTTCGATCAGCCCGGCAAAGGCGATCACCCCGCCATGCCTCGGCCGTATCCAGTAGGGCTGGCCCTTCTTGCCGCTGCCGGATTGCTGCCACTCATAGAAGCCGGAGGCCGGCACCAAGGCACGGCGATGGCGCATGGCAGCTTTGAACGAGGCTTTTTCAATAGCGCCTTCCGAACGCGCGTTGATGAGCAGCGGAAATTCCCTGGTGTCCTTGACCCAGGTGGGGATCAGCCCCCAGCGCACCAGCATCGCCTGGCGATCCGGGAAATTCGAGCCCGGCATGCGCGGCGGCCCCGACAGCGCCATCAGCACCGGCTGCGTCGGCGCGATGTTGTAGCGGGCCGGAAAATCCTCCAGCTCCGCCAGGCCGAGCAAGGCGGCGGTCTGGTCCGGCGTGGCCGTCAGGGCAAAGCGTCCGCACATGGGAAAGCTCGATGAAATGATCCGATCGCGAAAGTGGCGATGGAACCGGCGTTGCGCAACCGCTAAAGCTCAATGCCGCCGGCCGGTCCACAAGGGTCTGGCCTCACATAGGCGAAAACGAGATCGATGAACGAGCAGCGCAAGACACTTCCCGCAGTCTCGGTCGCCGTCGTGCGCGGCAGGACGGTGCTGCTGGTCAAGCGGGCGCGGCCGCCGTCGCAGGGGCTTTATGCCTTTCCCGGCGGCAAGGTCGAGCCCGGAGAGACGCTGCAAGAAGCAGCAGTGCGCGAATTGCTGGAGGAAACCGGGCTGCGGGCGCAGGACTATCGTCCGCTTCGCGACATCCACATCGACGGCAGCGGCGAGAATCACCCGGTCGACTATCTGCTGACCGTGTTCGGCGCCGTTTATGCCGGCGGCGAAGCGACGGCCAGCGACGATGCCGAGACCGCCGCCTTCTATAGTCTTGATGAAATGGCGACGCTGCCGCTCGCGGGTGACGTCATGGAGGTGGCTGAAGAGCTTTTGGCCTGAAGCAGGCCCATATCTGCCGCTCCGAGAATCGCCTTGCAGGCGACAAAATGTTTCGTCAGATAGACTTATGACCCGCACCTCGCTGTTCCTTGCCGCATGCATCGCCACCGCCACGGCTTTTGCCGTGCAGCCGGCGCTGGCCGCCGAGTCGCCGTTCGAGCCCGGGCTGATGCGACTGGCCGAGGTGCTGGGGTCGCTGCATTTCCTGCGCAATCTGTGCGGCGAAAAGGGCGACCAGTGGCGCACCGAGATGGAAAAGCTGATCGATTCGGAAAATCCCGATCCGGAGCGGCGTGCCCGCTTCATCGCCAGCTTCAACCGCGGTTACCGTTCCTTCGGCGGCACCTATACCCAATGCACGCCGTCAGCGACCGAAGCCATCAGCCGCTACATGAAGGAAGGCGAGACGCTGTCGCGCGACATCGCCTCGCGTTACGGCAACTGACGAGCGCCAGACGGCGTTTAGCGAACGCCTTTTCGAGCACCCGCCTTGTATCCACGGCACGTTGATGCAATCTTGGTGTTGCACTTGCGCAACAGTATTAACGAAACGTTAGCGCGCGAATGCGGAATTAACTCAAACTGAAGGTTTTCATCCCGCTCACCGGTCTAATCGGCTAAGTTTGAATCGGACCGAACGCAGGCGACGAAGTTTGTAAAGACGATCAAAAAAATGTCGTATTTACAGATACTTACTTAGCCTGCGTGAGATAGGGGCAGCCCAAGCCGGATCCGACCCGTCGGACCGCCGCTTGAAAAGGTGGACATCGCAAATGGAACATGGCGTCAACGACATCGACGCGCTGGTCAGGGAAGAAAAGCGCCTGACCGCGGTGGAAAGCCATAGCGAGGCCTGGGCGGAAGGTCTGTCGGCCGGCATAGAACCTGAAATCATCGCCGAGGCAGCGCTTGAAACCGCGTTCGGCGAGATGCTGCGAGCCAATGGCGAAACCTCGGCCCTTGCCCTGCTCGATCGCATGCGTGAAAAGGTGATCGCCGGCGCCTTCGAGCCGGAGCGGTTTCGGCACTAGGCGTCGCGCGTCTCAGAGGGTGCATCGCCAGCTTACCGGTTCTTTGACGACGGCGCGCCGTTTGGGCATCATGCCTGAACAGCCTAGGCCCAAGGAGAGGCAAGCGGTGAATTTTTCGATGTCAGGCCGGCCTCGCGGCGTGGTCCTCAGCATCTGGCTTGCCGCCTCTTGCGCCGCGGTTCCGCTGGCGCTTGTCCTGACCAGCAACCCTGCCTATGCGCTGAGCGAGATCAAGCGCGAGGAGCTTCCAGCTCCTGCCGGGCCACCAGCCAATGGTGAGACGGCGCCGTCGGAAAATTCAGTGCCAATGCCCGATCTGCCCGGCACGGCGCCACCGGCCGCTAGCCAGCCGAAATCGCCCACGGAGCCCGAACAAAGCCAACCGGAAGCCCCCGCCAACGATGGCGGCGTGGCCAACCCGCGTGCCGATCCAGAAGCGCCGGTGCCCGAAGTCGTCTATGACCTTTCCAAATTGCCCGAGCCCGTCAGGCGCATGCGCGATCTGATGGTCGAGGCCTGCGTAAGCGGCGACATCGAGAAGCTGCGGCCGCTGATCGGCAAGGGCGACACCATGACCCAATTGTCGCTGGGCGAAATCGAGGGCGACCCGATCGCCTTCCTGAAAGGGCTATCGGGCGACAAGGAAGGTCAGGAAATCCTCGCTATCCTGGAAGAGGTGCTCAATGCCGGCTATGTCCATGTAGACGTCGGCACACCGCAGGAACTCTATGTCTGGCCATATTTCTTCGCCCTGCCGCTGGACAAGCTCAACGCCAGGCAGCGGGTCGAACTGTTCAAGATCGTCACCGCCGGCGACTATGACGACATGAAGCAGTTCGGCGCCTACATCTTCTACCGCGTCGGCATCACGCCGGCCGGGCAGTGGACATTCTTCGTCGCCGGGGATTGAACGGCGATTCCCCTGGGATGGCTACTGGCTAGGGCTAGAAAGCTCGAGGCCTGTGTCAGGCCATATGCGGATACCTTCATTTCGAAGGGCCGAAATCGCTTCGACCGCCGCGTTGGGATCCATTTGCAGCACCTCGGCGGCATGCCGCAATTCTTCCTTGTCCCGCAGCCTGTTTACCACCCAAGCCACCTTGCGCTCGATATCCACGCCATAGGCCGCCTTCGCCTTGCCAACAGCGTCGCTCGGGATTTCCTTATAGATGCCAACCAGCACTCCAAGATCGATGGCATCGCGATATGCAATTGCACGGTCCTGACATCGATCCGCGTTCGCCAGCAACTTCTCGGCAAACATATCCGCCGGGACCAGGGCGGATACATTCAGATCGTCGTCGAAATGGCCTCGCAGTTTTATGCGGCCTTCGCGGATGACTTCAAACTTGATCGTTTGGCCTTTCAACCGCACGATCGTCCGCAAGCCATATTGATCGATCTGGAAGTCCCGAACAGCCTCGACCGGCTCAGGAAAGAATGCTCTGACGCCACGTTCGGCTGCGGAGGTCCGCAATTCGCGATAGCCATCACTGTCCGCACACAGGAAGTCCACATCCAGTGAGCGGCGATATTCCCCGAATTTCATAACGATCGCAGTGCCACCGCCGAACCAGCACTGGTTTGCGGTCAGGAAATGGCGATCCATCAATCCGAGCGCTTCGGCAATGATCTGGTGCTCGGGCCTCTTGAATTCCATCATGACGCTCGCGGTGTGTCCTGTTGATATTCCGGCTGCGAGGAACGATCAGGTGAGGGAAATCAGCCGGCGGTCAAGAGCACGCCGTGACCGAATTTGTCTGCCAAACTTTGGATAAGCATCTTCTCACGCACAGTAAGACGCTTTTGATCGACAAACCGCCAATTACGCTCATACAGCGCAAATGCCTCTTCGGCCGGAATCGGGCGTGCCGCATCGCGGTTCCAGGCGAGCGCCTGGAGCTCCGGAAACTCCGCAGGGACAATCATGGGCGCGATATCTGCGTTCATAATGCCCTTAACGTAGTGGATAGCGCTTAAAAAATCCAACGCAGCAAGAAACCGCTAAGCCGGCAGCGCCTCGGAAAACTCTACCGGCCTGCCCTGCCCGGGCGTGACGATCTCGCCTTCCCACATCACGCGACGACCGCGCACGATGGTGCCGATCGGCCAGCCGGTGACTTCCTTGCCGTCATAGGGCGTCCAGCCGGCCTTGGAGCCGGCTTGCGCATTGGTGATGGTCTCGCGCCGCTGGAGGTCGACAATGGTGAAATCGGCGTCATAGCCTGCGGCGATACGGCCTTTCCGGGCCATGCCGAAGATGCGCTGTGGGCCATGGCTGGAGAGGTCGACGAAGCGCTGCAGGGTCAGCCGGCCTGAATTGACGTGGTCGAGCATGATCGGCACCAGCGTCTGCACCCCGGTCATCCCCGACGGTGAGGCCGGATAGGGCTTTGCCTTTTCGGCCAGCGTGTGGGGGGCGTGGTCGGAGCCGAGCACATCGACGATGCCTTGCGCAATGCCGTGCCAGACGCCGTCGCGATGGCGGGCCGCGCGAACCGGCGGATTCATCTGGATCAGCGTGCCCAGCCGCGCATAGTCGTCGGCGGTGAGCGTCAAATGGTGCGGCGTCGCCTCGCAGGTGGCGACATCCTTGTGCTGTTCGAGGAACACGATCTCTTCGGCAGTGGAGATGTGCAGGACATGGATGCGGGCGCGGGTGCTGCGCGCGATGCGCACCAGCCGCTCGGTGCAGCGCAAGGCCGCGATCTCGTCGCGCCAGACGGGATGCGATGACGGGTCGCCCTCGACGCGCAGGCCCAGGCGCTCGCGCAGCCGGAACTCGTCCTCCGAGTGAAAGGCGGCACGGCGGCGGGTGTTGCGCAGGATCGATGCGACACCCTCGTCGTCCTCGACCAGCAGATCGCCGGTGGACGAGCCCATGAACACCTTTATCCCGGCAGCACCGGGCAGCCGCTCGAGCTCACCGACATCATCGGCATTCTCGCGCGTGCCGCCAACCCAGAAGGCGAAGTCGCAATGCATCCGGCTGGTGGCGCGGCGCACCTTGTCGGCAAGCGCCGCCTCGCTGGTGGTCAGCGGATTGGTGTTGGGCATTTCGAAGACGGCGGTGACCCCGCCCAGAACAGCGGCGCGAGATCCACTCTCGAGATCTTCCTTGTGCTCCAGCCCCGGCTCGCGAAAATGCACCTGGCTGTCAACGACGCCGGGCAGGACGTGCAGCCCGCGACAGTCGATCGCTTCGCCGGCCGAAGCTTGGCGAAGATCGCCCATTGCGACGATGCGACCACCCTTGACGCCGACATCGCGCGCGCCCTCGCCATCATGGTTGACCACCGTGCCGCCTGTCAGGATGAGGTCGTAGGTGGTGGCCATGGGCGTTCGGTCTCTTGCGGGGGGAGTATCGTCGGCTTACGTAAAGGCCGACCGTTTTGCAAGATCAGGTTCTTTGCCGCCCATGCCTTTTGCCCTGCTCAAAGACCGCGCTCTCATTTCTGTGTCAGGCCCGGATGCCGAGCATTTTTTGCAGAACATCCTCACCACCGACCTCGACACGCTGGGCGCCGGTGCGGCAAAACCCGGTGCGCTGCTTTCGCCGCAAGGCAAGATCCTGTTTGATTTCCTGATCTCGCGTAGCGGCGAGGACGGATTCCGGCTGGATTGCCGTGCCGACGTCGCAGACGACTTCCTGCGCCGGCTGATGCTTTACAAGCTGCGCGCCAAGGCCGAGATCGCGAAGCAGGATCAAGTGCTTGTGACGGTTGCGTGGGGCGATGATTCAAGCGCCTCACCTTCTGATTCAACGACACTTGCCGATGCCCGCTTCCGCGATGTGGTTGTGAGCCGTTTCTATGGCGGCGCATCCGCAGGTGGCGACCCGGCTGCGTGGAAGGCGCTCCGCATCGCCAAAGGCATTGCCGAAAGCGGTTCCGATTATCAGCTCGGCGATGCCTTCCCTCACGACGTGCTGCTCGACGAGACCGGCGGCGTCGGCTTCAAGAAAGGCTGCTATGTCGGCCAGGAAGTGGTCTCGCGCATGCAGCATCGCGGCACCGCCAGGCGCCGCGTGCTGATCGTTTCGGCCCACCGCGCCGTACCCGCGCCCGGCACGGCGCTTTCGGTTGCGGGGCGGCCCGTGGGCCCGCTCGGCTCGGCCGCGGGCCCCGCCGGGCTCGCCATAGCCCGCATCG